>JBGPEJ010000080.1:0-12019 GCA_041482775.1 Gemmatimonadota bacterium | reverse complement strand
TGCTCCACCGATAAGGTCGAGAAGCTCATCCCGTACCTGGTGCAGTCCGAGGACCAAGTGCCGGGCATTCCGACGTGGTACGCCAGCACCTGCACCGAGTGCGCGGCCGGGTGTGGCTTGCACGTAAAGACCCGGGAAGCCCGCGCCATCAAACTGGAAGGGAATCCCGCCCACCCGATCAACGCCGGGACGCTCTGCCAGCGCGGTCAGGCCGGCCTCCAGGGGCTGTACAATCCGGACCGCCTCGCCGGGCCGAAGGCGCGTGAGGGCCGCTCCCTCAAGGAAATCACCTGGGACGAGGCGATCGGGCGCCTGGCCCCGAAGCTCGCGGGCGCCGCGGGCAAGCTCGCCGTCATCAGCGGCGCCGGGCCGGGCACTTTCAGCGATCTGCTGGCCGAGTGGACTCAGGCGCAGGGCGGCAAGCTGGTGCGTTATGAGCCGTTCGACCGCGCCGCGGAGCGGGCGGCCAACCGGCAGGTCTTCGGCGTCGATGAGCTCCCCGCCTACGACTTTGCGCGGGCCCGGTACATCGTGTCCTTCGGCGCCGATTTCCTGGAGACCTGGGGTCCGGTGGTGGAGCAGCAACGCGGGTTCGCCAAGGCCCACGGGTTCGACGGCGCCGGAATGGCCCGGCATGTGTACGTCGGTCCCCGCATGAATCTGACGGGGATGAACGCCGATGAATGGCATGCCATCGTCCCCGGCACCGAGGCGCTACTGGCGCTCGGGATGGCGAACGTGATCCTGAGCGAGCGGACCTCCGCTCCCGCCGACGCGAACGAGCTCAAGGCCACGCTGGCCGGCTACACCCCCGACAAAGTCGCCCAGGCCACCAGTCTCACCCCCGACGCGGTGCGGAAACTCGCCCGTGAGTTCGTGTCCGCGTCACCCAGCCTCGCGGTGGCCGGGGGCATCGGCGCCCAGCACCGCGGCGCCGTCGAGGTCGCCGCGGCGGTGAACCTGCTCAACTATGTGGCCGGAAATGTGGGACAGACGGTGCGCTTTGGCGCCGGACTCTCCGGCGGCGACGGCTACGGAGCCATGGAAGCGCTGATCGCCGCGATGAAGGCGGGGGAGATCGCGGTGCTCCTGGTGCACGACGCGAACCCGGCGTATGCGCTTCCCCGGAGTGCCGAGTTCGCGGCGGCGATGGCCAAGGTACCCTTCAAGGTGAGCACCGCGCTCTTCCCGGACGAGACCGCGGCGCTCTGCGACCTCCTGCTGCCCGGCCATCACCCTCTGGAGCGCTGGGACGACCTCCGGCCGCGGGCCGGCGTGCGAGGGCTGATGCAGCCCGTCATGACCCCGGTATTCAAGACCATGGCGACCGGCGACGTGCTGCTCCGTACCGCGCAGAAGGTGGGCGGAGCGCTGACGCGGTTCGCGGCGCCGTCGTTCGAAGCGCACCTCAAGCAGCACTGGGCCGACCTGGGAAAGGCCCGTGGAGCGGGCGATGCCGACCAGTTCTGGCGGGACGCCCTGCAGCGTGGCGGACTCTATGAGGATGCGCCCGCGGCGACGGTGCGCCTCGCGGCCGCCGCGGCCCAGGTGAGCTTTACCGCGCCCGCCCTCGACGGTGCCGGCGAGTTCGTGTTTCTGCCCACGCCTTCTTCGATGTACTTCGACGGCCGGGGCGCCAACCGGCCCTGGCTGCTGGAGAATCCCGATCCGGTCACCAAGATCACCTGGGGATCCTGGGTGGAGCTGCATCCCGAGACCGCTGCCCGGCTGGATGTCCGCGACGGCGAAGTGCTGCGGATCCGCTCACCGCACGGCGTCATCGAGGTACCGGCGTACCTCTACCCCGGGGTCCGACCCGACGTGGTGGCCTCCCCGCTCGGCCTGGGGCACACCGCCTTCGGGAAGTACGCCCAGGGGATCGGGGCCAATGCCCTCGACCTGCTGGGCGCCAAGGGGGAGAGCGGATTCCTTCCCTACCTGAGCACCAAGGTTTCCCTCGAAAAGACCCGCGAATTCCACCAGCTGGCCCGCACCGACGGAAACCCGCGCCAGCTCGGCCGGCACATTTCCGAGGCAATGCCGCTGGCGCACGCCAGGAAGGGCTACACCGTCGAGGAGTCGCTCCGCCAGGCCGGGCAGGAGGAGCATGAGATCAATCCCGAGCTGGAGCGGGGGGCGATTGCCGGATTCCGCGCTGCCCAGGTGGACAAGCAGAAGCTCGGCGCCTATGCCACCGCCCAGCCCCGCTGGGGGATGGTCATCGACCTGGCCAAGTGCACCGGCTGTTCGGCCTGCGTAACCGCGTGTTATTCCGAGAACAACATCCCGTGGGTGGGCTACGACAACGTGCTTCGCGGCCGCGAGATGACCTGGATGCGCATCGAACGGTACTTTGAGGGCGGCTCCCAGCCGGGCGAGCCGTTCGCCGCCCGCTTCGCCCCGATGCTCTGTCAGCATTGTGAGAACGCGCCCTGCGAGCCGGTCTGCCCGGTGTACGCGTCGTACCACACGGCGGACGGACTCAACGGTCAGGTCTACAATCGGTGCGTGGGCACCCGGTACTGCAGCAACAACTGTCCTTACAAGGTCCGGTACTTCAACTGGTTCCCCTACGCCAAGCGCTCCTTCGAGGAGCCGCTCAACCTCCAGCTCAATCCGGATGTCACGGTGCGGGCGCGTGGCGTCATGGAGAAGTGCACCTTCTGCGTGCAGCGGATCCGCGGGGCGCAGCACCAGGCGCGTCTGGAGGACCGCCCGATTCATGACGGCGACTTGGTCACGGCCTGCCAGCAGGCCTGCCCCTCCGGGGCAATCGTCTTCGGCAACGTGAACGATCCGGAAAGCCGGGTGGTGCAGGGCAAGCAGGACCCCCGCGGGTACCACGTCCTGGAGGACGTCAACGTGCGGTCCAGCATCACCTATCTCGCCCGGGTCCAGGCATGACCGCGATCGTGCACGACCCCCATCGGCCCACCCAGACGCACGCGGAAGTAACCCGCGACGTCCTGGCGACGCTGGGTACCCCGAGCCGAGGGTACTATCTGGCGCTGTTCGGCGCGGTGGGAATGTTCCTGGTCGGACTGGGAACATTCGTGATGCTGCTCAAGGAGGGGCTGGGCCTGGCCGGGTACACCCCGCCGGTCATGTGGAGCGTGTACATCACGACCTTTGTGTTCTGGATCGGCATCGGTCATGCGGGAACGCTGATCTCGGCGATTCTCTTCCTTTTCCGGTCGCCCTGGCGCACCGTGGTCTATCGCTCGACCGAGGCGATGACGGTGTTCGCGGTGATGACCGCGGCGCTGTTCCCGATCATCCATATCGGGCGGCAGTGGGTGTTCTACTGGCTGTTGCCCTATCCGAACCAGCGCTTCCTCTGGCCGAACTTCAAATCGCCCCTCATCTGGGACGTCTTCGCGATCACCACCTACTTCACGGTCTCCACCACGTTTCTCGTGGTCGGCCTGATCCCCGACGTTTCCGCCATCCGGGACAAGGTGTCCGGATGGCGGCACAGCATCTACAAGCTGGTCGCCATGGGCTGGACCGGCGCCGACAGCCAGTGGCGGCACTACTCCCGGGGCTATCTCTACCTGGCCGCGCTCGCCACGCCCCTGGTGCTGTCGGTGCATTCGGTGGTGTCGTGGGATTTCGCGATGTCCATCATCCCCGGCTGGCACGGCACCATCTTCGCTCCGTACTTCGTGGCGGGCGCGATCTATTCCGGCATCGGCATGGTGCTGACGCTGCTGATTCCGCTCCGCAAGGTGCTCAAGCTCGAGCACATGATGACGGAGTACCATTTCGACAATCTCGCTAAGCTGACGCTGCTCACCGGGTCCATCCTGTTCTACGCCTACGCCATGGAGTACTTCGTGGCGTGGTACAGCGGGAACACGTTCGAGCAGACCACGTTCTGGCGCCGGGCCTTCGGGCCGATGTGGTGGGCGGGGTGGACCATGATCATCTGCAACGCGTTCGTGAGCCAGTTGCTCTGGTTCCGGAAGATCCGCACCAACCTGACCGCGCTCTTCCTGATCTCGCTCTTCATCAATCTCGGCATGTGGTTCGAGCGGTTCGTGATCATCGCCTCGTCCCTCAGCAACGACTATCTCCCCGGCGCCTGGCAGGTTCCCGCGGTAACCTGGGCGGATTGGGGCATCCTGGTCGGGTCGTTCGGGTGGTTCCTGATGTATTTCCTGCTCTTTGCCCGGACCTTCCCGGTGGTCGCGATTCAGGAGATCAAGGAGATGATCCCCTACCCGCGGAAGCACGGAGGAGGGCACTGATGGGCGCGAAGCCGGTGCCCGGGGTTCTCGGGGCGTTCCTCCACGTGGATTCCGCCGTCGAGGCGATCGGCGCCCTCAAAGCCAAGGGGTTCGAGGATCTGACGGTCTATACCGCGGCCCCCAATCACGAGATCGAAGACGCCCTCGACCAGCCGATCAGCTGGGTGCGGCTGTTCACGCTGATCGGCGGCCTTACCGGCTGCACCGCCGGCTTCGCCATGACGATCTGGATGTCGCGCGACTGGCCGTTGCTGGTCGGCGGAAAGCCGATTGCGCCGGTTCCGCCCTACGTCGTGCTCGCGTTCGAGCTCACCATCCTGTACGGTTCCCTCTGCACCGTGGCGGGGATGATCATCCTGTCCCTGGTCAAGTCGCTCAAGGGCCGGGCCTACCATCCGCTCTTCAGCGACGATCGGATCGGGATCTTCGTCCCCTGCGGGCCGGATCAGTCCGCCGGAGTCCGCGACCTCCTCGCCAGGACCGGGTCGGAGGAGGTCACGATCCATGGGGCGTAGGCTCCTGGCCGCGGCGGCAGCCCTGGTCCTCTGCGGCTGCGATGCCTACTACAACGCCTGGTCACCGGACGACCTGATGAAGGCGGTGCCCTGGTTCGACCACATGATCAAGTCGCGCGCCGTCCACCCCTACGGTCGCGCCGACATTCCGCGCAACACGGTCCCGGGCACGGTGCCGATTACCGGCGCCGAAGCGGACTGGTCGGCGGAGTTCGCCGCGGCGAATCCGGCGACGGCAAACAAGCTGGTGAATCCGACCATCCCCGACTCGACCCTCGCCCGGGGCGACACGCTCTACCACACGTTCTGCGCGGTCTGCCACGGGAATGCCGGCGCCGCTGACGGGCCGGTGGGCCCAAAGGTGGGGGCGCTTTCACTCCTGACGCCCAAGGCGATGGCGTACTCCGACGGGTATCTCTACAGCATGATTCGCTACGGCCGAGGCGTCATGTCCCGCTACGGCGACAAGGTGTATCGCCGGCAGGATCGCTGGGCCATCGTGAACTACGTCCGGAAACTGCAGCACGACGCGGCCCAGCCCGTAGTGGGGGGGGGCCAAGTAAGATGACCGAGCGCGACCTGCAGCAGCGGCTCGTGGCCCGCTCGGTGAGCGGCCGCTACAATCTCTTCGTCAAGCTGGGTGCGCTGCTGGCCGCGGTGGGGGCCGCGCTGTTCGTGGTGGCGGTGAGCGGCGGAAACGGCCTCCGGGCGTGGCACGCCTTCCACGTTAACTGGCTCTTCTTCACCGGTCTTACCGCGGGAAGCCTCGCGCTCACCGCGGTCCACAAGACCGCCAACGCCAAGTGGTCGGGAGTCATCATCCGGTTCTCCGAAGCCACCGTGTTCTTCGCGGTGATTTCTCTGGCCGGCTGCGCCCTAATTCTCACCCTCGGCTACCAGGCGATCTACGGCCCGATGCAGGAGCAGCTGCCGAGTTTTTCTCCCGGCAAGGCGCTCTGGCTGTCCCACGGCTTCATGGCGGCGCGTCTGATGCTCTCCCTCCTGGCGCTCTTCACCGTGGGTTGGCTCCTGGTCCGCGCCGACCTGCTGCCCGACATGGCGGCGGTTCGGGAGGGGGTCCGGGACGGACGCCGCGCGATGTACGATCAGTGGGCCGGCGGATTCGACGGGTCCCCGGCGGGGCTTGCGGCGCAGGAGTCCCGGATCCGGCGGCTGGCTCCGCTCTACATCGTCGTCTATGCCATGGCGGCGACGGTCGTGGCGTTCGACGGGATCATGGCGCTCCAACCGCACTGGTTTTCCAACCTGCTGGGCGGATTCTATTTCATGGGATCGTTCCTCGGAGCGCACACCCTGCTCGCCCTGCTCATGCTGTACGGCCGGAAGCAGCTCGGGATCGCGGACCTGGTGAGCCCGAAGCAGCGCCACGATCTCGGCAAGCTCTGCTTCGGATTCACCGTGTTCTGGGCCTACCTCATGTGGGCGCAGTTCCTGGTGATCTGGTACGGCAACCTTCCCGAGGAAACCGGGTTCGTCTTCGCCCGCCTCTGGGGGCCCTGGCTCCCGATCGGTCGCACGGTGTTCCTTGGAATGTTCCTGATTCCTTTCTGGGGGCTGCTGTTCGTTTCGGCCAAGAAATCGCCCTTACTGCTGGGCCTCTTCGCCACCGTGAGCCTTGGCTCACTCTGGCTGGAGCGCTATCTGCTGGTGACTCCGTCGGTCACCGCGCTCTCCGGCCCGACCTACGGGCTTCCCGAGGCCGGTCCGATGCTCGGCTTCCTCGGATTCTTCCTCCTTTCCTACGGTCTGTTCGCCCGGACCTTCCCGATGGTTTCCCCGCGGCTCGCGCTCATCACGCTGACGGAGGAGCGCAAGCACGGCCATGGGGAGGAGTTCTTCCACGACGAAAAGGCCCGCGATTTCGCGATGCCGGTGGAGCTGGATCGGCGGGATCACACCCGATAGCCGCGGATGCCGAAAAGAAAGCGCCCCCCGAGCCGCTCTGGCCGGGGGGCGCTTTGCGTTCGGGATCGTTCCCGGTCAGCGAATGGTGGCCAGCCGGGCGAGTGCGTTGAGCGAATCCACCGGGAGGCGGCCGGTGACCGAAAGGATGCGGAGAGTGCGCCGCACCCCTCCGGGGCCTTCCACGTAGTCCGGCGTAGTGCGGGCCGGCTCGCTGGCGTGGAGGTCGGGGGTCGCCTGGCGATCGAGCAACTCGCTCACCTTGGCGACCGGCCCTTCAATGCTCTGAATCACCTCGCCACCGGGATCCTGCTGGGCCACGATCACGGTGGGGCGCTCGCCGGCGGCACCGGGCTGGAGCAGCACGCCGACCACCGGGAGCCCTTCGATGAAGGGGAGCCCGCTCCCCGCGATCTGGAGCGCCTCTTCCCACGAGACCGATCGCCAGATCCGGTCGAACGGTGAGTGGGTGTCCGGATGGGTGACCGCGAACAGCCCGGCGGGCGACGCCTCGCGCATCGGGACCAAGGCGGCGACCAGTTGCAGCGTCGGTGCCGGGGCGATCGCATCGGCTTGCCGGTAGCCGGCAGGCCGCGTCGCCACGAACCGGGTCGGGTGTTCCTGAATCGGAATCGGCGTGGCTTGCTGCGCCAGATCGGCCACCGGGTCGGGCAGCAGTGCGGCGGGAAGACGGGGGAGGCTGGAAACCGCCACCGGCAGAGCGGAATGCGGATCGAAGGCGCTCCGGCCCGCCCACCCGGCGCCGACCGCCGCGGCCAGGCTCGCGGCCCAGAGGCCGGCCCGGCGGAACCGCACGCGCCAAACCGCCGCTGCGGCCACCACCGGCTTCCGCGCCGCCAAGGTCTCGAACGCCGGGGGCAGGATGAGCGAGCGGGGTGTCAACTGGCCGAGCAGGGCGGTGGTGCGGTCGCGCAGCGCGGCGATTTCATCGCGCTGGTCGTGACAGTGCGCGCAGGTCGCCAGATGCGTCTCGATTTCGACGCACTGCGACCGGCTCAACGCCTGGTCGAGGTAGGCGTGCAGCTCCTCTTCAGGAACGTGCCGCATGCGCCGGCTGGTATCCCATCTTGTCATAGGCCTCGATCAGCCGCTTCCGGGCCCGAGCCAGTGTGGTGCCAACGGCACCCACGGCCAGCCCCGTTTGCGCGGCGACCTCCGGATAACTGAGTCCCGCGTCCCACAACAGCAGCACTTCCCGATCCCGTTCGGTCAACGTCGCCAACGCGCCACTCACCTGCTCCCAGCGCTCGTCGTGCTCCACCGCATCATCGGCGGTTGCGTCCGGCGTGGAGAACGGGATCGGATCGTCCTTCAGCAGCGTCAGGTGCTTCTTGCGGCGGATGGCGGCGCGAGCCTCGTCCCGGGCCAGGTTCGCGGCGACCGCGAAGATCCAGGCACGGGGCTTTTCCGGCTTATGCGCCATGGCCCGAATGAACACCTCCTGCGCCAAATCTTCGGCGCGGTCGGCGTCCCAGATCTTCCGGTAGAGGAACCGGACGACGGCGGCATAATGCGTCTTGTACAACCGTTCGAGGTCGTCCATAGACTCCGGTCGCTTTGCCTGCTCCAGCCCACCTTCCCGATCTAAGGACGCCAGGCGGGCCAGGTTGTTGCACACCAAAGGTTAAGAAGGGGCGAACACACACCCGGGGTGAGTGGTATCTCCCGCCTCCGGCCAGTGACTGCAGAGGTCGGGCTTGGCGGGGCGCCCGTCTCGCCTCCGCCGGCCATGGAGCGAGCAGTGGATCTCGTCCTCTTCGAGGAAGCCACACGCCGAAATCATCTCGGCGCTGAGCGAAAAAGGGCTTTCCCGTTCCACCTTGCAGAGATAGGGTGACTGCCTGGTCCGCACCAGGGCCTCCAGCCTGCGCTCCCGGCGGGTGCACATGATCTCCACCTGAAGGTCCCGGCAGCAGGCCGCGCCACGCCGGTTGTCGGCCGTTCGACATGGCGCCCCGACGCAGGGATTCGAGCCGGCATGGATCGGGAGCTCTCTTGGCGGCCGGAGGGCCGGCGGGAGGGTTCGGCTGACCGACTTTCCCCGTTCCACGATCCGGAATCGGTCATCCCCTTCCTGAGGCGGTTCCTCCGGACGGCGCTGTGTTTCGCGCAGCCGCCGGGTATAGCCGTGGGCTCGGCAGTGGGAGGGGCCGGATTCCTTCCGCTCGAGGAAGCGGCAGGGGACGTAGAGCACCGCGTCGGTATAGAGCTCGTCCCGGTCGCGCCACAGGGCTCCGAACCCGATGCGCTCGCGATGACCCAGCAGCCAGGTCGCCTCATGGTCACCGGAGAGAGGCCCGTCGTCCAGCACGGAAACCCGGAGCAACACCCGGAGGGAGGTGCAGTGGGATCCCATCCCAGTGCACGGGGGGACGACGGCTCCGGGGCGGGGGGGCATGATCGGAAGATACCCGCCGCTCCCTGGGCCCGTGGCATTGGCCGGGAGCGACATGTATATTTGTGAACTTGTTCACAAGGCGGTCCGGCTGACCTAGGCGTCGGTGCCGCGGGGCGGAATTTCCACGATTCTACACCAAGTCAGGGGAGGCTCAGAGGCGATGACGAAGACTGCGGTTGTGGCCGGGTTGTCCGTCGTGCTGGCGGCGTGCGGCGGGGAGAAGAAGGCCGAGACACCGGCGGCCGACACCACCAAGGCAGCGGCGCCGGCCGCCGCGCCGGCGGCGGCCGGTGCGACCCATGACGTGAACATGGTTCTCGAGGTGACGACCTACAAATTCGTGCCCAACGAGCTGACCATCAAGGTTGGCGACCAGGTCGTCTTCCACAACGTGAGTGGCGGGCCGCACAACGTTCAGTTCTTCGCCGACAGCATTCCAGCGGGTGCGAAGGAAATCATCGATCCGCAGCTGAAGGACGAAATCGGTCCGCTGAGCAGCATGTTGCTGGCCGAGCCCAACGCGTCGCTGGCGGTCTCCTTCGCCAACGCTCCGGCCGGGGTCTACAAGCTCACCTGCACCCCGCACATGGCAATGAAGATGCACGCCACCATTACGGTCACCAAGTAGCAGGAGCGACCGGCAAGGAGCGAGGAGGGCGGCCGCACCGCCCTCCTCGTTTCGTTTCCGCCCGCAGACTCACAGCCAGCCCGCGCCCCGATACCAGGAGGCCGTCGCCTCCGCGCCGGCCTTCAGGTCGTGGGCTGCGTGCCAGCCGGTTACCGCCTCGAGCGCCGAGGGATCGCAGGTCCAGGCGGGGGCGAAGAACTCGTTCGCCTTGTCGCGGGTGAGGATTGTCGCGCGCCCCACCACACGGGCCGCGCCCGAGGTGAGACTCAGCGCAACGCCGGCCACCCATCGCGGGATCCGGACCACCCGGGCCCGGCGACCCACCGCTCGAGCGACCGCCGCGACCAGGGCCGCGCTGGTGACGATCTCCGAGTGGCACGCGTAGTACAGCTTCCCGCTCGTCCCAGGACTCCGCCCCACCGCCGCGAGTGCCGCCGCCAGATCGGGGGCGAAGACCAGGGACAGCTCCTGCGCGCCGTCGCCGAAGACCGGCATCAGCCCCAGCCTCGAGGCCCGGAATACCCGGAGCATCTCCCGGTCGCCGGGGCCGTACACCGTCGGTGGCCGGACGATGGTCCACGGCAGCTTTCCGGCGCGGACCGCCGCCTCCCCAGCCAGCTTGCTCCGGCCGTAGGCGGTCACCGGCCGAGCCGGCTCCTCACCCAGCAACCGGGAACCGCGGGACGCCGGGCCGGCTGCCGCGCGCGAGCTGACCAGCACGATGCGCGCGTGCGACGTAACCGCCGCCGCGGCGGCGAGGCGCGCCGTCCCGTCGCGATTCACCGCGAGGAATTCGGCCTCATCTCTCGCGGCGACCAGGCCGGCGGCGTGGTAAATGACTTCCTGGCCCCGGGCGGCGTTCCGCAGGGCATCGGTGTCGCTCAGGTCGCCGGAGACGAGCCGGACCCCTCGGCCGGCGAGGTCCTTCCCCTTCGCGGCGTTGCGGACCAGTGCGGTCACGGTGTCGCCGCGACCGAGCAGCGCATCGATCAGGTGGCGCCCGACGAATCCGGTACCGCCGGTCACCAGCACGTTCATAGGGGGCGATCGAGCAGCCGGTAGGTCTTGTAGACGGTGAATCCCATCTTGAGCAGGCCGGCGTTCATCGCGGGGTTGTCCTCGAGTATCCAGCCGGCCTCGCCCCATCCGTAACCGAGCCGGGCCCCGCGGGTCCAGATCCAGTGGTAAAGCACCGCGTCGATCCCCTTGCCCCGATACTCCGGCAGAACCCCGAGCAGCGTGATGCGGCAGCGGTGGATCCGGTGGGTCTTGAGCATCCAGAGGAGCTTGAGGATCACCGGGAACATGCGCCCGGACCGATTGGTGCTCAGGATGGTATTGAGATCGGGCAGGGCGAGGGCGAATCCGATGACCTTGCCCTCCTTCTCGACGAAGGGTACCAGGTCGGGCACGACCACCGGCTTGAACTGCTCGGCGAGATGATCAATCTCGTGGTCGGTCATGGGGATGAAGCCCCAGTTCCGCTCCCAGGCCTTGTTGTAGAGTTCCTTTACCCGTTCCACCTCGGCGGGGAATTCCTTCATCCGGAGCGGCCGCAGCGTGATGCCCAGCCGCTGGCAGATCAGCTCGCTGGCGCGGGTCAGGCGTTCCGGGACCGGTGGGGTGTTCCCGCTGGAATCGCCGTGTTCGTAGACCAGGAGGTCCTTCGCCTTGCTGAATCCGGCGCGCTCCAGGAGCCCGACGTAGTACCGCGGGTTGTGGGGCATCATGAGCACCGGCGGCGTGTTGTAGCCGTCGATCAGGACCCCGCATTCATCGTTGATCGAGAATGAGGCGGGGCCCCGGATCGTGTCGAACCCCCTCGCGCGGAGCCAGTCGGCGGCGGCATTCAGCAGCTGGTCGGCGACCGGCTGCTGGTCCTCCGACTCGAAAAATCCGAAGAACCCGACCTTGTCCCCGTGAAATTCGTTGTGCAGCCGATTCGCGATGGCGGCGATCCGCCCGACCACGGCGCCATCCCGCTCGGCGAGGAAATACTCCACTTCGGCGTGCTCAAAAAACGGATTCTTGGTGCGGGAAAGGAGCAGGGCGACGTCCCGACGCAGCGGCGGGACCCAGATCGGGTCCCGCGCGTGCAGTCGGTAAGGCAGGTCGATGAAGCGGCGGAGGTCCGAGTCGGCGCGGACCGGGCGAACCGTTACCGGTCCGGTCAGATAACCCCCAACTCCTTGCCGATCTGGCCGATCGTTTCAACGCAGTAGTCGATCTGATCGGCGGTGTGGGTGGCCATGACGCTGGTCCGCAGCCGGCACTGGGACGGTGG
>JBGPEJ010000079.1:0-12146 GCA_041482775.1 Gemmatimonadota bacterium | reverse complement strand
CGCAGCCGGTTGATCACCACGTCCACGATGTTGGTTCCGGGGTCGAAGTGATAGTCCCAGGCGTACTCGGTGATCAGGGTCCGGGACATGACCCGACCGGGATGGCGGAGAAGGTACTCCAGCACCGCGTATTCCTTGGGGGTGAGCTCGATGACCCGGCCGGCCCGGCGGACCTCGCGGCTGCCGAGGTCGAGCTCGAGGTCGCCGGCCGCCAGCCTGGCGCTGGTGAGCTGTTTCGGACGGCGGGAGAGCGCCTCGACCCGGGCCAGCACCTCTTCGAACGCGAACGGCTTGGTCACATAGTCATCCGCCCCGGCGCGCAGCGCCTCGACCTTGTGGCCCAGCGCGTCCTGCGCCGTCAGCACGAGGATGGGGGTGGTGTTGCCCCGGTCCCGGAGGGTGCGCAGCACCTCGAGTCCGGTCATCCCCGGCAAGCGGAGATCGAGAATCACCAGGTCGTAGAGCCCGCCGGAAATCTGCCGCAGCGCCTCCAGCCCGTCCTCCACCAGATCGGCGTGATACTGGGATTCCTCCAGCCCGCGCCGGATGTACTGCCCGACGACTTTGTCGTCCTCGACGACCAGGATCTTCACGTTCAGCCCCCGACGGCGATGGGGAGGTACACCCGGAACGTCGCCCCCAGCCCCGGCTCGGAATCCACCTCGATGCGGCCGAGATGCTGCTCCACGATCCCGTAGCAGATCGAGAGGCCAAGGCCGGTGCCCCGGCCGGGCGGCTTGGTGGTGTAGAACGGCTCGAAGATCTTGGGCAGATCGGCGGCGGGGATTCCGTGGCCGGTATCAACGACCTCGATCATCACCTCATCGGCGCGCGCCGGGTTGGCCCGGGTGCGCACCGTCAGCACCCCGCCATCGTCCATCGCGTCGACGCCGTTCAGCATGAGCGCCATCAATACCTGGATCATCTGCTCGGAATTGATGAGGGCCGGAGGCAGATCGTCGGCCAGCTCCCGGGCGACGGTGATTCGTTTGAACCGCTGGTGATGCTTGAGCAGGAACAGGGTCTGCTCGACCAGGGTATTGATCGGGGTGGGGGTGCGGGGCGCCGATTCCGTGGGCCGGCTGAAATCGAGCAGCCCGTCCACGATGCGGGTGCACCGGAGAACCTCCTTGTCGATGATTTCGAGGTACTCGCGGACCGTGGCGTCCGCGGTGTCTCCCAGCCGGGCGTCGATCGCCGCGACGCAGGCGCCGATGGTGGCGAGCGGGTTGTTGATTTCATGCATGACTCCCGCCGCCAGCTGCCCCACCGCAGCCAGCTTCTCGCTCTGCAGAATTCGAAGCTGCACATCCCGCGCCTCGGTCACGTCCTCGCCGATGGTGATGACGTGGGTGATGGCATCACCCTCCATGCGCATCGGGATCCGGCTGATCCGGTAGTGGCGATTTTCGCCCCGGGTCTCGACCTCGATGTCCATCCGCTGGACCTCACCATCCCGGAACACCCGGTCGAACTCGCTGCGAAGCTGGCCCGGCGGCTGCCGGGTCAGCACCTCGAAGACCGGCCGGCCGACCACCTCCGCGCGTCGGAGCCCCTGCGTACCGGTTTCCCGGTTGCGGTTCCAGATCTGGATGCGATAGTCGCGGTCGATGACGTACAGGCCCACCGGCAGGCTGTCGATGATGAGGCTGGTGAACCGGCGCTGCTCCTCGATTTCGCGGGAGCGGCTGGCCACCTCGACCGCGAGATCCTCCGACAGCGTCATGACGTCGAGGAACGGCGCCAGCAGGTCACAGAGGATCTGCAGGAGCTCCGACTGGGGATGGAAGTCCACCGGCCCGAAATCCACTTCGAGAACCCCAACCCGCGCCCCCCCGTGGACCAGCGGGTAGCGCCGCACCGACGGCTCCGAGGCGGGGAGGTCGTCCAGCGACGCGGCGGCATACTCGCCGGTGGGGGTGGAGATCCCCGCGAACGTCGAGGCATTGGCCTCGCGGCGCCAGATCACCAGGCGGCGGGCGCCGAGCGCCCCCTGCACCGCCGCCACGACCACGCGCAGCGTTTCGTCGGGGGCGAGGCCGCTGTTCAGGATCCTCGCCACCTGGCCGACGACCGCAAGCGCCGATCCGGTTTCCGTCATCGTTGCATTCGGGGTAACCGGTGGTGGGAGGGCAGCGGGAAGCGATCAGCGCTCCTCGCTACTTGCTTCCCCCCAGCAGGTAGACTTCGGTCGCGGGATGATAGGTCTTCCAATCGAACCAGTAGTCCTTGAGGAGGTAGAGCGGCGCAAGCCGCCTTCCGGCGAGCGCCCCCGCAACGGCCTCTCCCCGGAAGTTCCATCGGCTGCCGGTGCCCACATCCACGAACTCGCCCGGGGGGCCCTCGGTCGGGCGCACCAGCTCGATGCCGGAACTGTCCACGCGGGCCGTGAAGCCGCGAATGGATTTTCCATCCGGCCCGACCAGCAGCACCAGCGGGACGCCGCCCACGAGGTCGTGGAGCGGCGACTGCCGGAGCACGCGGTCCTCCGGATAGGCCTTCGACCTGCTGCCGACGTCGACTCCCAGAACTACCGTGCGCGGCGGAAGCCGGGAGTCGAGCGGCGCGTGGACCCGCACCGGAGCCCGCGCGGTTTCCACCTCCCAATTCGCCGAGAAGCGCTTCCAGGCCGTATCCGCCGCCGGCGCCAGGACCCGGCCGCCGGGCATCTCCGCGGTCCACTCGCGGAAGCTGAGCTCGTCGTGAAAGACCCGGGTCAGTCGCTTCCCCTTGAGCGGGCCCAGGATCGCCTCGCCGCTCACCTGTTGCCACCAGGAGCCGGTTTCCCGGTCCCGCATGATGAAGTTCTGGTTGTTGATTCCGGCCAGCCGGAAGTTCAACACCCGTCCCTCGACCGTCCGCTCCCACACCAGACCGGTGTGGCAGAGTGTTCAATATGTGGCGACGATCGGCACTCCGCCGATCGCATCTTCCACGACGTGGTGGTAGGCCAGTTGCCGCACCGGATAGGCCACGGCGTCTCCCTTGATCGCCACGGCCAGCACCATGTCCCCGGGAGCCACGAAATCCGCCCGCGCTGCCCGGACCGAGCGGGCGTCGGGGAGCGGCGCGAACATCCACTCAAAATGGTTCTGCCGGGACAACCAGGCCGGGGAGAGCACCAGCAGCCCGGCGAGCGCGGCGGCGGTGCGGGGAAGGACCCGCGGCGCCGCAGGCCAGAGCCGCACAATCAGGAGTAGCGCCGCCGCAGCCGCGAGCAGCGTCACCAGCGGCGACCACCGCCGGAGCGCGTACGCCAGCGCCATCGAGCCCGGCGTCTGGGGTGCAAACGGCCGGATCAGGACCACCGGCACCGCCACGATTGCCAGGGCCACGAGGACCATCAGCCAGAGACCGGCCCAGGCGGCCCGTCGGGAACCGTTCATGCCCTCGCTCCCCGGTAGAAGAACATCGCTTCGTGCTCCGCCGCGGCAGTGAACACCGCGCGCTGCCCCTCGAGCGCCACCTCGTCGACGGTGACCCTCGCGACCTCGCCAGCGTTTCTGAGCGTGAGCGCGACCGCAATCGGCGGACCGAAGGTCACCGTCAGCCGAACTGTGGCCCACTCGGCCCGGGGCCGGACCTCGACATCCACCAGCGTGCGATGGCACCGCAATCGCCGGAGCGCGAACCAGCGCCATCCGTCCGGCAGCCATGGCGCGACGGCGAATCGTCCGCCTTCGGCGTCGGCCCGGGCCCCGAAGAGTCCCGCGGTCACGCCGCGAACCAGGTCCGCCGGGTCCGGCAGACCCGCCGAGCCGACGCGGCGGAAGGCCGCGGCCCGCTCCAGCAAGTCGGTCAGTTCGAAGCCATCCCAGTCGACCAGGCCGGGGCTGGGGTCCGCCCGCACCCCGCCGCTCCCGTGACGGATCGCCCAGGCAAACGCCTGGTTGAGGCCGGCGTCCGGCGTGTCGAGGAGCGGTGGTCGGTTCAGGCGATCACTGCACCGCCGCCAGCTGGGCGAGCAGCTCACCATTGTCGCGGCGCTGGCCGTTGTCCGACTCGAGGTGGGTCCACCGCACCACCCCGGTCCGGTCGATCAGCACGTAGGCCCGGTTGCTGAAGAACTTGTCCTCGTTCAGCACCCCGTACCGCCGGGAAACCTCTCGCTTGAAATCGCTCAGGAGATCGACCGACATGTTTCCCTTGGCCTTGAACTCCCTGAGCGTGGGCACCGAGTCCACACTGATCGGCAGGACCACGGTGTTCGCACTCTGGAACTTGGCATAGTCGTCCGAGAAGGCGCACAGCTCGGCGGTGCAGGTTCCGGTGAAGGCCAACGGGAAGAAGGCCAGCAGGACGTTTTTCCCCCGCAGCGCGGACAGCGCGACCGGCTGCCCGGACGTGGCCGGGAGGGTGAAATCGGGCGCGGGAGCGCCGGGCGCTGGGAGTGGCATGAGCGTTCGTCCTTATCTGAGAACGGCGTCCTCGGTCAACCGCCTGCTATTCACGCCTGGAAGCGGGCTCCGACAATGGTCCAGTTGAGCACGTTCCACCAGGCGCCCAGGTAATCGGCCCGGCGATTCTGGTACTTGAGGTAGTACGCATGTTCCCACACGTCGCATCCCATCACCGGAAACTTGCCGTCCATGACCGGGCTGTCCTGATTCGGAGTGCTCTCGATGCCGAGCTTGCCGCTTTTGTCGCGGGTGAGCCATGCCCAGCCACTGCCGAACCTGCCGAGGCCGGCCTTCTGGAACTGCTCCTTGAAGCCCGCCAGGCCCCCGAAGCTCGCGTCGATGGCCTTGCCCAGCGCACCCTGCGGCGCGGTGGCGCCGCCCGGAGTCATCAGCTCCCAGAAGAGGCTGTGATTGTGGTGCCCTCCGCCGTTGTTCCGTACCGCGGGGCGGATTGCTTCCGGCACCTTGCTGAGATCTCCGATAAGCGCGTCGAGCGAAAGGCCCTGCAGCGCCGCCTGGCCCTCGAGCGCGACATTGAGATTGGTGACGTAGGCCTGATGGTGCTTGCCATGGTGAATGCGCATCGTCGCCTCGTCGATATGCGGTTCGAGCGCATTGAAGTCGTAGGGCAGCGGAGGAAGATTGAACGCCATATAGGGACTCCCCACTCGTAGGGTACCGATGCCGATCGGTGCGAGCGGCTCGCGGGGGGAATTAAACCGGCTGCAAGGGGGGGCGGGAGCGGCGCCGAAATTCCAGCCCCAGGCCCACCACCACCGCGGCCACCGCCGCGACCGGCAACACGATTTGTGCGAGCAGAGCGCTCTCCAGGGCGGGCAGGGCACCGAGGGCGGGAACTGCCCCCAGCAGGCCGGCCCAGCGTTCGCGGAGCCGAATGCCCCGCCCCACGAACCATCCCCACAGTACCAGCGCACAGGCGGCCAACTGGCCGAATTCCTGGCCGCTCCAGAGTGCGATGAGTCCACCCGCCACCATCACTTCGCTCCAGCGGCCCGCCAGCGCAGCGGCGGCGAGCCCGAGGAGAAGCACCAGCATCGCGAGCGCCTGCGACTCCGCGAGCCCGCCGGACAACCCCGGCACCGCGATCCGGACCAGGAGAATTGCGGCGAGGGGCGCAAGGGAGAGCCGCCAGGGCGCCCGATGGAGCGGCGGCAGCCCGGCCACCAGCAGGGTGCCTCCCCCGATGAGGAGGACCAGCCACCGTTCCGCCGCCGGGCTGAACGGCCCGTCGGGAAGGCGAGAGACTCGCCCTCCCTCCGGGCCCATGATGGTGAGCATCAGCGCGAACGCCGTCCCGAGCAGGAGGCCCGACGCCGCCAGGGGAACCCACCACCGGCCCCGCCCGGACCGGACGGTGTTCCAGAGCTGCGACGCGATGGAGAGCAACGCACCGAGCCCCACGAGCACGAGGTGCGGCGCCACCGTGGCAATCAGCATTCCGAGGAGCAAGAGCGGATCGGGACGGGCCGCGGGCTCGGCGGGGGCGGCCGCGCCGGCGGTACCCCGCCCCCGAAGGGCGAGCACCCCGGCCCCAACCACGATGGCGGCGCCCAAGCCGGCCAGCAGCTCGTTGACGGTGGCAAATGTGGTCCCGTGGCCGGCGCCACCCACCGTGTCTCCGGCGGCGGCGAGCGCGAGCAAGGCCAGACCGATGCCACCCAGCGCGCGGGCCCGGGCGGTCGGGAGGAGAATCACCCCGACGGCCAGCACGCCGAACGCGAGCGAGAGCCGCTCGAGCAGAGCGTCCACGCCGGCCTACTTGGCGGGGCCGTCGAGCTGCCGGAGCGTCTTGATGCTTGGCGGCCGCTCCCTCTGCAGGCGCCGGGCCACCAGCTCCGCCCGCGTGAGCACCCGAAGGACGTTCTCTCCGGCGAGCTTGCGGAGCTCGCGCTCCTTCCATCCCCGTCGGGCGAGTTCGGCGAAGAGGTCGGGAAACTTCGACACATCCTCCAGCCCCTCGACGGTATCGGTAATTCCGTCGAAGTCCGAGCCGATGCCCACGTGGTCGACCCCCGCCACCTGACGGACGTGATCAATGTGGTCGGCCACGTCCTGGATCGTGACATGCGGCGGCGGGTGCCCGGCGCGCCACGCAAGGACCTCTCGGCGCGCGGCGGCGGTATCACTGCCGGCGCGAGTGCGCGCGCTCAGGCCGGCGGCGGCGCTCGAATCGTCCCAGGCGTGGAGGGCCGGGGAGACGAACGAGGTCACGAAGGGCACCATGACCACTCCGCCGTTCTGAGGCATCCGCGCCAGGATCGAGTCGGGCACGTTGCGGCGGTGATCCACCAGCGCCCGCGCTCCGGAGTGCGAGAAGATGACCGGCGCCTCGGTGACACTGAGTGCGTCGCTCATCACTCCCGGGGAAACGTGGGAGAGGTCCACCAGCATTCCCAGCCGGTTCATTTCCCGGACCACTTCCTTGCCGAACGCGGTGAGTCCGCCATGCCGGGGTTGATCGAGCGCGGCATCGGCCCAATCCAAGGTGACGTTGTGGGTGAGCGTCATGTAGCGGGCACCCAGCTCGTAGTAGACCCGGAGCGCACCGAGCGAGTTCTCGATCGCATGGCCGCCCTCGAGCCCCAGCAGGGAGCCGATCTTGTGGGCCGCGAAGGCTCGCCGCACCGCCGCCGCGCTCGGCGTCCAGGCCAGCGCCTGGGGATACCGTGCAATGAACCGCCGGGCGATGTCGAACTGCTCCAGTTGCACCCGGGCATAACCCGAGTCCTTGATTTCCCCGGGGATATAGATCGACCAGAACTGCGCCCCGACCATTCCCTTACGCAGCCGGGCGATGTCGGTCATCCCCGGGGTCGGCTTGCGCAGATCGTAGGCCTCCACGTCCCGGCCCACCAGGGTGTCCTCGCGAATCCGCCAGGGCAGATCGTTGTGGCCGTCCACCAGGGGAGTGGTGCGGAGCACCCGGCGCGCCAGCGCGAGGTAGGGGTCGCGGGTCTGGGCCGGAAGCGGAGCGGCGGCCACCCCGAGGAGGGCCAGCGGGAGCAGTCGGTTCACGAGGCCTCCGGCCAGACGTAGTCCTTGAAACGTTCCCGCAGCACTTTCTTGTCGAACTTGCCGACGCTGGTCTTGGGAATCGCGTCGATCAACACGATGTCGTCCGGAAGCCACCAGTCGGCCACCTTCCCCTTGAGGTAGGACCGCACCGAAGCGCGGGTGAGGTCGGCCGCGGCGCCGGCGCGGGGGACCACGCAGGCGAGCGGGCGCTCGGTCCACTTCGCGTGGGCGATGGCCACCACGGCCGCCTCCGCCACCTGCGGGTGCCCCATGATCGCGTTCTCCAGATCCACACTGGAGATCCACTCGCCGCCGCTCTTGACCATGTCCTTGGTCCGATCCACCAGGCGGACGAATCCCCGCTCGTCGATGCAGGCCACGTCTCCGGTTCGGAACCACCCGTCCACGAAGCGGTCGGCGCTGGTCGGGTCGTTGTAGTACTCCTTCACCACCCACGGCCCCTTGGCATGGAGCTCGCCGACGGTCTCGCCGTCCCAGGGGGCCTCGGTGCCGTTTTCCTGAACCACCCGCAGCTCCACCAGCGGGAAAGGGGTCCCCTGCATCAGCCGGACCCGCATCTGCTCTTCGGGGGGCCACGACTCCATCTCGGCCCGCACCCGGGACACCGAGCCGGCCGGGGAGAGCTCGGTCATGCCCCAGGCGTGCACGATCTCCACGCCGAGATCCCGCTCGAACCCCTCGAGCAGCACCTTGGGGAGCGCCGATCCTCCGACGATGATCTGCCGGAGGGTCGGGAGTTTGCGGCCCTCTTGCTTGAGATACTGGTAGAGCGCCGAGATGATCGTGGGCACTCCACCGATGAAGGTGACCCTCTCGCTCTCAATCAGGTCGGCCACGTCCTTCGGTTGCAGGAACGGCCCCGGGAGCACCACGGCGCAGCCCAGCATGGCCGCGCCAAAGGGCAGCCCCCAGGCGTTGGCGTGGAACATCGGGACCACCGCCATGATGACGTCCCGCTCGCGGAGGAGGAACGCGTCGGCGAGCGAGAAGCCCAGCGTGTGGAGCACCAGGGCACGATGGGAGTAGAGCACGCCTTTGGGATTCCCCGTGGTCCCCGAGGTATAGCAAAGCGCCGCGGCCTCGTTCTCGTCCAGCGAGGGCCAGGCGAATCGCCCGGTTTGCTCGGCCAGCAGCGTCTCATAGTCGAGGTCGCCGGAGCCCGGAGCGGGAGGGGCGTCGTTGAGGACGATCACGTGCTCCACGGTGGTGAGCTGATCGCGGATCTTGTCGAAGGCGGGGAGCAGCGAGGCATCCACCAGGATGACCTTGTCACCGGCGTGGTTGATGACGTAGGCCAGTTGCTCGGGGAAGAGTCGCACGTTCACCGTGTGCACTACGGCGCCCATGCAGGGAATGGCGAAGTAGGCCTCGAAATGCCGGTGGTGGTTCCAGGCGAAGGTGGCCACCCGGTCCCCCCGCACGACCCCCAGGGAGGTCAGGGCCTCCGCCAGACGATCGACCCGCACCGCCCAATCGCCGTAGGTGTACCGGAACACCCCGCCGGCGTGCCGGCTGGAGATTGTGCGCCGGTAGTGGAGTTTGCGGGCGCGGTCGAGAAAATGGGACAGAACCAGCGGCCAATCCATCATCAGGCCCTGCATGGGCGGAATCTCCTTGCCGGGTGGTTCGTCCGGGCTCAGCCGACGTGTATATAGATAGGTAGGAATACGACTTGGGCTCGGGAGGCACAAGGTATCCTTCCGGTACGGGGTTTGCACAACCTCTGGGGGCGCGGTTTGCACCTAACGGTACAAGGAGGCAAGCGACGTGATAGCCGCCGACGCCCGAAGCCGCATCACCCGACAGGATCTCGACCTCCTGGGCATCCGCCCCGAGGTCGGGCTCGATGCCGTGCTCGATCGGCCGGAGGTGGTGACCTATCTGATGAGCAGCTCGCTCCCGGGCCCCTCCCCTTCCCTGCTCTTCTACGTATTGGTGCGGCACTCGCTCCTCGACGTCGGGCTCGAGGATCCGACCCTGGCCGACTACTTCGCCGCGCTGCTCCGGGAATTCGGCGTCCGCGGTCGAGCCAACCGGGTGGACGACGTCGACGACCACGACCACCACTACCTGGTGGACATTCTCGCCGATCTTTCGGCGTCGACTGGCGACCGGCAGTTCAAGGTCTCGGTCCACCTGGGGAATTACGCGCTCTGGCTTTCCGGGGTCTTCCCCGAGCGGATCGCCGCCCGGCAGATCCGTCGGGGCGGACCCGATCTGTCGTACTACGAGAGCCTGGGCGGGCGCGGGTACGCCGAAGCCTCCGAACATCGCCTCGCCGGCCGGACCGGTCTCGAGGACATCCTCCGCACCGCCGCCGAGCGGGTCCACGAGGTGCGGATCGCGCTCAACCGCGTCAGCGCCCAACTCGATTTGCGAAGCTCCCGCCTCGCCGCCTAGGTCCACAACCCGGACTCCCGCCCACCCGGCGGCGGGGGTAGCTTGCTCGCCATGGCGCCCCTTCAAGGACGCAGGGCACTCGTGTGCGGCAGTACCCAGGGCATCGGGCGCGCTTCGGCGGAGGCCCTGGCGTCAGCCGGGGCAGAGGTGGTGTTGCTGGCCCGGAACACGGAGCAGCTTCGCGCCGTGCGGGATTCCCTGCCGGCCGCTGCCGGTGCCACCCATGAGTTCCTGGTAGCCGATTTTGCGGTTCCCGGCGCGGTCCGAAGCGTGGTGGCCGGGTACCTTGCCGAGCACCCGCCGATTCACATCCTCGTCAACAACACCGGCGGACCGCCGCCGGGGCCGCTGCTGGATGCCTCCGAAGCCGCGCTCACCGCCGCCTTCGCGATGCACCTGCTCTGCAATCACGCCCTGGTGCAGTGTGTCGTTCCGGGAATGCGCGCGGCACGGTACGGCCGGGTGGTGAACATCGTCTCCACCTCGGTGCGGGAGCCGATCAAGGGATTGGGGGTGTCCAACACCATTCGCGCCGCCACCGCCGGCTGGGCCAAGACGCTCTCGAAGGAGCTGGCCCCCGACGGGATCACCGTCAATAACATCCTGCCGGGCTCCACCCGGACCGGCCGCCTCGAGTCCATCATCGGCAACCGGGCCAAAGCGGGCGACACCACCACCGTGGCCATCCAGCGCGCGCTCGAGGCCGAGATTCCGGTCGGACGGTTCGCCGAACCGTCGGAAATCGCCGCGGTGGTGGCCTTCCTTGCCAGTCCCGCCGCGGGGTATGTCACCGGAGTGAGTCTTCCGGTGGATGGCGGGCGCCTCGCCTCGATCTGAACCCGTGAAGACCCTCGCCAACTACATCGACGGCGCGCTGGCGGCGCCTATCTCTGGGCAGTACCTCGACGTCGTCGAGCCGGCGACCGGCGGGACCTGCGCTCGAGCCCCCGACAGCGACTCGCGCGATGTCGGGAAGGCGGTGGCGGCTGCGGCGCGAGCCTTTCCGGCATGGTCGGTGACGCCGGCGGCGGAGCGATCCCGAATGTTGCTCCGGATCGCCGACCAGATCGACGAGCAGCACGACGCGCTGGCCCGTGCGGAGTCGGCCGACACGGGGAAGCCGGTGTCCCTGGCGGCCACGCTCGACATCCCCCGCGCCTCGGCGAATTTCCGGTTTTTTGCAACCGCCATCCTCCATGCCCGCTCCGAAGCGCACCTGACCGATCGCACGGCGCTCAACTACACGCTACGGCGCCCGCGCGGCGTGGCCGGCCTGATTGCTCCCTGGAACCTGCCGCTTTACCTCCTGTCCTGGAAGATTGCCCCCGCCCTGGCGACCGGAAACACCGCGGTCGCCAAGCCCTCCGAGCTGACCCCGATGACCGCCTCGATGCTCGCCGATTTCTGCATCGAGGCCGGGCTCCCGGCTGGGGTGCTCAACATCGTGCACGGCACCGGTCCGAAGGCGGGTGCCGCCCTGGTGGAGCATCCGGGGGTCCGAGCCATCTCCTTCACCGGAGGAACCGTCACCGGCGCGGCGGTCGCCCGTGCGGCGGCGGCCTCCTTCACACCGCTGACGCTCGAAATGGGGGGCAAGAACCCGACGATCCTCTTTGCCGACGCCGATTTCTCCGATGCGGTGCCGGGAATCGTCCGTTCCGCGTTCACCAACCAGGGACAGATCTGCCTCTGTGGCTCGCGCATTCTGGTAGAGGCCTCGGCCTACGACGCCTTCCTGGCCCGCTTCATCCCAGCCGTCCAGGCCCTGGCCGTCGGGGACCCGTCCGACCCCGCGACGAACATCGGCGCGGTGGTTTCGGCCGCGCATCGGGACAAGATCGAGTCCTACCTGCAGCTCGCGCGGGCCGAGGGCGGCGCCATCCACTGCGGCGGAGTGCGCCCCGCCCGGCTTCCCGAACGTTGCAAGGGGGGATTCTTTCTTGAGCCGGCGGTCATCACGGGGCTCCCGATGGAGTCCCGGGTGAATCAGGAGGAGATCTTCGGGCCGGTGGTGACGGTGACCCCGTTCCGGGATGAGGCGGAGGCGGTGGCGCTCGCCAATCAGAGCCGCTACGGCCTGGCGGCCTCGGTGTGGACCACGAACCTGACTCGCGCCCATCGGGTGGCGGACGCGGTGGCCTGCGGAACGGTCTGGGTGAATTGCTGGTTGCTGCGGGACCTCCGGGTTCCCTTCGGCGGGCTCGGACAGAGCGGGCTGGGCAAGGAGGGGGGCGAGGAGGCGCTGCGATTCTTCACGGAGGCCCGGAATGTGTGTATCAAGCTGTGAAT
>JBGPEJ010000078.1:0-12178 GCA_041482775.1 Gemmatimonadota bacterium | reverse complement strand
GTCCGGGTCACCTCGCCGTGGATCGAGGAGCGGACCCCGAATCAGGGCTCCACCTGCGTCAAAGGCCGCTTCGGCTACGACTTCCCTCAACACCGCGACCGGCTGAGCACGCCGTTGATCCGGAAGGGCTGGGAACGCCGGGAGGGGCGGTGGATCTGGACCGGGGAATCGCCCCGGTACCGCTCCGGAGATTGGCACACCGTGGCGGAGGAGGGAGAGTCCCGGAAACCCCGTCCGCCGCGGCGCCAGGTGGGGAAGCCGCCCCAGACCGGCCTCCCCCTGGTGGAAGACGGCGACGTCCGCGATCGGGGAGCCACTCCGCCGGAGTGGTACGAGCGATTCCGGGAAGCGACTTGGGATGAGGCGATGAGCCTCGCCGCCCAGGAGCTGATCCGGGTGCGCGACACCCAGGGACCCCAGGCGCTCGCCGCTTTCTCGTCGGCCAAATGCAGCAACGAGGAGAACTACCTGCTGATGCGGATGGTCCGCGCCGGCTTCCGCACCAACAACGTGGACCACTGCACCCGGCTCTGCCATTCCACCAGTGTCGCGGCGATGAACCGGGCGCTGGCCACCGCCGCCGCCTCGGGGTCCATGCGGGAAATCGAGGAGGCCTGCGACGTCATCTTCGTCGCGGGGGCGAACACCACGGAGAGCCACCCGGTGTTCGGCGCGCTGATCAAGCGGGCCCACGCCAAGGGAGCCAAACTGATCGTGGCGGATGTGCGGGAAACCGAGCTCGCCGGGTTGGCGGACATCCATCTGCAGATGCTCCCCGGAACCGACGTGGCCCTCTACAACGGAATGCTGGCCCACATCATCGAGGCGGGGCTGGTGGACCAGCGCTTTGTCCGGGAACGGACCACGGACTTCGACCTGGTCCGGGCGGCGGTCAAGCCGTACACCCTCGAGGTGGCGGCGAAGATCACCGGCATTCCGCGGGAGACCATCCGGCGCGCCGCCGAGATGTACGCCCGGGGGCCCAACAGCTCGACCCTCTGGGCCATGGGGCTCACTCAGCATGCGACCGGAACCGACATCGTCACCAGCCTGCTCAACCTGCTGCTCTCCTGCGGGATGATCGGGCGGTGGGGCGCGGCGATGATTCCGATCCGCGGCCAGAACAACGTCCAGGGCGCCAGCGATGTCGGGGCCATTCCGTTCGCCTACACCGACTACCGCCCGGTGACCGATCCCGCCAACCGGGCCGAATACGCCGCGGCGTGGGGAGTGCCGGCGGAGTCCCTCTCCCTCGAGAATGGGCTCATGGTCACCGAGATCGTGAAGTCGGGCAGCCCGGTCCGCGCCATGTTCATCATGGGCGAAAACCCGGTGCTCTCCGACCCCAACGTGGCCAAGGCCGAGGAATGGGTCCGCAAACTCGAGTTCCTGGCCGTCCAGGACCTGTTCCTCACCGAAACGGCCCGCTGGGCGGATGTGGTGCTCCCCGGTTCGAGCTTCGCGGAGAAGGAGGGGACCTTCGCAAATACCGACCGCCACATTCAGCTCACCAATGTGGCGGTGACACCGCCGGGCCTGGCGCGCCAGGACCTGGACATCCTGGTGGATCTCTCCCGGCGACTCGGTCTCGTCACCCCGGGGGATACTCCGGCGGAGGTGATGGACGAGATCGCCCGGGTCACCCCCAGCTGGCGCGGCGTGTCCTATTCCAAGCTCCGCCGCGAGGGCTCCCTGCAGTACCCGGTCCCCACGCCCGAATCGAAGGGCACCGCATTTCTTTTTGATGATCGCTTCCCAACTCCCGACGGCCGCGCCCTGCTGGTCCCGGTCGAGTACCTCCCGCCCGGCGAGCTGCCCAGCGAGGAATATCCGTTCTTCCTCAACACCGGCCGCCAGATGTACCACTGGCACACCGGAACGATGACCCGCCGCTCGGTCGGGCTGGACTCAAGGGAACCGGTGCCGGTGGTGGAGATTTCGGCGGCCGACGCGCTCACCCTCGGGGTGGCCGAAGGCGACACGGTACGGGTCACCTCGCGGCGGGGAAGCGTGCTGATCGGGGTCCGGATCTCCGATCGGCAGGCGCCGGGCCAGGTCTTCATCCCGATGCACTATCGGGAGGCGGCGGCCAATCTCCTGACCAATCCCGCGCTCGACCCCTATGCCAAGATCGCGGAGTTCAAGGTGAGCGCGGTGCGGATCGAGGCGGTTTCGATTGCCGAATTGACCGGCACGGGCCGGCAGGGGTGAGCAGAAGGGACGGGAGCGATTGACCCGAGCTTGACCATTCTTCCTCCGGTGGAGCGATCTGGCCGGCGTGCGGCCACGGAGCGGGTGTTCCTGGTCCTCCTCGTTTCGGTGGCGGCCCTTGCGGCCATCTCCACGCTCACCTGGCCCATCGGTTACGATACCGGAGTCTTTTCCTGGATCGGAGGGGTTTGGGGACGCGGCGGCGTTCCCTACCGGGACGCCTGGGATCCCAAGGGCCCGGCCACCTACCTCCCGTTCGCCTTGCTCGAGGCCACCTCCGGCCAGACCCTGCCGGCCATTCGGCTGATGGATCTGCTGTTTCTCGGGGGCGGCTGCTTCGCGGTGTTCCGAATCCTCCAGAGACTGGGATCATCCCGCGCGGGGCTCCTCGCGGCGGCCAGCCTGGCCTTGAGCCACGTCGGGCTTGGCTACGCCCAGACCGTGCAGGTTGATGCCTGGGGAGGCTGGCTCGCCGCGGGCGCCATTGCGCTCACGATCGGGCCGAAGCGCGTTCCGGCCAAGCGCTTCGCTTGGGCGGGTGCGTTGGTGGGGCTCGCGGCCATGATCAAGCCGCATTTCCTCCTCCTGCTGGCCGTGCCGGCGCTGGCCGCAGGCGCCCGAGGTCCCGAGCTTCTCGCGCTCGGTCTGGGGGCGGTGGTGGCTCCGATCGGCATCGCCGCCTGGTTTGCTCTGCGGGGCAGCTTCGGCGTATTCACTGAGGCGTACGTCGCCTTCAATCTGCAGAACCCGCACACTCCCAGCAGTCTGCTCGGATTCTTCACCACGGTGCGAAGGCTGATCCCCGCTTCCCCGGCGGTCATCCCGGTTATTTGCGCCGCTGGCGCGGGGCTCGGGGCCCTCGCCCGCTCCCAGCGCCGAGTGGCGCTGCAGCTCGCCCTCTGGCTCCTTCTGGGATTGTCCTCGGTGGCGGTACAGTCGTCATTCCACCCGTACTACTGGCAGCTCCTGCCTCCCGCGCTGGCCGTCGCCGCGGCAACCGGGGTCACATTTCTCTGGAGCGGCAGCGTCGAAGGAGAGTCAGACGCTCTGCGGGCCGGCCGGCGCACTGTTGCCGCGGCACTTGTCGCGATGGCGCTGAGCTGGCTCGTGCCGCCGGGAGTTCATGCGCTGGCCGATTGGGCGGGCTCCCTCCGCGGCGGGCGGGCGCTGATGACCGACTACTCGGCGTTCAGCGAAGAGCAGGGGGGGCAACGGGCGGGCGCTCCCGAACAGGCGGAATCCACCTCCGTGTTCCTGCGCCGGAGTGTCCCCGCCGGAAGCCGGGTCCTGATCTGGTCCGACCCCTGGATCAACCAGCTCGCCGGTACGCCTTCACCGGGACGGTTCACCACCTACGCGCCGCTCACCACGGGCGGTGGAGTCACCCCACTCCGACGGCGGTATCGCGCCGAATTCCTCGCCGACTTCGTCCGGAACCCGCCTGTGCTGGTCTTGATGGATACCGTGGCACTCACCCCGGAGGGAACCGACATTCTGAACCTTGGGCGCTTTTTCCCGGAGTTTCTGATCGCCCTCGACGCAGGGTACCAGGCCACCGGTAGCGTATCCCGGTTCGTGGTCTATCACCCACGGACACCCCCCGGAACGCTTCCGCCGCCCCCCTTCCCGGCCCGCTGAGCCCAGAGTAACCGCCCCGAACACTCGCGCGCCCGGGCGCGCGTGGTATCTTCTGCCGTCCTCTTTCCGCCCCCGAGGCCATTCTGCGCGCACTGGTGAAACCCGGGCCCCGCCCCGGCATGGAGCTCCGGGAGGTACCGGTCCCTCTCTGCGGGCCGAGCGAGGTCCTGATCCGAGTTCACGCCGCGGGGGTCTGCGGCACCGATCTGCATATCTGGGAGTGGGATGCGTGGGCCAGCGCCCGGCTCAAGCCGCCGCTGGTGATCGGGCACGAGTTCGCCGGAGAAATCACGGCTCTCGGCGTCGAGGCCGCCGCCGAGGGCCTTCTCGCGGTGGGAGACCTGGTCACGGCGGAGGGCCACATTGTGTGCGGCCATTGCCTCCAGTGCCGCACCGGCAACGCCCACCTCTGCAAGCGGACCCGCATCATCGGCGTGGATCGTGACGGCGCGTTTGCCGACTACATCGCGATGCCCGCGTCCAACGTCATCAAGCTGGAGGGAATCCCGATCGAGATCGGCGCGATCATGGACCCCATCGGCAACGCGGTGCATACGGTGCTCGAAGGGGGCGACGTTCCGGGGAGCACGGTGTTCGTGCTCGGATGCGGTCCCATCGGATGCTTCGCCTGCGGGGTCGCCAAGGCCGCGGGCGCCTCGTTGGTGCTCGCCAGCGACTTCAACGATATGCGCCTCGCCCTGGCCCGCCAGATGGGCGCCGACGTCACTCTCAACCCGAGTCGGGACGACGTGCTCGCCCGGGTGCGCGATCTGACCGGAGGAGACGGCGTGGACCTGGTTTGTGAAATGAGCGGCCACCCCGCCGGCCATGCCCAGGCGTTCGCCGCTGCCCGCCTGGGCGGCCGGGTGAATCTCCTCGGCACCCCCAGCCGCGCGACCGAGGTCGATTTCGCGCGAGACGTGATCTTCAAGGGGCTCACCCTCTACGGCGTGACCGGACGAAAGATGTATTCCACCTGGCAGCACATGGCCCAGTTCCTTCGCACCGGTCAGCTCGATCCGAGGCCGGTCGTCACCCACCGGTTTCCTCTGGAGCGGATCGCCGAGGCCATCGGGGTAATCAAGGAGGGAAAGGCCGGGAAGGTCATCCTGGAGATTGCCTCGTGAGCAGCCTCCTCGAGTCCCGGCTGCGCGAGAGCCTCGCGCAGTTCCAGCGGGAGGGCGTCTACAAGCGGCTGAACTACATCGAAGGGCCCCAGGCGCCGCGCGCCCGCATGGAAGGCTGCGGCGAGGTCATCATCCTCTCCTCCAACAACTACCTGGGCCTGAGCAACCAGCCCGAGGTCGTGGCGGCCGGCAAGGCGGCCCTCGATCGATTCGGCGCCGGCACCGCCTCGGTGCGGTTCATCTGCGGCACCTTCACCATCCACCGCGAGCTGGAGGCCGCCCTCGCAAAGCTGGTGGGAACCGAGGCCTCGCTTTCCTTCGTCAGCTGCTGGAACGCCAACGAGGCGCTCCCCACGACGGTGCTCACCGAGAAGGACCTGGTCCTGAGCGACCAGCTCAACCACGCCTCCATCATCGATGGAATCCGGCTGGCCAAGGCCATCACCAAGTGCCAGACCGGGGTCTTCGAGCACAAGAACCTCTCCGACCTCGACGCCCGTCTCGCGGCCGCGAAGGACCGCGAGGTGAAGATGGTCTTCACCGACGGGGTGTTCTCGATGGAGGGCGCGATTGCCGATCTCCCCGGGCTGCTGGAAGTCTGCCGGAAACACGGCGCCGTTCTCGTGGTGGACGACAGCCACAGCACCGGCGTCCTCGGGCGGACCGGCCGCGGAACCGCGGAGCATTTCGGGATGCTGGGTGAGATCGAGATCATCACCTCCACGCTTGGCAAGGCGCTCGGCGGAGCCGCCGGGGGCTTCGTGGCCGGCTCCGCGGCACTCTCCGACTACCTGACCCAGCGGGGCCGACCCCAACTCTTCAGCAACGCCCTCCCCGCAACGGTCGCCGGAAGCGCCCTGGCCAGCGTTCAGTTTCTGGAGGCGCACCCGGAGCTCGTGACGCGGCTCCGGGAGAACACCCTGTACTTTCGCGGCCGCCTCGGCGAGCTGGGCTTCAAGCCGCTCCCCGGTGAGACCCCGATCATTCCGGTGATCATCGGCGAAACCGCCGACGCGATTCGGATGAGCGAACTCCTCCTGGCGGAGCGGGTCTTCGTCACCGGATTCGGCTACCCGGTGGTGCCGCAGGGCACCGCGCGGGTCCGCTGCCAGATCTCGGCGGCGCACACCCGCGAGGATCTCGATCAAGCCCTCTCGGCGTTCCAGCGGGTGGGCCGTCGGCTGAGGCTCATTTGACCCAAGGAGCCGTCGCTCCGCCGCCACAGAGCCCGGGGTACTGAGCCCTCCGGCGGGACTGACATCTGGCTTTAATCTTGCGCCTTGGATACCACCCCGGGTTGGCGAGGGATCGGGGTGGAATCACCAGGCCTCGCCTGCATCCACATTGACGTTCGCCTCTCAGCGAGGCCTCCTCCCGGGCACCTGGGGGAAGTTCTTGCGCGGCCGGCGTTCCGGGGGAGCCGAGTCGAAAAAAGGATGATTGATGCGCTCTCGGTTGAGATGATCACCGACTCCGCCGGTGTTGATCGGCTGCAACAGGCGTGGGACGACCTCTACGAGGTTAGCCCCTGTTCATCTCCCGCGCTCAGCTGGGACTGGGCGCGAGGCTGGTGGCGGCACTACGCGGAGGCGTACTCGCATGGCGACGGATCCCTCCGCGTGGGAGTGGTGCGCCGCGGCCTAACGGTGGTCGGCATGCTGCCGCTGTATCTGCGGGGCAGGCCCGGCAAGCGGCCGGGTCTGCGCCGGCTGGGGTTCGTGAGCACCGGCGAAGATGAGATCGAAGAGACCTGTCCCGACTATATGAACATTCTCGCCGTCGAGGGCGAAGAGCAGGCCTGTGTCCGCGCCGTGGGCGACGCGCTGATGCGAATCCGCCGGGACTGGGACGTGCTCGAGCTCGACAACATCCCCTTCGACAGCCCCCTCACGCTGCTCACCGATCAGTGGGCTACCTCGTTCCCCATCGTCGAGACCGTCCTTCGAGGAGCCTGCCCGCGAGCCAACCTGGCCTCGGGATTCGAGGCCTTCATGGGCAGTCTCTCGTCGAACGCCCGGCAGCAGTCTCGCCGCCAGCTCCGGGAGTCCGACCGCGCCGGAGCCACCCTGCTGCTGGCGAAGGACCCCGCTTCCATCGAGTGGTGCTTCGACGAGTTGATCCGCCTGCATACCCTCCGATGGAACGCGCTGGGAAAACCGGGCGTCTTCGCGAGACCCCGATTCACCGAATTCCACCGAGAGCTCTGCCGCAAATGGGTTCCGGAAGGGAAGGCCGCCCTCGCTGTCCTCAAGTTGGGCGACACCGGCATCGCCGCCGTCTACGGCTTCCTCCATAGGGGCAAGTTCGACTCCTACACTCTGGGCACCACCCTCAACCCGGGAGTGGCGATCCAAAGCCCGGGCATGGCCCTCCAGTTAATGCTCATGCGGGAGCTGGCCGCCCGTGGGCTCCATACCTTCGATCACCTGCAGGGGAGCCGCCGTTATAAGAAGCGGCTCTCCACCACGGCGTATCCGCTGGTGCAGCTGCGGTTCGTCCAATCCCGCCGCCAGGCCGTAACCGAGCGCGCCGTGGGCGTGGCGCGGGCGCTCAAGCGCAGACTGCTCGGGGGGCGGCCAGCGTGATCGCCAAGCGAGAATTCGCCGCCCGCGTGCTGGATCGGTCCGGCCTGGGCCGCGTCTGGGACCATATGCCCGGCCGCCGCGGACTGGTGGCGCTGGGGTATCATCGCATCGGGAATCCGGAGGCAACGCTTCTCGACCGCGCGATGTTCTCCGCGACGGCGGAGGAATTCGAGGCCCAGCTCCGCTACCTCAAGTCGGCGAGCGACGTGATCGGACTGGACGATGTCGAAACCGTGCTCCGGGGCGAACGCGGCAGGGCGGTCCTGCTCACCTTCGACGACGGCTACCGGGACAACTACGAGGTCGCCATTCCCCTGCTCCAGGCGCACGGGATCCGCGCCACCTTCTTCCTCACCACCGGGTTCATCGATCGTCCGACCGTTCCCTGGTGGGACCTGATCAGCTGGATGGTGCGCAGCACCCGGCGTCCCGAGCTCGAGCTGCCTCGCTGGGTCGGGTGGAAACGCTGGCTCGGCGAGGGGACCCGGGATTCGGTGATCCTCGCGCTGGTGACCCGGTGCAAGCTCTTGCCCCAGGAAGCGCGGGTGGACTTCCTGAGCGATCTGGAGGCGGCCCTCGAGGTGGACTCCCAGGAGGCGGAGCGCGAGCACGCGGCCACCCTCTGGATGACCTGGGATATGGCGCGGGCGGCCAAGGCGGCGGGCATGGACCTCGGCGCCCATACCGTCTCCCATCCATCGCTGGTGCACCTCTCCCGGCAACGCCAGCTGGAAGAGATCGTCGAGTGTGCTCGCCGGCTCCGGGAGGAAACCGGCGAGGCGCCTCGCGCGCTCAGCTATCCCTTCGGTGGGCTCGACCGCGTCAACACCGATACCCGCGCCTGCCTTGAGGAGGCCGGTATACCGTTCTGTTTCAGCTATTACGGCGGGTACAACCCCCCCGGAAGCGTCGATCGCTTCGACCTGCGCCGAATCCGGCTCGGCCGCCTGGCTTCGCTCGATGCCTTCAAGTTCGTGGTCCGCCTCCCCTCCCTCTCGCCCACCAAGGACTGACCCCAAACCGGCCCGTCCCACGGTCTTGCGATTCACCGGCGACTGCTCACAATCCCCTGAGGACCCCATTCCGGCCGCCCCCTGATTCCTCGCCTGGTCCGGCGTCAGGCAGCCAGGCGACATGGTCCAAGTCATTGTTATGTAATGATTTCCGATGTCTTTCCGACGCAGAGCAGGCTCCCAAACCCCCTTCGGCGGTGCCAACCGGAGGTTCAGCACGGGGTTTGCCGTGTTCCGGGGGGACTGGGGAGGCTCCCAGGACCCCGCTATACACACCGACTTCTTGTTCGGAGGCAGGCACATGCGCATCCGCTCCCGAGTTCTCCCGTTCGTCGCCCTCGCGGCGGTGTCCGCGGCACACTCGGTCGAGGCGCAATCGGCGCATTCCGACCGCGCGTCCGTTGCGCAAATCCGCGACGAACGCTTCAAGTGGTTCTTCGGCGCCTCGGCCGGCGCCCTGATGTTCGAAACCCAACGACAGACCCAGTCCGGCGTCCCCGCGATCGGAGCGCACATCGCCGTGGTGGCACGACGAGCCGGCCTCATGCTGGGCGTGGACGAGGCCTTCGGCAGCAAGGAGCCGTCGGCCTTCCTCGATTCGAGCAACGGGAATGCGCTGCGCTTGGTGACGTTCGATCGGATCCGGCGGTACGCGTTCAACCTGACCGGGTATCCGGTGCGCGGGAGTCTCCAGCCTTATCTGGGTGTCGGATTCGGCCTGCTCCAGGTCATCAATCCGCAGCCCGACCCCAGTGAGACATTCACGTCGAGCGACCAAGCTGCCCAGAGCGCCGCGGCGGCCCGGGATCTTTCCGCTACGGGATTCATGTCCTTCCTGGCGGGCGTTCAGTTCAAACTTGGACGCGTGGCCGCCTTCGGCCAGTACCAGTTGAGCTCATCTCCCAGCCCGGGGAATCTGATTCGGGGGTCCGGCCATTCCCTCATGGGCGGCCTGCGCTTCTCTCTGGGAAGCGCCAAGGAAGACATCAAGGGGGGCGGCTACTGATCTAGTCAGCGCAGGACATAACGGAGCGGCCAGTCGGCGGCCCGGGTGATTCCGATACGTGGAGTCACTTGGAGCTCACCGGCTGGCCGCTCTGGCGTTTCCGCCACCACCACCTTCGACCGACCCATCCGGCATCCGTCGAGGCCCCGGGTGATCCCCATGGCCTGACAGAGCTTCCCGGGGCCGTTGGCAAGGTCCCGCGCGGCCACTGCGCCGCGCCGTCGCCCCATTACCCGAATTCCTTCCCGCGGGACGATCGCTCGCAGCAACACCGCGGCGCCCGGCCCGGGGCCGCCACAGACCAGGTTTGCACACCAGTGGACGCCATACGAGCGGTAGACATACCAGGTGGCCGGCGCGGCAAAGAGACTCTGGTTGCCGGGGTGCCGGTGCCCGCCGAACGCATGGGAGGCGGGATCGTCTCGCCCGAGGTATGCCTCGGTCTCGACGATGACTCCTGAGGTGCGGTGTCCGCCGAAGGTGGAGGTGAGCATCTTGCCCACAAGCTCGCGGGCAACGATGTCGGCGGGACGTTGGAAGAAGCTTCCCGGAAGGCGCCTCACCCGCTCTTCTTGCGAGGAGTTCGGCTGCGTTTCGGGGCCGGAGAGGCTCCCTCGGTGATGGCCGCCTCCGACGGCGCGGCCTTCCCTGAACGCGACCGGCCCCGCACCGGCTTGGATTCCGCAATGGCGGCGGGGCTGTGCGCTTCGTCGTCGACCCGGACCATTCCCACCAGCGGCAGCTCCGGCGGACGGATCGGGGCCCGCGAGCCGCGGCGGAATCGGAGCGCGGGTGTGTGGATGGGCGGCGTGCCGGCGGCTGCACCGCCCGCGCCGTTGGAGTCGGCCGTGAGGCCCGCCGCTTCACCGGCCTGCGCGGCGTTCCGGGAGAACCCGATGTCGGTCTTGTGCGGAGCGATCTCGTAGGTGTCATCGCCGAGCTTTCGCACGTCCGCCGCCTCGGCGTCGTTGGCCTGCCGGAGGAAGCGCGCAAACCGGCCGGGCTCGAGGAGCGAATCTTCCTTGCCATAGAGCGCGGCCATCCGGGCCCGGAGCGCCTCTCCGCTCACCGGGGTGGGAAGCTCCCCGAGCGCCCGGGCCAGGAGCTGGAATGCCGCGGCGAGAGTGAGTGGGCCCCCACGCCCCGGCGGCGGTCCGGCTGGTGCGCTGTCGGGGACCACCTTGGCGCGAGGCGCCTCATCACCGCCCCGGCCCCTCCCGCGTCCGCGGCCCCGGCCACCCCGACGGCTGCGGCCCTCTTCGCGCGCGGGGCCGGACTCCCGCGGGATCGCCTCCCGAACGGACGTCTTGGTCCCGCGTCCGCGGGGCGCCGCACCCGGTTCCACCGGCGCCACCTCGAACTGGCCGTTGTCGAGCTTGGACACCTTGAGCAGGCCCTTGGCGCCCGCCTCGGTCACGAACTTGCTGAATCGGTTGAAGCCCGCGTTCCGCTCGTCGAAGTTCGGGTCGATCTGCTGCATCACCTGCTTGAGACGGTCGGAGCGCATGACGTCGCCGTGCTGGCTCATCTGCTGCACCGCCTCGCCGACCAGCTCCCAGGGATCGCGCTGCGCCGACGGCGTGTCCGCCTCCTTGGTAAGCCCGGCGAGATCGCTGTAGGAGTAGTACTCGTCGCAGTTCTGGATCAGCAGGTCGCTGGCCGACTCGCGAATCCCGACCCCGATGACGTATTTCCCGTACTCCTTGAGCTTGATGACCAGGGAGGAGAAGTCGCTGTCACCGGAGAGGAGGATGAACGTGCCGATCTCCGGCCGGGTGAAGACCAGCTCGGTCGCGTCGACCGCGAGCCGGATGTCGGTTGCGTTCTTCTTGTTGGTCCCGAACGCCGGCGCAAAGATCAGGTCGATCGAGGACTCCGACAGCGGCACGATGTACTGCGGATACCGCCGCCAGTCGGCGTAGGCCCGCTGGACCGCCACCTTCCCCCTGATGATGTCGCTGTTGAGGAGGGTGCGGAGCTCCTTGGTCAGGTCGCTCCGAATGCCGAGCGTGACGTTGTCGAAGTCGATGAGGAGGGCGGCGTGCGGGGCGTGATGGACCTGCACCGGCACGGGTGGGGGGGCGGTGGGCGCCGGGGCAGCCGATCGGCTGGCCCTATTGATTGGGTGACTCACGAGGTCTTTGGTCTCCGGGCCCCGCCCCGATCAGAGCTCCCGCCGCTTCCCGGACGCCGTGCGGCAGTCAAGGAATTCGGCCGGGAACCCCACGCAGGGGAAGCCGCCACTGGTTCATGCTCGGGGGGCCGAGCCGTATGCTCAGCCCCGTACCGAGCCCGAAATTTAGAGGGTAACCCGCCCTCCTCGCTACCCGCCTGGTAAACCGCGACGCGGAGCGGAGCTGTGCCGTCCACGACCGTAGAAGGCCCGCCCAGCCCTAGGGCCGCCCCCGGAGGGGGTCGCCTGCCCCAGGGAGCCGCAGGGCAAAGGTAAATCGGGTGCCCTTCCCCGCCTCCGTCTCCACCTTGAGCTCGGACTTCATTGCCTCCACCAGCTTGCGGCAGATCGAGAGGCCGAGCCCCGAGCCGGAGAAGGCGTAGTCGCGATCTCGTTGCCGGCGACGGAACGGTTCGAACAACAGC
>JBGPEJ010000077.1:0-12232 GCA_041482775.1 Gemmatimonadota bacterium | reverse complement strand
TGAACGTGCACCCCGCCAAGCTCGAGGTGCGGTTCCGGGACCGCGTGGCGGTCGAGCGCGTGGTGGAAGAGGCGGTGCGCCATGCGCTGGGCGGACTGGAGGCCGCCGCCCCGGTGGGTGATTGGCGTCCGATGCCCGCGAGCACCGGCGGCGGCGGGGAGATCGCCTCGCTGTTCGAGCCGCTCGAACAACGCCAAGGCGCTCTTCCTGAACCAACCGGCGGCGGCAGCTTCTCCGCGCCGGTCACCCAGCTCTTCTCGAGCTACATCGCCTTCGAGGGACCCGACGGGCTGGTGATCGTCGATCAGCACTCGGCCCACGAGCGGGTCCTCTTCGAAGAGATCATGGCGCAGCTCTCCGGAGGCGGCGCATCGAGCCAACGGCTCCTGCTTCCCGAAACGCTGGAGCTGACCGATGAGGAGCTCGACGCGCTGGAACGGCACCGCGAGGTGGTCGAAGCGGTAGGCTTCCAGGTCGAGCCGTTCGGCGGCCGCTCGGTGGTGCTGCACGCGGTGCCGGCGCCGCACCCGCGCTTCGACGCGATCGAGTGTTTCCGGGAGCTGATTGCCGATCTGGCCCGGGGCCGGTTCGGGGGATGGGCCAACCGGTTGGAGCGGTTTGCCGCCACCTACGCTTGCCGCGCGGCGGTCAAGGCAGGAATGCCGCTGGGAGAATCCGAAATGCGCTCGCTGCTCTTCCGCCTCTTCGAAACCCGGCTGGCCCCCCACGACGTGCACGGCCGGAGCACCATCGTACAGCTGCCACGCGAGGAGCTGGAGCGCCGGTTTGGACGACGCTAGCCTCCCGATCATCGTGGGACCCTCGGGAATCGGGAAGACCGCGGTGGCGCTCGCGCTCGCCGGGCTGCTTCCGATCGAGGTCATCTCCGCCGATTCGCGGCAGATCTACCGCCGGCTCGATGTGGGAACCGCCAAGCCCACCCGCCGGGAGCGGCAGCGGGTGGCGCACCACGGCCTGGACCTGGTGGAGCCGGGCGAGCGGTTCAGTGCGGGGCGTTTTGCCCGGGAGGCCGCGGGGTGGATTGCCGAGGTGCGGGCGCGAGGGAACCTGCCCGTTGTGGTCGGCGGCACCGGACTCTATGTCCGCGCCCTCGCTGAAGGGCTGTTCGTCGAGCCGCCGCTCGACCTCGACCGCCGCCGCGCGCTGGAACACTGGGTGGCGGGGCTTCCGCCGGGAGAATTGGTCCGCTGGGCCGGGCGGCTCGATCACGGCTTCACCGGCGGGGGGCGCCAGCGCGCCACCCGCGCAATCGAAATCGCGTTGCTGACCGGCCAGCCGCTCTCGACGTGGCACCGGCGCGCCCGGAACGAGGGCACCGTCGCCCCCTGGTACGTACGCTTGAGCGCGCCGCGGCCGGTGCTGCACCAGCGCATCCGGGTCCGCGCCGAGGAAATGATCCGGCGCGGCATGATCGAGGAAGTGGCGGCAGTGCTGAGTGAGGGGCACTCCCCCCAGGCGCCGGGCTTGGACGGGGTAGGGATTCGCGAGGCGGTGGATTACCTGCACGGGCGGCGCGCCCGGGAGAGCATCGCCGAAGCCATCGCGACGAGTACCCGGCAGTACGCCAAGCGACAGGAGACCTGGTTCCGCCATCAGCTTCGCGGCCCCGTCCTGACCCTGGATGCCACCCGGCCTCCGGAGGAGCTGGCCGGAGAGGTCGCCGCGGCGTGGCGAAGCCGCGATATTCCGGTCATCAACGGCCGGCAGCCTCCTCCCGGACTCGATCCATGAAGATCGGTATCACCTGCTACCCCACCTACGGCGGCTCCGGCGCCCTGGCCACCGAGCTCGGGCTGGATCTTTCGCGCCGGGGGCACGAAGTGCACTTCATCACCTACGCGATGCCCTTCCGGCTCCGGGGGTACGTGGAGCGGGTCTATTTCCACGAGGTGGACACCGTCTCCGGTCGCTACCCCCTCTTCGAGCACTTTCCCTATACGCTGGCGCTCGCCTCGAAACAGCATGAGGTGGCGCTCCGTGAGGGCCTCGAGGTGCTCCACGTCCATTACGCGATTCCCCACGCCACCACCGCCTGGCTCGCGCGGGAGATGCTGGGACCCAGCCATCCCCTCAAGGTCATCACCACCCTGCACGGCACCGACATCACCCTGGTGGGCCAGGAGGAGAGCTTCCACGCCATCACCAAGTTCTCGATCGAGCGATCCGATCGGGTGACGGCGGTCTCGGCCTTCCTCAAGGATGAAACGGTGCGGACCTTCGGCTGCGCCGAGTCGCGGATTTCGGTGATCCCCAACTTCGTGAACCTGGAGGAGTATCGCCCGCTGGCGGAGCGGCAAACCGAGGGACTCTGCCCCCCCGGTCATAAGCTGGTGACTCACGTCTCGAATTTCCGGGAGGTGAAGCGGGTGCGCGACGTGGTGCGGGTGTTTGCCCGGATCCGCCGCGCTATGCCCGCCACCCTCCTCATGATCGGTGACGGCCCCGACCGCGACGATTCGGAACGCGAGGCCCGGGACTTGGGCGTGGACGCGGATGTGCGATTTCTCGGCCGGATCGACACCGTCGCGCCGCTCCTGCAGCAGAGCGACCTCTTTGTGCTACCAACCCAGAGCGAGTCGTTCGGGCTCGCCGCGCTGGAGGCGATGGCCTGCGGGGTTCCCGTGGTGGGGAGCCGGGCCGGCGGGCTCCCGGAAGTAGTGCAGGACGGCATCACCGGGATTCTGGAGCCCGCCGGCTCGGTCGAAGCCATGGGCCGGCGCGCCGTGGAGCTGCTCCGTGATCCCGCCCGCCACGCCGCCATGGCGCAGGCGGCGGCCGACCGCGCCCAGCTTTTCGACGCCGACCGGATCGTCCCGAGGTACGAGCAGCTCTATCGCGAGGTGATCGGGTGACCCTCTCCTGGTGGCAGGGCCTCATCCTCGGGCTGGTCCAGGGCCTTACCGAATTCCTGCCGGTCTCGAGCTCCGGCCACCTGGTGCTCGCCGAACGCCTGGTGGGGTTCCGCCCGCAGGGCGTCTTCTTCGAAGTGGCGGTGCACGTCGCCACGCTGCTCTCGGTGGTCATCGCCTTCCGCCAGCGGATCGTGGAGCTGCTCCGCGGGGTGTTCACCGGAAACCGGGAGGCGCTGGGCTACGCCGGCCTGTTGTTGATCGCATCGGTGCCGGCGGGTGTCGCGGGGGTGGTGTTCCGCGAGTACTTCGAGCGCTCCTTCCACTCGCTCCCCGCGCTGGGCTGGCAGTTCCTGATCACCGCCGCCCTCCTCTGGAGTACCCGGTGGGCGCTGCCCCGGGCCACCGGAACGCGACCGACCGCTCCGCAGGCGTTCCTGATCGGAATCGGCCAGGCGGTAGCCATCGTGCCGGCCATCTCCCGCTCGGGAGCCACCATCGCGACCGCGCTGTGGTGCGGCTTGGCGGCCCGGCCCGCCGCCGAGTTTTCTTTCTTGATGGCGGTGATCGTGATCGCGGGCTCCGGGGTGCTCGAGGCGCGCCACATCCCGCCCGGCAGCCACCCGTTCACCGCCGGCCTGCTCACCGCGTTCCTCGCCGCGATGATTTCCGGAGTGATCGCCATCCGCTTCCTGGTGCGGCTGCTGCTCCGGCAGAAGTTCCAGATCTTTGCCCCCTACTGCGCCGCGCTGGGAATCTTCTGTCTGGTGTGGTTCGGATGGCTGGGCAAGTGACCCCCGTGGTGCGCTGGCACGACTCGGTGGCCTCCACCCTGGATGCCGTGCACACCCTCGCCGGGGCGGGGGCGCCGCACGGCACCGCGGTGGCGGCGCGGGTCCAGACCTCCGGCCGGGGAACCCGGGGCCGCGGCTGGGTTTCGGAAGACGGTGGACTCTGGCTCAGCGTAGTGTGCCGGCCCTGGGACGTGGTGGCCATCGAGACGGTGGGCATCCGGGTCGGACTGGATCTGGCGGACTATCTCGACCGACTGATGCCCGCTGGGAATAGGGTCTCCATCAAGTGGCCCAACGATCTCTTCCTGGCTGACGGCAAGGTGGGCGGAATTCTCTCCGAGGCGCGCTGGCAGGGAGAGACGCTCGCCTGGCTGGCCATCGGGGTCGGTATCAACGTGACCAACGAGCTCCCGGCCGACATCACCCGGCGCGCCGTGCGCCTGGCAGATTTCGGGGTCATCGCACTGCCGGCGGATCTCGCCGAGCCCGTGGCGGCCATCGTGGCCCGGGCCGCAGAGGTCGCGGCACCGCTCAGTCCGAGGGAGGTGGAGTGTTTTCACGCCCGGGACTGGCTCTGCGGGCGCGACCTTGCGCTGCCGGAATCGGGCATCGCGGAAGGGATCACCCGGGGGGGCCGCCTGCGGATCCGCAAACGCGACGGCGTTCTCGCGGAAGTGTTCGGCTCGGTTCAGCTCGCCGCCGCCGGCCGGTGACCGACCGCCGCGCGGTCGGCTACCGGTTGCTGGGACGGGGTTTCGATTACCTGCTCCACCTGCGGCCTCTGGAATGGCCGATCCTCACCATCCACCTGCTCACCGGCTCGGCGCTCTCCCTTGGTTTGAGCGGAATTGTGGCGGGGCGGGGAGGGTGGCCGCTGGTGTTGGGCGCGGTGGCGTTCGTGCTGGCGCTCAACGGCGGCACGCTCGCGCTCAATTCCGCTTTCGATCGCGATACCGGAGACGTCGCCTATCTGCGGCGCCCGCCGCCGCCGCCGCCCGGGCTCGCCGGATTCGGTTTCGGACTGATGGCGGCGGGGCTCCTGGTCGCATTCTTCCTTCCTCGCGGGTTCACCGCCGCTTACGCCAGCTGTTTCGTGCTTTCGGTGATTTACTCGGTGCCTCCGGTGCGGCTCAAGGCGGTGGCCGGCCTCGACTGGATCATCAACATGGTTGGGTTCGGCTTCCTCACCCCGTACGCCGGCTGGGCGCTCGGCGGCCGCCCCTTTGCCGGCACCGGCCGGATCGTGGTGCTCGGATTCGCGCTCCTCTTCGGCGCGCTCTACCCGCTCACCCAGCTCTATCAGCTGGAGGAAGACCGCGGGCGGGGCGACCGCACCCTCGCCTCGGTGCTGGGAGTGGAGTGGAGCATCCTGGTCGCCGTCGCTCTGGCGGTGCTCGCCTTTGCCGGATTCGGATTCGCTGCGCAAGCGAGCAACTGGACCGCCTCGGCGGACGGAATTATCCGCTGGGGCGCGCTGGGAGTAGCGGCGCTCGCGTGGGCCGCGGTGCTGGCACCCTGGTGGCGGAAGCGGAAAACCATGAACCCGGCTGCGCATCAACGCGGGATGCACCGGGCACTGCTCGCCTGGGCCGTCACCGACCTCGCGGTGCTCTTCGCTTGGGCCCGATAACGGCCGCGATGGTCTTGGCCCGGCCACCGGGCCCGCCTACCTTTATCGGTCAACCGCACGCCGGGGAGTCGTCATGACGTCGGCCCTGCCGATGGACGCTGGATACGATCGCACCGACCTGCCGAACATCGTTCGGGCCGGGGTCAAGCTCGGGGTCATCCAGTCGATCCTGATCGCCCTGTTCGCCGTGCTGCAGGTCCGCCTCGAGGGAACCGCGGAGCTGGTAATCTGCGGCGCCATCCTGCTGATCGGGCTCGCGCTCACCATCGTGCTGCCGGGGCAGTGGACCCGTGCGCGGACCATCGAAGGGATCGCCGGCGCGGCGGGAATCGGATTCGCCGCGGCCATCGTCTTTCTCCTGATTGATGTGGCGCTATTTCAGCCGTTCCACCTCTGGACCAACCGGTGGCTCGAGATCGGCGGAGGGAGCAACTGGTGGTACCACCCGGTGTGGTGGATGGTCGGGACCTATCTGACCTGGATGGGCGCCTGGGTCCAGGCCCATCAGACCGCCAAGACGGGGTCTCCGAGCCCGGCCGCCCTGGTGGCGGGCGCGTTCGTGTTGGCCGGCGCCTTCCTCGCCGCGGCGGTGTTGCTCAGGGTTCCCAACGCTGCCTGGGGTCTCGGCGGGTTTGCCGTCGCGATGTTGCCGGCCCTCGCCCTCCTCACGGCGCTGAGCGGGGTTGGGGTGCGCCGTCGTTAGCCGGTGAGGCTCGCCCACACGCTGCTCCGATTGGTCGGCTGGCTGCTCACGCCCCTGGTCGCGTGGGCAGCTTCGTTTGGAGGCGCCTGGTTCGGATCCGCCGTGGTCGGAAGGACTGGGAGCTCGAGCACCGCGTTCTGGATTACCGTGGCTTTCGGCGCGGTGGCCGCGCTCACCGCGGTGTGGGCCTGGCTCCGGCTGTTGCGGCGCTCATCGGCGCTGCAGGAAACGCTCGCGGTGGCCCCGGACGGCACCCCGCTTGCCGCGATCGCCGACGATACTCCGAGGAAACCCGAATGAGACTGGGTCTGGCAGCAGGCGGAGTGGTGTTGCTGGCCGGGTTAGGCGGCTGCGGCGCGCGCGGGGAGCCTGGCCCCGGCGCGCCCCCGGCCGCGGATGCCGGATCGGTGCGCGCCGCCGATTCGCTGGTCCTGGTTGCGCCGGGCGGCGTTTCCGTCTGGCTCACCGAGGGCCGGAAAGGCACCGACTCCAGCGGCGCCGTCTGCCTGGAGCGGAGCTTGGAGATCCGTCGGGACAGCTTGCACCTCAAGGTTCCCCTGCTCTATACCCGGGCTGCCCCGACGCTGCTCGACGACTCGACCCTCCGCGCCGAGCTCTGGCGAGACTGCCGCCCGATGGCGGCGTACCGGGTGAGCCTCCGCGACGGCATGCCCTACCGCCTCCCCAAGCCATAGCGATGAAATCAATCCGCGCGGCGGTGGCCGCACTCGCCCTGCTGCCGGGCGCGCTGCGGGCCCAGGGGGTTGGGGTGGGAATCTCCCGCTGGCTCAACTCACCCCATGTGACCCAGTATCAGGTGGGGGTCGGCGGGTTCGGCAGCGGTCCCTTCCGGTTCTCACTGTCGGGCCAATTCCTGGAACAGGCGGCGCCCAGCAAGGCGCACTGGTACGGCGGCGGAGCCGAGCTGGTGCTTCGCACCACGGCTGCGGCGCAGCCCTATCTGATCGGCGGGCTCGCGGTCGGCGCGGGGCGCGGCCCCACCGGGGGTGGTGAGGCGCCGGGAATCGGAGCCTGGGGAGGCGTGGGTGCCGAGTTGTTTTCCTATGGGCCGATCGGCCTGCAGGCGGAAGCGCTCTATAGTTGGCGGAGCAAGGTGGATTTGCGAGGAGTGTCGCTCGGCCTGCGGCTGGGTACCCGGTTTGGGAGGAAGGGAGCCCCCGCGACTGTTCCTGCGCCCAGCCCGGGAACATCGCCCACGAACGCGCCCCCCGCCGCAGCGCTGCCCGCGGCCAATCCCGCCGATGAGGAGGCGCTGCGGCTGGCCACCGCCGCCGGTACCAGGGCCGGCGCCGCGGTCACACCGGCCGCCGCGGCGCAGGTGATCGTCACCGCCGTTCAGGCGATGGGGGCGCCCTACAAGTGGGGCGGCAGCGACGCCAACGGATTCGATTGCTCTGGCCTGATCCAGTTTGCTTACGCCGAGCACGGCATCACCATTCCGCGACGGAGCACCGACCAGGCGGGTGCCGGCACCGAGGTCGGCCGCGATCTGGCCGCGCTCCATCCGGGAGACATCCTCACCTTCGCCGCTGAGCCGGGCGGCGAGGTGTCCCACGTCGGGCTCTACGTCGGTGAGGGCCGGTTCATTCACAGCGCCCGCGGCGGAGTGCAGATCAGCATCCTCGGCCCCGACGATCCCGTGGGCAAGTGGTGGTGGGCGCGCTGGGCGGGCGCTCGGCGCATTCTGCCCTAGGCGGCGGTCGCGTGCTCGGGCGAGGGGTCCCTCCACCCGCTCGCGCAGCGGTCGCGGTGCTTGGGCGAGGGGTCCCTCCGCCCGCTCGCGCAGCGGTCGCGGTGCTCGGGCGAGGGGTCCCTCCGGGGCCTGCGGTGCGCCTGCATGTCCCAGGGTCATAACTCGTTCGAGTGCTTACCGACGTCCCCTTCGGGACCTCTCGCCCTCGCCCGCTCCCCGCCACGGCGTCGCGCGGGCACGCTGATTCCCGCCTGATCGCGAAATGAGCCCGGGATGATCGCGTCCGGGTAGCTTGACATTCATCCATCGAACGGAAGACTGGACCATGCGCTTGCCGACCCGATTCCTGATTCCCGCTGCCGCGGTGCTCGCGGGCATGCTCGTCGCCCAGCCGGCCGCGGCACAGAAGGCCGTGGCGCTGGGAATCCAGGTGAGCACCGCCGCAGGCCCGCCCGCGGTCACCTGGCTCCCGATCAAAGGCGCCCTCCAGTACACCGTCGAGCGCTGGAGGCCGGACGCGCCCGACTGCTGCCGGAACAGCTCGGGGCGCCTCGTTACCGCTTCCTGGACCGACGCGCCGCTGCCCAAGCCCGGGGTCTACCTCTATCGGGTGACGGTACAGCTCACCGACGGCAGCTTGGGATACGACGACTTCAAATTCAATTCGGGCGCGGTGAGTGGAGCGGCTGCCGCCGGCGCGGTGGGTGCGGCGAGCGGGGGTGGCGCCGCGGCGGGCGGTGCGGCCGGAGGCGCAGGAGCGGCCGGTGCCGCCGGTGGGGCGAGTGGTGCTGCGACTGGGGCCGCGAGCGGAGGCGGCGCCGCGGCAGGGGGTAGTCCGTCGAGTGCTTCCCCAGCGGGCGGAGCCGGAAAGGCCGGAGTGGCCGGGGCCACTGGCGCGGCGGGTGGCGCCGCGGCAGGGGCTGGCCCGGCGAGTGGTGCCACCGCTGGCGGGGGCGGAAAGGCCGGAGTGGCCGGGGGCGCGGGCGCGGCGGGAGGCGCTGCGGGTGGCGCTGCGGCGGGGGCCCCGAGTGCGGGTGGCGCCGCTTCAGGGGGTGGACCGGCCGGCGCCGCCGCGGCGGGTGCCACCGGAACAGCCGGAGCCGCCGCGGCAGCGGGCGCGGCGAGCGGCGCCGGCGCCGCGGGTGGTGCGGCAGGGGCCGGGGGGAAGGGCGCGCTGGCCAACCCCACGGGGTTCTCCGCGATCCAGCTCAGCGCGGGCGCGGTCCGGCTTTTCTGGCAACCGGTGCCGGGCGCGTCGGGTTACCTGCTGCTGGGTCCCGGGCTTCCCCGGAGCGGGCTCACGGTGACGGGAGCGACGAGCTTCACGGTGGGCAAGGCCCCGATGGGGGCGCAGCGCTGGCTGGTGGGCTCACTCGCCGCCGATGGAAGCTCGTCGCCGACGACGGCGTTCAGCACGGTAGACCTCTTCGTCGGCAAGCCCGATTGAGCCGTCGGGTGTCGCGGTGCTCGGGCAAGGGGTCCCTCCGGGGCCTGCGGTGCGCCTGCATGTCCGAAGGTCATAACTCGTTCGAGCGCTTACCGACGTCCCCTCCGGTACCCCTCGCCCTCGCCCGCTCCCTGCGCGCCCCCCAACCTGCCCGCCCGTTCGTAACTTGCTAGTCAGCGGGCGCAGGGCGGGGTGTCTCCGAAGGGCGCGTAGCCGGCCACTCGAACGAGTTATGACGGTCGGAAATGAGAAGGCGGCTCCGGCGCCCGGAGGGGATACCCCGCCCGAGCCTGCGTAGAGACCAGCGGAGAGACCCGCGGGACGGCGCGCGGAGGTGCGCCGAGCTATTGGTCGTGGTGGTGGTGCGCCCCGCCTCCCATCTCGTCGAGATAGGCCAGGTCGTCCTGCAGCGTGGCGTCGGTCAGGTCCAGCGCCGGCCACTTTGAATAGTCATCCGGAGTGTAGAGCCCCACCATGTGGGCCATCGCGCCCAGCTTGATCAGCTTGCCGGTCGGATTGTCGTAGACCCCCACCACCCGGTAGCGGTGCCCCGCCTTCATGTGGATCCCCTCGCCGCTCACCGCAAAGAGCCGCCGTCCGATCTTGATCACCTTGCCGTCGGGCGCGCGGGTGGCCTTGACCTCGGTGAGCACCTTGCCGGACTCGGCATCCTCGAGGCGCACCGCGACGCCGTAGTCGTGAATGTGGCCGCCCACACCGAGGAGATGCCCGCTCACCGGCGGGGTGAATTCCCAGGCCTTTTCACTCTTCCCAGGGGGCACGTCGAACTCGTTGCCCTTGCCCACGGTCAGGTTGACGTCCATGTAGATTGGGAGGGCGTCGAGGGGCCGCGGCGTGAGGTTGGTGGGACTGTACGCGAGGCGCAGCCGCACCTGCACGCCTTCCAGGTCCTTGCCCGTCTCGTTGGCCCAGGCCAGGTACATCCCCAGCTTGTTGCCGGCCTTCATCGGCACGCCGATGGACTTGGGGATGTAGGCGTCCTCGGTTTCCTGGCCGATGCCGAAGATCCGCTCATAGGACGGATAGAGGAGCTGCCGCCGGTCGAAGTTGATGGCGATCAGGTGGTGGACCGTTCTGCGCTCGACCGGCTTGCCGGTGGAGTCGACGATGTCGATCGCGAAGCCGCGGAACCAGCCGTCCACCGGCCACTCGAACCGGATGAGCGGCGTGTTATGATCGTCCATCATGTCCATCTCTTCATGCTTCATGCCGGGCGGCATGGCATGGACCGAGAACGGACCCGCGGTCACCACGACTTCGCGGCGTGACGGGTCGAGCCGGACCACCGCCGTCGGATCGTCGTGTCGCCGGGGCAGGGCAGGGCCGGCCGGAGCCGGAGCGGTAATGGTCGAGACCAACATCACAACGGACAGCATGAGCGCTCCCAGGGTAGATCCTTCGGCCCAGAAAATAAGTCGTCCGACAGGGAGCTACAACCGGCCCAGCCGGTGTGGCCGGGACGGCGCGCGCGCGCTGACGGCAATAGCGCTGCTGACGGGCTTGGGCCCCGCATCCGCCGCGGCCCAGGGACACTCCCTCTTCATGCCGAACGACGTCGCCCCCTTCGAGTTCCCGCTCGCCTCGCCCCGCACCAGCGCCATGGTCGGGCGAATCATCTACGTGAGCCGGGGCGAATCCCGCTTCGGCGCGGAGCGGGAGGCCGAACCGGCCATCGGGGAAATCTGGCCGCTCTTCGCCATCGGACGGGGACAGGTGCCGGTCACCCTCCACCTCGGCACCGAGGTGTACGCCCGGTTCAGCTTGGACGACAAGAGCACGGCGCTCATCAGCACCGATTTCCATGTGAATGCCATCCTCACGGCGGACCTGCGCCGGTGGCGGCTCGCGCTGGAGACCTACCACGAAAGCAGCCATCTGGGCGACAAGTACCAGGTCCGATTCCCCGACGTCCTCCGGGTGAATTGGTCGCGCGACATCGTCGGCCTTTGGGCCGGCTACACGGTGGATGGGATCACCTTGCGCGGCAACGCCAGCTACGCCGCGATCGACGCGCGGAACCTGGGCCGAGGCGCGGTGGCGCTGGGCGCCGACTACCAGGGCGGCGCGGCCAAGTCCCTCGGCGGGATCCAGCCGCTGCTGGGGCTCTCCGCCGACGCGCAGGCCTATGCCGACTGGCACGTCACTTGGTCGGGACGCGCCGGCATCCGGCTGGCGGGGGGGAAGGGAGGGCATGGGATAGCGTTTCTACTGGACTTTCTGGACGGGATGAGTCCGCAGCGGCAGTTCTACGCCTCCAAGACCCGTTATGCCGGCGTCGAGGTGCGGTTCGACCTCTAGATTCTGCCATTCCGGCACGGTTTCGCGGCACATCCGTTGCAAACTCGTGGCATCAGGCCGCTTGACAACCCCGTTCAGCGGCTTAACTTACGACCCGAATCTGGCACTCGATCATTGTGAGTGCCAACCCGTTGTCCGAACGGGGCTTAGCTCCAACCACCACCCACGCTCATTGGGGGAGTCGCACGATGTCCACTGCATTGAAGGCGAAGCCGAAGCTCAAGATCACCCCGCTCGAGGATCGCATCGTCGTCATGCCTGACGATGAGGCCGAGACGATGCGCGGCGGGCTCTACATCCCCGACACCGCGAAGGAGAAGCCGACCCAGGGCCATGTGCTCGCCGTCGGGCAGGGCCGGTTCGAGAAGGGCGCCCGGATCCCGATGGACGTGAAGGTGGGAGACAAGGTGCTCTACGGGAAGTACAGCGGAACGAACATCACACTCGAGGGGGAAGAGGTCGTGATCATCAAGGCCACCGACGTTCTCGCCCAGCTCGGTTCATCGAGGAGAAAGAGAAAAATGGCCGCGAAGGAACTGCTGTTCGACGCTGACGCCCGCGCGAAGCTCAAGAAGGGCATCGACGCGCTCTCCGAAGCCGTCAAGGTCACCCTCGGCCCCAAGGGCCGGAATGTCGTGATCGACAAGAAGTTCGGGTCGCCGACCATCACCAAGGACGGGGTGACGGTGGCGAAGGAAATCGAGCTTCCCGATGCGGTGGAGAACATGGGGGCGCAGATGGTGAAGGAGGTCGCC
>JBGPEJ010000076.1:0-12447 GCA_041482775.1 Gemmatimonadota bacterium | reverse complement strand
GATCCGGCGCCGCCGCTGCGAGATGCTCCCGCCCGAACGGTCCCCAGAGCACCGCCGCGGTGCGCACCCCCGCCGCCCGCCCCGATTCCATGTCGTGGATGCTGTCTCCTACATATATGGCGCTGGCCGGCGGCTCCCCCAGCTGCCGGAGGGCGGTCTCCACCGGCTCCGGGTGGGGCTTGGGATTGGTGACCTCATCGGCACCGATGATCAGCTCCATCGCATCCTCCAGTCCCACCAGCCGGAGCCCGCGGAGCGCGCCGGGCCGGTTCTTGCTCGTCACCAGTCCGGTCCGGAATCCGGCCTCGCGAATGGCGCGCACCGCGGGCACGACGCCGGGATACGGCCGGACCATCGCATCGTGATGGGAAAGATTGTATTCGCGGTAGGTGGCGATCAGCGCCTCGAGCCGGCTCGGGTCGTCCGCCCACTGCCGGAACTGGACCCGGAGCGGCGTGCCGAGCCCGGCCAGCCAGTGTTCGTCGCTCTGAGCCGGCAGGCCGTGGGTCTCGAGCGTGTGGTGGTAGCTCTCGAGGATGAGTCGAACCGAATCGATGAGGGTGCCGTCGAGATCGAACAGCACGGTGGTGAGCTGGGCCATTCCGGAAACTTAGCGGCGGGGTAGGACGGCCTCCACCACGAGGATGCCGATGATCTCGAGGCCGTCCGGGGCCGGTTCAGTGGGTTCCGGTGGCAACCCCATCAGCGCTTCGAAAAGCGCCTTCTCCGACAGTTGGGCCCATTCCATGATGCGTCTCGACTCCCCGGCGGTGTGCCCTCGACGAACCAGGCGGATCCCGCGCTCCAGCAGGGCCAAGCGCTCCCGCTGCCGGGATTTCGCCGCCTCCCGCGCGAGCCCCAGCATCCGCCGCAGCACCGGTCGGTGCATCGGCTGACCGGAGCCGGCGACGATTCGGGCTCCGTGCGCCAGTCGGAGCGCCGCGCGCATCTGCAGCGAGAGCCCGCGGAGCGATCCACCGAGGAGGCCCGGATCCGGCGGACGCACCACCGAGTGACCCTCCGCTGCGGACAGCAGCGCGGCCGCGAGCTTCGGGTCGTCACTCCATCGCCTTCCGATTCGGGCCAGCACGACTTCCCTGGGCCACTCTCCACCCGAACGAATCCGAAACCCTGCCAGCACCCCAGTCGGGGCCCCGCGGACCGCCGCGACTCCCTCGATCGCGCGCCGGCTCGCCCAGCGTGCGGCCATGCGAGCGCGGATCCGCCAGGGCGAGTCGGTTCCCTGGTCGAGGCCGAGCGCGCCGGGAAGACCGGCCTTCATTCCCAGGATCGCGTCCTTGCGGAGCGCTTCCTCCAGCTCGCCCGGCGGCTGGAACCGGAAGACTTCGACTTCCTGATGCTGCACGCCCAGCCGCACGGCCCGCCCGCTCCGTTGTTCGAGGCGCACCTCCGTCCAGGGGAGATCGTAGTGCACCACCCGCTCCACCAACGGGAGGTCGAGCCCCTCCGCCGCCACATCGGTAGCGATGAGCACAGAGGGCGGCCGCGGCCAGCCCGCTTGCCCGCGCGGGGCCCGGCGAAACCAGTCGAGCACCGACTCCCGCAGCACTTCCGTCTCGTCGAGGCCGGCGGAGCCCCCGGTACACCACGCGATACCCCGGCGTCCAACGTGCCGCCGGATGTGGTGGACCGTGGCGACGGCGGTGGTGAACACCAGCGTGGGCCTCTGACCGGCGAGTATCCCGGCGAGCGCAGCCACCTTCGCGTCCGCCGTTAGCGCCCACGCTCGTGCCGCATGGGTGAGCTCGCGCACCTGCGGCAACTCCTCCGCGGCGAGATCAGGGTCGGCGTCCGGGCCCGTTGCCAGCGGCCAGAGGACCAGCTGATCCCGATCGCGTCCGGCCATCCGGCGGATGTCTTCCCGGGAAATCGTCCGCCCCGAAGCGCGCGCGTCTTCCGCGTGGCGGAGTAACCCGGCGTAGCGGGAGAGCGCTTCCGCAACCGCCGCTGGGCTGGACCCGAGGGCGAGCAGGAGTCCCATGCGGAGTAGCCCGGCGACGCCGGGGTCCCCGGCAAGCCTGAGTCCGGCGATGCCCCGCCGCAGCAGGCCGAAGGGAGAGCCGGGCCCTTCCGCGGGCGCGATGACTCGCTCGATCCGCGTTGGCAGGTGCGCCGAGCGATCCTCTCCTGTTACCACCAGCCGGGAAAGCGGGCCTCCGGCGCCTTCGCGGGTGCTGGCGAGGAGGGACGCCACGCCGCTCCAGGCCAGCGCGTCGTCCCGCACAAAGAGCCGGAGCGGGTGAATGACGTCCTCGAGACGGTTGACCGCGGGCGTCGCAGAGAGCAGGAGTCCGCGCCTGCCGACGCACCATGGTGCCAGGGTTTCATATCGCCGAGTGGCCGGGGTGCGGAATCGGTGGCTCTCGTCGATCACCACCGGGCCGGGCCCCGAAGTCGGCGCGCGTCCCCGGCTCAGCGTTTCGTGGGAGTGGATCAGGACGTCGCATCCGATCCGTCGAGCCGCCTCTTGCCACTGTGCCGTGAGCGCCGCCGGTACCAGGGCGTGGACCGGCCGACCGGGATCGGCGGCCCTCGCCACGGCCAGGCCGATCCACGTCTTTCCGGTGCCCACGCCGTCGGCCAGCAGCGCCCCACCGTAGCGGCGCACCGCGCTGAGCGCGCGGCCGAACGACAGATGCTGATCCGGCCGGAGCCACGCCGGCGGGACGTCCTCCGCCACCGGCGGGAGGAGCGCCCGCGCCAGCGCCGCCGCAACCGCCTCCGGCGCTGCGGCGGGACCGGGTCGGAGCCACGCGGCGAGGGGGTCCTTGATCCGCGTGAGCGATTCAGCAACCAGGTTCGGTGCCGGCGCGATCCACTTCCGCCAGCCCGCGACGCTCGTCGAGTCCGAGGTCGAGCAACTCGGCGCAACGGTCATCGAGCTCCTCCTGTACGAGGCGGCCTTCGACGCCGCGATGAGCCAGCTCCAGGAGCGCCGGGTCGCGCAGCGCGGCGGCGGGGCAGGGAATCGCCGCGATGACCCGGGCGTTGAACCGCGCGAACCCGCCCGAGGCGGGGTCCGCCGCCGACCGGGCGATCGCGCGGGACCAGGTCGAATTGAGCCAGGCCGAGAGCCGGAGGGCGGTGGCTGCATTTCGGGTGGGAATCACATAGCAGCTGTTGAGCGGAATCGTTTCCGATCCCGGCCTGCCGGTGAGCGGTGCCGCCTCGAGCCGCCGGGCCACGTCGGCCCAGATCACCCGGTGAGCCGCCGATGCCGGCCCGGTGCGGAAGAGGAGCCACGGGCGAGTGCCGCGGTGGTCGGCGCGGCGGCGAAGGGCGCGCTCATGGACGGCGAGATGCCGCGCCGCGGCCGGCGGTAGTCGCTCGAGCGGGGCACCCGAGGCATCGCAGGGCCAGAGCAGCCGTCGGGCCCGCCGTACCACGAAGGCGCGGACGTCGCGACCACGCGCGGCCCAGCGCACCACCTCCCGCTCGACCTCCCTCGGCGGATCGAGAAAGGCCTCATTGAGCCCGGTCTTGACTCCAAGGTGACAAACAAAGCGCGCCCCGAGCGGGGGAAATCTCCGCCCCACCTGCTCCAGCGCCTCTCGAGCCGCCTCGGAGCGGAGCACCCACGGTTCCGCCCCCAGCCCCCGTTGCGGCACCTCCCCCTCGGTTGCACCGAGTGCCAGGCGCACCCGATGGGCGTCCGATGGAGGGATCAGGGTGGCGATCAAGGCCATCGGATAGACGGTGGCGTCGAATCCGGCGCGGGTGTCATGGCGGAGGTCCGCCGCGACGGTGATTGTGGTCCGGCGCGCCAGCGCCTCCCGGGCCGTGGCCGCGTAACCCGTCGTGGCCAGTTTGGCGGGCGTCAGAAAGGCCACGACGCCCCTGGGAGCGAGCAGCTCCAGCGCCCGCTCGAGAAACGCCACGGCCAGGTCGGGTCGGTGCGCGTACCCGCGGGCACCGGAGCGGGTTCCGCGAAACCAGGCGTACCGTTCCGCGAGATAGCTCCGGGTGTCCGGCTCCAGTGCTTCGGCGCGCACCCAGGGCGGGTTACCCACCACCAAGTCGAATCCGCCCCTGGCGAAGACGTCCGCGAAGTGGGTCGGGTAGTGGAACCAGGGCAACTCACCGGTGCGCTCGATCAGCTTCAGGCGTTGGTGAGCGGTGAGCCTGGCTTCCCGGAGCGCGTCCAGGCGCGCGCGTTCCGGCGGGGAGAGCCCCCGCTCCTCCCCGAAGAGGGTCGGGCTCCGGCCTACATCGAGCAGTTCGCCGATTTGGGCCTCGACCGACTGCAGAGCGCTCTCCAGTCCCTCGGTCGCAATGACCCGTTCCGCACCGGCGAGTGCGGCCACCGCGGCTCGCTTGCCGGGCCCCGCTGCCTTCACCATCGCCGCGCGTAACCGCGCGACCATCGCGGCCCGGCCGGTTCGCGGAGGCCGGATCGGGAGCCCCGCCACCGGGTCCACCAGGCTGTCGCCCTGGCGCACCAGCGCGTCGAGGTTGGGGAGCGGGGACACCGATTCCGGTCGATCACTCGGGTCCGCCGCTACCACCTCGAGCCAGAGCCGCAGCTCAGCCAGCCGCACCGCAGCCGCGTTCCGGTCCACACCGAAAAGATTCGTCCTCAGGGTCTTCCGAAGCCGGGCACTCCGCTCGGCCCCAGGACCCGGCGCGCCGCCGGTGATCAACCGGAGCGCCCCCAGCAGAAATGCCCCGCTGCCCACCGCGGGATCCAGCAGGCGAACGCCGTCGAGGGCTCGGCGGGTGTCTGGATCGGGCTGGTCCAGCCGGCGCTGCGCCTCCGGCCAGCCGGTGCCGATCCGTTCACCCAGCCACGCCGCGAGCGCGTCGCGCAGCATCGCATCGACCAGCGCCGCGGGCGTGTAGTAGCTCCCCGTGGCGTGGCGCTCTCCCGGCTCCATCACTCCCTCGAACACCCGGCCAAGCATGTCCGGCGCGATGGCTTCACCCGAAGGAGCCGAGAGGGTGAAGTGAAACCGCTCGAAGAGATCGTCGAAGGTGTCGCGGATGACGGGGGTTGGGAGCGAAACCCGCCACCGGCGTTCCAGTCGATGCGGCTCGAACAGCCCCCCGTTCAGGAACGGCAGGGCGCCGAACCGCCGGGCCAGCGAGCGGCGCTCCGTCATCGGCCGGTTGAGGGTGCCGAAGAAGAGCGGGTGCAACAGGTCGTGCTGGAGGGAGCGCCGAGCCGCCAGGCACCGGTCCACTTCTTCCCGGAGGAACCGCGGCCTCCCCGCCAGCCAACCCTTGGCTTCGATGAAATAGAGAAAGAGGATCCGGGTGAGTTGCAGGAGGGTGAGCGCGTGCCGGTCGGCCGCCGGCATGCTGCTGGGAAGCGCGGCCATCCCGTTGGCCAGGGCGCGCCGGAACCCGGTGAAGAACCGGTCGTCCACACCGCGCCCGGCGAGTGCTTCGGCAATCCGGAAGCTGGTGGCGAGCGCGTTCTCCTCCGACCGCGCCGAACAGCGTCCGAGCCGGGCCAGGTCGAGCGCAGCTGGGGCATCGAGCGGGAACACCAGCGCCGGGGCGTTGCCCGCGGTAACGATCAGCCGGCGGCTGGTCTCATTCAGCGCGAGTAGCGCCGCGGGCAGCCCCCGCCCCGCGAGCCCGCGCGCCGCGCGGCGGGCCGTTCTTTCCGTCGCACCCGCCACGCCGTACCACTGGAAATCTCCCTGCTGAGCCACCACGGCCGCCGCGCCCGCGCCGCCGATGCTCCCCTGCGGCAGCTCCCGCCACACCGGCGGGTAGCCGAGCGCCCCCGCCAATCGAGGGAGGTCCTCGAGCCGGTGGATCGAGCGGAACAGATCGCGGGACAGCATCGCGAATGCACATTCGCGATGCCCCCGTTGGTTCCGGTCACCGGTTTGCCGCCCGGTGGTATGGGATTACGCGGTGGCGCTACGAGGTGGGATGCGGGTTAGCCATCCTTCGGAACAGCCAGACGTGACTCGCCAGCAGCACCGGAACCAGAAACGTCGGCAGCAGGCAGAGGGGAAGGCGCAGCAACGCGCCCATCGATCCCGGGTCGGCCAGGGCGAGCCGAGCCGCCGTTACCACCACGAAGGCGAGATCGAGCAGACCGAGGCCGTTCCAGAGGCGAAACCACCCTCGCCACCGGGTGCTGGCGGGATCCCCGGCGATGAGCAGCAGGCCCGCGATCGTGGCGACCGTGATGTCGCCCCAGCCTGCCGGAGTGGCGAAGGCCGCCGGGAGCTCACCGCGCTGGCCCAGGAGGAGAAAGCCGATGCCCACGAACCGCGTCAGGTGCAGCGCCACGAGGGCGCGAATGTTTACCGTCGCGACCCAGCTGCGGAGCCATCGGGCCCGACGCTCGAGCCCGATGAGGGCAATCGTCAGGGCGGCCAGGAGCAGCTGGGGAACCGGAGGAGTGAGCCGCGCGGTCCGCCCCGCGGCGGCAAAGGCAAGCAGCAGCCACGCGAGGAACAGCCCGATCACCGGGCCGTTTCGGGTCGCCGGCATGCCGTCTCCTCTCACGTCGCAGCGCCGGCTATGCTGGGCGAGGAGATGGTCTGATTGAGCTCGCTCCGAAGCCGGTCCACTGCCTGGGTGAGTTCCGCCGGATCGGGGGTCCGGCGGCCCGGTGCGCCGTCTCCCGAGTCAGGCAACAGGCTCGCGACCAGGACGTCGGTGTACCCGACCACCGCCATCGCCACGCCGCGGTCCACCAGTCGGTTGAGTCGGAGAAGGAGCGCCATCCCCTGCCGGGGGCGCAACGCGGCGATGGCCGGCGCCAGGTACCGAATCAGCAGCTCCCGGAGATACTGTAGCTCCTCCACCACCTCCCCCGCCGCCAGTCCGCGTCCCGCTGCATGCCGGCCGTACTCCTCCGACGCCCGGAGCCAGATGGCCTTGGTTTCCCGCCGGAGCGGCCCCACCATCGATGCGAAGATATCGATGAGCAGCCGCATCTCATGTTTGACAGTATCGGAAGGGACCGCGCTAGTGGCGGTCAATCGGTCACCCAGCCAGGCGACCCACTGATCGACCATTGCGTCGCGTTGTGCGGCGATGGCCCGGCTTGCTGCGACCAGTGTCGGATGCGAAGTGCGCAGGGAGGAGCCTCCGACCTCGAGAGGTGCCGTCGGCGGGTCAATACTAACAGCGCGGGCGGCGGCGTCAATCCGGAGCTATTTTTCACCCATGCTTCGAAAGACCATCTTAATAGTCGGCGCGGTGCTCGTGGTGGTCATCGGCGCCGGAGCGTTCCTGTTTCTGCGCGGCGCCGCGCTCCCCGGGCTCCCGTTCCCGGCGCTCCCCGCGGCCCTCGGCCCGGCCATTGCCGCCGACGATTCCGCCCGGGTCGCCGCGATCGCGGAACGTCGCTGCGGCAAGCTCCTCGCCGCCGGCCGGAAGGCCTGCTACGAGGAATTCCTCCTCGCCCTGGTCCAGCAGGGCAAGATCCGACTCGCGATGGGGACGCTGGACTTCCTCGGCCAGCATGACGCCGACATCCGCCGCTTCGGCCACGATTACAGCCACGTCATCGGCATCAGCGCGTGGGAACCCGGGAAGGATATCGGGGCGGTGTATCTGCAGTGTAACGAGCTGTTCCAGTCGGGCTGCTACCACGGCGTCATCCAGGCCTTTTTCGCCTATCGCGGCACCGACAGCGCGAGCGTGGCGGCGCTTTGCAGTCAGACCCCCGGCATCAAGGACAACAGTTGGCTCCGGTTCCAGTGCGTCCACGGCATCGGTCACGGCTTGCTGCAGACCTATACGATGGACCTCCCGCGGGCGCTTCACGGGTGCGACATGCTGGGCAATGCCTGGGATAGCGGATCCTGCTACGGCGGCGCCTTCATGGAATTCATCGTGGGGGGGCGGGGCCAATCGCACAAGGTCCACATTCGGCGGTCCGGAGACAGCGCCAAGACGAGTATGACGATGGACCACGACATGGCCGGCATGGACCACCCCCCCGCGTTCAAGGTCCGAGACCGCAGCGACCTGCTCTATCCCTGCTCGAAGGTCGGCGAGAAGTACCAGAGGGCCTGTTACGAGATGCAGGCGGGGCTGATCGTCGAGGTCACCGGGATGGACTTTGCCAAGGTGGCGAAGGTCTGCGATACGGCGCCCGAAGCGATGCGCACCACCTGTTATCAGGGCATCGGAACCTACGTGAGCGGCGTGACCGCGCGGGAGGCGTCGGAGGGTATCCGGCTCTGCTCCCTGGGCCAGCCGCACTACCAGCCCTGGTGCTTCGTCGGCCTGGTCAAGAATTTCGTGGATGTCACCGCCAACACCGACGACGGGATGGCGCTCTGCCAGCGGCTCGGGCCCCGGGATATCGCCATGAAGTGTTACGAGGCGGTCGGCGAGGAAGCGGGCGTGCTCTTTACCTCGATGTCGAGGCGGGAGCAGGTTTGCGCCGCTGCGACGAGCGAAGAGAACAAGATGGCCTGTCGCTATGGGGCCCGCCTGATCCTCGCGCCCCCCGAGGGGCTTCCGATAAACTGAGCGGGAGGTCCGATGCCGATATACGACTACGGGTGCCTTGACTGCGGCGCAACCTTCGACGAGCTGGTCCGGAGCGACACCACGGTGCGCTGCCCGAGTTGCGACGGAGCGGCGGTGGAGCGGAAGCTCTCCCTCCCGGCGCGCCCCGCCATGGCGGGCAAGCCGATGGACTTGAGCCGGTTGGGCCCGCCGCCCGATGGCGGCTGTTGCGGCGGGGCGTGCCACGGGCATTCGCACTGAGCCGGATTCCGCAGCTGGCGGCCCGGCTCACCGCCCGTACTCCCCGGATCGAGGATGAGCCCGACCGGCCGCGAGCAGCAGTCGCGGCCGTTCTCGCGCCCGGCCCCGACAGCATCCTCCTGATCCGGCGGGCGGAACGGGAGGGCGATCACTGGTCGGGTCACCTCGCCTTTCCAGGCGGCCGATGGGGTCGAGGCGACGACGATCTGGAGGCCACCGCCCGACGGGAGACGCTTGAGGAAGTCGGTGTAGATCTCTCGGCAGCGAAGCTCCTCGGCCGGCTCGACGACCTGGCACCCCGCACCCCCGTGCTTCCTCCCATTCTGGTCCGCCCGTTCGTCTACGCCTTGCCGACTCCAGTACCACTGACGGCAAACCGGGAGGTTGCCGGGGCCTGGTGGGTTCCCCTCGACAGCTTCCTCCGCACCGGGGTGTACGCCCCGATGGAATACCAGCGCTACGGCACCGTCGTCCGGGCGATGGGCTACCACCTGGAGGTCGGAGTCCTCTGGGGAATGACCGAACGGATTCTGACTCCTCTGCTCCAGCTCTTTTCCTGATCACTCCCACCTCGGCAACTAGCTTACATCTCAAGGGACCAATCTAAGTCACACAACATCAGTCTGTTAACTCACCGACTTATCAGTAATTCGTACTGCTTGACAAAAAACTTAGGACGCACTAATTTGAATTCTATGGCGTCCTACTACCGTTTCTCCGCTCACCGGAACCTGGTCCAGTGCCGGCGCAGTTAACCCGCGAGCCGCTCACCCGATCGGTCGAGGACTACCTCAAGGCTATCTACCGGCTCGAAGGTGCCGGGCAGCCGGCGTCCACCAGCGACATCGCGGAGCTCCTCGAGTTGTCTCCGCCCTCGGTAAGCGGGATGATCCGGCGGCTCTCCGAACAGGGTCTCCTCGAGCACGTTCCCTATCGCGGCGTTCTCCTGACCGCCGGCGGCCGCCGGGTCGCGATCCGCATGGTGCGGCGCCATCGCCTCATCGAGGCGTATCTCGTCGGCTTCCTCGGATACACCTGGGACACCGTGCACGACGAGGCCGAGCGTCTCGAGCATGCCGTCTCCGATGTGTTGATCGAGCGGATGGCGCTGGCCCTCGGCAATCCCCGCTTCGATCCCCACGGAGATCCGATCCCCGACCGGGACGGCGCGATCGACGAGTTGGTGTACACGCCCCTGGCGGAAATCCCCGCCGGCGAAACCGCTGAAATCCGCCGGGTCGACACCAGCCAGCCGGAACGGCTCCGCTACCTGGAACACTCCGGGCTCACGCCCGGGATCCCCGTCACCGTTATTCAGCATCAGCCCTTTCGCGGGCCGCTCACCATCCTGGCCGGCGGACACGAACAGGTCATCGGCCGCGAGCTCGCCGAGCAGCTGCTGTGCGTCAGGCCGGACGCGAAATGAGCGCCGCCCCCGCCGTCCCCGCCGCTCCCGTCGAGGACCTGCCCGGCTGGCGCCGGCCGCGGCTCCGTCCGTCGCTCCCGGAGTCCTATCAAAGCATCGGGGTGCCGAAGGGCGTCGGTTTCTGGCGCAAGGCCCTCGCGTTTGCGGGCCCCGGCTACATGGTGGCGGTGGGGTACATGGATCCCGGGAACTGGGCCACCGACATCGCCGGCGGCTCCCGCTTCGCGTACACGCTGGTGAGCGTGGTCCTGCTGTCCAATCTGATGGCGATCCTGCTCCAGTCCCTGGCGGTCAAGCTCGGGGTAGTCACCGGCCGGGACCTGGCACAAGCGTGCCGGGATCACTATTCGCGCACCACCAGCTTCCTCCTGTGGGTGGGCTGCGAAATCGCCATCGCCGCGTGTGATCTCGCCGAGGTGATCGGGTCCGCCATCGCGCTCAATCTGCTCTTCGGGATTCCGCTCTTGTGGGGAGTCTGCCTGACCGCCGCGGACGTGCTGGTGATTCTGTTGCTGCAGCACAAGGGTTTCCGGTACCTCGAGGCGCTGGTCATCGCCCTGATCGCGACGGTCGGGGTCTGCTTCGCGGTCGAGCTGTTCCTCGCCCGGCCCGACTTGGCCGCGATCGGCGCGGGGCTCATTCCACGGGCCCAGATCGTCACCAACCCGGCAATGCTGTACATCGCCATCGGGATCCTGGGCGCCACCGTGATGCCGCACAATCTCTACCTGCACAGCTCCATCGTGCAGACCCGGCATGTCCTGCCCGACGACCGCTCCAAGCGGGAGGCAATCCGCTTTGCCACCCTCGATTCGACGCTGGCGCTGCTCTTCGCTTTCTTCATCAACGCGGCCATCCTGATCCTCGCCGCCGCCACCTTCCATTCCTCCGGCCATCGGGAGGTTGCCGACATCGGCGACGCCTACCGGCTGCTCACACCCCTGCTGGGGACCGGCATCGCGAGCGTCCTGTTCGCAGTGGCACTGCTCGCCTCCGGGCAGAATTCCACCATTACCGGGACGCTGGCCGGCCAGATCGTGATGGAGGGGTTCCTCAACATCCGGCTCCCCGCCTGGCTCCGGCGACTCATCACCCGGCTCATCGCCATCATTCCCGCCATCATCATCACCGCCCTCTACGGAGAGAAGGGCGTCGGCGCGCTGCTGATCCTGAGCCAGGTTATCCTGAGCCTGCAACTTTCCTTCGCGGTGGTTCCGCTGGTGCGCTTCACCAGCGAGAAGCGGAAAATGGGAGCGTTCGCCAACGGCCGGCTGCTCACCGCTAGCGCCTGGAGCGTGGCCGTTGCCATCATGGGCCTCAATGCCTGGCTCCTGGTCGGCGTGTTCCGGCAATGGCTGGCCTAGGCGTGGAGCTGGAGCTCGCCGTTCTGCTCGCGATCGTCATCCTGGGGTCGGCGGGGTTCGCCGTCTTCGAGGTGGAAACCCCGTGGTGGCGGAAGATGCTCAAGTGGGCTCTGGTCGTTTCGCTGACGCTCGGACTCTACGCAGCCTTCGGGCACTGGGCGCTGCTGTTTCCGCTGAGCGCCGGCGTTGCGGGGGTCGCCTACCACGTCTGGTGGTGCGGCAGGAACGGCATCGACCCGGTTCGCGCCACCCCTCGCCACCGCTACTACGAGCTCCGCGGCTGGACCTGGCTCGAGTGAGCCGGCTCCGCCGGGCAATGGGCTGCCTCGAGCTCGTCGTCGCTCCGCTCGCCGCCCAATCCGCCGATCCCCATACCGTGCAACCCGAGCGCCCCACCGTCGCGACGCATGCCGGCACGGTGGCTCCGGGCTGGCTCGAGATCGAGACCGGCGCCGAATTCGACCGCTTTCGCGACCGAACCCACGCGGCGGGAATTCCCACGGTCTTCAAGTTCGGCGTTGGTCGGCGGGCTCAGCTGAGCGTCGGCGTTCCGCTGGTCGCGCACACGGGAACCGCGCTTGGGATAGGAGACCTGTCGGTCGGGCTCAAGCTGCGGCTGCTGGAGGCAGCACCGGTGCTCGGCGACTTCGCCATCCTCCCGGTGCTCAAGCTGCCCAGCGGCTCGTCGACCGCCGGGCGTGGTACCGGAACCACCGACGTCTCGCTGCTGCTCATTTCCAGCCACACCCTGGGCGCCGTCTCGATGGACCTGAACGCTGGCGTCACGCGGCGGAGTGGTGACGGCAGCGGCGCGCCGCGCACCGCGACCGTCTGGACCGCGTCATTCGGTGGCCCGGTGCAGGGTCCCGTCGGCTGGGTGGCGGAGCTCTACGGGTATCCGGAAACGAGTGGGCCGGCGGGCAGCGCCTCGGTCGTAGCGCTGCT
>JBGPEJ010000075.1:0-12555 GCA_041482775.1 Gemmatimonadota bacterium | reverse complement strand
TTTCTTCCCTCCCAATAATGTGAGTACTGCTCGTGGTGGTACATGCCCCGGCGACACAGCCGTTGTTGGTTCCGGCGGAATGAAGAGCAACGATGGTGCCACCCGCCATTCAAATCCGTAACCTGTTATCATCCAAGAGGATGATGCCCCTCCATGACCCCGAGGGAGGGGATGGGGCCGGACCCCGGCCTTGGACTTTGCAACCCCGGGGACCGGGGGGTGGCCGGCCGACCGAACCAGGGAGGAGATCGTGAACGATTCGGGAGATCCCGCCGCGCCGCCGCCACGCCGGGCCTGGATGCCGGTGGCGGGATTGGTGTTCGTGGCTCTCGCCGCATCGATCTCGGGGATCACCAACCAGTGGGCGCAGGATGACTTCGCGATTATCTGGAAGAATCCCGCGGTGCATCATCTCGCACAGGCATGGCGGGTCTTTGCACAACCCTACTGGCCGCCGCCCTTCGCGCCGGACCTCTATCGCCCGCTCGCGCTCCTTTCCTACGCGGTCGAGTGGGCGGTGGGCGGCGGAGCGCCGATGCTGTTCCGGGTCGTGAGCTACCTCCTATATGCTCTGAGCTCGGTTGTGGTCTTCCGGATCGCCCGTCTGGCGCTCCGATTCGGGCCGGCGTTCGCCGCGGCGGCCCTCTTCGCCGCCCACCCGGTGCACGTCGAGGCGGTGGCGATGGCGGTGAACCAGGGGGAGCTCTGGGTAACACTGCTCTCCGGCATCGCGGTGCTCCAATACGTCGCCGCGCGGCGCGCCGGCGGCGCGATCGATCGCCGAACCATTCTGACCATCGGGGGCCTCTACCTCGTCGGCTGTCTCTTCAAGGAGAACGCCCTGGTGCTCCCCGGATTCCTGGTGGCGGCGGAGTGGCTCCTGGTTCCCGGTAGCGATTCGCTGCGCACCCGGCTGGCCCGGAGCCGCCCGTTGCTCCTGGCGCTAGGGTTGATCGCGGTGTCCTATCTGGGACTCCGGAGCGCGGTGCTCGGCGGGGACGTGGTGGGAACCTCGGTGGCGGAGGCGCTGGCGCCCTACGGGGTCGGCGGCCGCGCCCTCACCATGCTCTCGGTGGTGCCCCAATGGTTCCGGCTGCTGTTCTGGCCGGCGCACCTGCAGGGCGATTACAGTCCCGCGGAGATCGTGGCCCAGACCGCCTGGGGAGCGGATCAGACGCTGGGGGCGGCGCTCCTGGCGGGAGCCGTCCTGATCGCGTTCGCCGCCCGGCACCGGGCACCGGCCGTCACCTTCGGCGTGCTGTGGTGCGCGGTGGCGCTCTTCCCGGTGCACAACGTGCTGGTGCCCACCGGCATCGTCCTGGCGGAGCGGACCCTGCTGCTTCCCAGCGTTGGGGCGATGATCGCGCTGGGCGGTGTCGGGGCGCTCCTGCTGGAGCGGGCCGAGCCGCGCGCCCGGCTTGGGCTCGCCTCCGTCGCGGGGGCGCTGGTGATCCTCGGGGTCTATCGCAGCACCATCCGGCATCCGGTCTGGTCCGACCAGTTCAACTACTGGTACGTCACCGCCAATCACGACGCGCCGCTCAGCTACCGGGCCCATCACGCGCTCGCGGAGATGTTCACCCTCGCCCGAGCGTAGGGCCGCGCGGAGGGGGAGTACCGGCTGGCCATCGCGCTGGCGCCGCCCGAGGTCAGCACCGTGTATATCGAGTACGCCAACAAGCTCCGGCTCCGGGGATTCTGCTACGCGGCCGCCAAGCTGTACCGGCAATCGCTGGCCATCGACCGCGAGAATCTCGCGGTGCGGGCGTCGCTGACGGCGTGCCTGATCCACCTGGGGGAATACCGCGAGGCCCTGCTGAATACCCGCATCGGGATTTCCTACGGGCGGCGGCTGGACACCTGGCGGGCCCTCCGCCAGACCGCCGACAGCGCACTCCGGATCAAGGCGCCGCCGGGCAGCGTTGCCGTGCCCGGCGTCAACCTGCCCGAACAGCCGAGCGGCGGCACGCCGAAATGAAGCGGGCCGGCGCCGGGGTGACGGCGTTGGCGGCCCTGGCCGCGCTGCCCTCCCTCGCCAACGGGTTCGTCTACGACGATGTGCCCGCGATCCTGGAGAACCCACTGGTGCACGGCCTGGCCCGCTCGGGCGCCATCTGGCACTCGAGCTACTGGACCGCGGGGACGCTGTTCCGGCCGTTGACGCTGCAGCTCTTTGCCCTCGAATGGGCCGCAGGCGGTGGCCGCCCGGCGGTCTTCCATGCGGTGAGCATCGCGCTCACCGCGCTGGTGACGGTTCTGGTCTACCGTCTGGCCCTCCGGATGCTGCCCCCGATCGGGGCGGTGGCCGCGGCGGCGCTCTTCGCCGTACATCCGGTTCACGTGGAAGTAGTGGCCAATGTGGTGGGCCAGGCGGAGCTGCTCGCGGCGCTGTTCGGAGTGATTGCGGTGGAGCGATACCTCGCCTGGCGGGCGGAGGGTGGGCTCACCACCTCCCGGCGATGGGCGCTGGCCGGCCTCACCCTCCTGGCCATCCTCGCCAAGGAAACCGGGTACGTCGTCCCGGTTCTCCTTGCCGCCGCGGAGCTCACCCTGGTGGGGCGGGAGCGGCGCGCCGGTCCTCTTCCCCGCCCGAGCGCGGCACCCGCGTTCCTCCTCCAGGCCGGCGTGGTGGCGGGGGCGCTCCTCTATCGAGCCATCGTGCTGGGGAGCCTTGCCGGAGAGACCCCGGTGACCGCCTTTGAGGGAATGGTCTTTCCCGGCCGGGCCGTGGCGATGCTGGCCGTGGTGCCGATCTGGGGGCGGCTCCTCCTGTGGCCGGCCCATCTGCAGGCGGAATACGGACCGCCGGCGCTGCCGCTCACCTCGCATATCGGCCTCCCGCATCTGGCCGGCCTCCTGATACTGGCGGCGGCGGTCGTGGCGTTTGCCTGGGCGTGGCGGCGGGAGCCGGTGATCGCGTTCGCGCTGGCGTGGATCGCAGTGGCGCTCATTCCGGTGAGCAACGTCGCCACCGCCACCGGGGTGATCGTGGCGGAGCGCAACCTGTTCCTGCCGAGCCTCGGGCTGGCGCTCGCCGCGGGCGCCGGCGTCGCGGCGCTCTCCGGACGGCTGGCCGGGGCCGCCCCCGGGGTCGGTGCCGGGGCGCTCCTCCTGGGCCTTGCGGCGTTGGCCCTGCTCGCGGCCCGCAGCGTGGCGCGGGAGTCGGTGTGGCGCTCCCAGCGGGAGTTCTTCCCCCGCCTGGTGGCGGATGCGCCGCGGGTCTACCGGGCCCACTTCGTCGCCTCCCGCTATTACGAGAGCGTGCGGCGATTTCCGGAAGCGGAGGGTGAGGCTCGAGCCGCGCTCGCGCTGTACGGCCGGGATCCCCGGGTCCACGAGCAGCTGGGCCAGGTACTCCGGAACCAGGGGCGCTGCGCCGAGGCGCTTCCGGTGCTGGCCGAGGGGGTGCGGATTGCGCCGGAGCGGACCACGGTGCGGAGCCGGCTGATCGAGTGCGCGCTCGCCGCGGGGGACACGGCGCTGGCGCTCAGCCGCGCGGAGGAGGCGGTCCGGTTGGGGCAGCCGGAGTTCACCGCCACGCTGCGCCGCCTGTCTCCCTTGACCCGCTCGCCGGCGCGCCGGTAGTGTTTCACAAGACCGAATCGTCGGAGGCCTGCGCCTGATTCAGAGCATGCCCGAGCTTTCCATCGTGCTCCCCTGCCTCAACGAAGCGGGCACGCTCCCCATGTGCATCGGCCGGGCGCTGGAGGCCACCCGCACCACAGGAATCATCACAGAGATTATCGTCGCCGACAATGGCAGCAGCGACGATTCGATCGCCATCGCCGAAGGGTTGGGCGCCCGGGTGGAACGAGTAGCGGAGAAGGGCTACGGGAGCGCGCTCATGGGCGGTATCGCCGCTGCCCGGGGCCGCTACATCCTGATGGCCGACGCCGACGCCAGCTACGACCTCGGAGAGGCTCCGCGATTCGTAGACCGGCTGCGAGACGGCTATGACTTGGTACAAGGTTGTCGCCTGCCCAGCGGGGGCGGACAGGTCCGACCGGGCGCGATGCCGCTGCTTCATCGGGTTTGGGGCAATCCGATGTTCTCCGCCATGGCCCGCTGGTGGTTCCACGCGCCGATTCACGACATCCACTGCGGCATGCGGGCATTTCGGGCAGACCTGATTCCTCGCCTCGACCTACGATGTACTGGAATGGAATTCGCTTCGGAGATGATCATCAAGGCGACGCTCCGGCGCGCTCGCATCGCCGAAGTGCCGATCACGCTCTGGCCGGACGGCCGGAAGGGCCGCCAACCGCACTTACGCACCTTTCGCGACGGGTGGCGCCACCTGCGTTTCTTTCTGCTATTCTCCCCGCGCTGGCTGTTCCTCTGGCCGGGTCTCATTCTTGGGGTCCTGGGATTGACAGGCTACGCGATTTCGATGCCGCAGGTCCGCCTGGGAGGCATCGAATTTGACGTACACACGATGCTGTTCGCGAGTTTGGCTCTGATCAGCGGATTCCAATCGGTGCTCTTCGGTTTGCTGACCAAGATCTTCGCGGTTACCAACGGGATGCTGCCGTGGGACGCGCGCCTGGACCGTGTCTTCGCGGTCTTTACGCTGGAGCGCGGCCTCCTCGGAGGCGCGACTCTGACGCTGGCGGGGGCCACCCTGCTGGCGCTCGCCTTTCTCTCCTGGCGATCGGTCGGCTATGGACCGCTGGACTACTCGCGCACCATGCGCTGGGTCATTCCGGGCGTGACGCTCGCGACGATCGGCTTTCAGACTATCCTGTTCAGCTTCTTTTTCAGCATCCTGGGTCTCGGCCGCCGGTGACGGTCGTCACCCGCGCCCATGGGCGCTTCGTATTCCCCCGCCGGGTGGAGCGGCTGGTCGGTCATCTTGCCGCGGCGCTGCCCGCGGGTGCATCGGTGCTCGACGTCGGGACCGGCGACGGCGCGGTCTCGCGTGGCCTTCTCGATGCTCGGTTGGATCTCTCCATCCGCGGTATCGACGTGCTGGTCCGCTCCCGCACCCAAATCCCGGTCGAAGCGTTCGACGGTCGCCGGATTCCGCTCTCGGACGCCGGGGTCGACTACGCAATGTTTGTGGACGTCCTGCACCACACCGATGATCCGCTGGCGCTGCTCCGCGAGGCTCTCCGGATCTCGCGACGCGGCCTGGTGATCAAGGATCACCTCTCCGAGTCGGCGCTTGACCGCGCCACGCTCAGGCTAATGGATTGGGTAGGCAACGCCGGGCACGGAGTCCGACTGCCGTACCGGTATTGGGCTCGGCTGGAGTGGCTCGCCGCATTCCGGCAATTGGGACTGGTGCAAGCAAGCTGGAACGAGCACCTGGGACTCTACCCCTTTCCCGCGTCGCTGGTCTTCGATCGTACCTTGCACTTCGTCACCCGCCTCGAGCGACCCGAGGGGGGAGCTTGAGACCCGGGTCTCGGCGGTGCTGAACCCCTTTCCACCTGCTACCGCCGGCCTACTGGTCCTCGTCCTGGTATTCTGCCTGCTGCTCCGTCGGCTTCGCATCGGGCCCCGGGCCGCACGGGTAGAGGAAGCACTGGCGAGCCCCTGGACGACGCTCGCCGTCGCTGCGTGCACCGCGCTGTTCTACTGGTGGGTCTGGGGCGGAACGCTGAGTGCCACGCCGCGGGTTCATGACGAGGCCGCTTATCTCCTGCAGGCCCGGCTCTTCAGCGGCGGGCATTGGACGGCGCCCGGCCCCGTACTCCCGGATTTTTTCGAGCAGTTCCACGTCCTGATCACTCCGTTGATAGCGTCGAAGTATCCCCCGGGGCACTCGCTCCTGTTGACACCGGGGGTCCTCGTGGGCCTTCCAGGCTCGATCCCGCTTCTGCTCAATGGCCTGGCCGGTGCGTTGGTGTACATGTTGGGAAGACGGCTGGCGAACGCCGGGGTCGGCCTGCTCACCTGGGCACTCTGGCTGGGCTGCCTCGGAAACCTCCTCTGGCGTCCCACTTACTACTCCGAAATATCGACCAGCGCGCTGGGTCTCGCGGCCTGGTGGACGCTGCTGCGCTGGCGGGAGGGGGGTCGAGGCTGGCTGATCCTAAGCGCGACCTGTATCGGCTGGGGAGCTGTCACCCGCCCCCTTACGATGCTGGCGTTCGCCATACCCATCGGGGCGGCAGTCTTGCACGATGTCGTGAACCGAAAACGGTGGAGAGACCTCGCGGCGGGAGTGGGAGCCGGGGTCGCCGTTCTCTCAATCATCCCGCTGTGGAGCGCACAGACCACCGGCAGCTGGCGCACCACACCGCTATCCGTCTATCGCGAAACCTACATTCCATGGGACCGCCTCGGCTTTGGCCTGGACAGCACGCCGGCCCGGAGGCATCTGCCGCCCGACATGGAGCCGGTTGTCCAAGATTTCCTCCCGGTGCACGCCCAGTACACCGCCGCAAGAGCGCCGGCTCTGTTGATACAGCGCGCGGGAAGCGCCGCCCGCTCCGCCTGGAGCGGATGGCGAGGCCCCCTGGTGCTCGTGGCCTTGGTGGGCCTGTTCCTCCTTCCACCCGCCGGGGTCGTCGGACTCGCAACCTCGGTGCTCTTGTTGCTTGCGTACGGCGCCTACGCCCACAAGCCAGGCTGGACCTTGTACTACCTGGAGATTCTGCCGATGGCAGGCTTCCTCACCGCACTCGGCATCTCCGGCCTGGTGCGGCTCCTCCTGCGCGGCAACCGGGAGTCATCATCGCGGCTGGAGCCCGCCTGGCGGTGCACCCTTCTCGCCGCACTGATGACCCCGTTCCTGCTCGGTCTCACGGTGCAGGAGGGAAGCCAGGCGCGTCGCTGGCTGCGGGAACAGGGCGAGGGTCACCGAACGGTGGAAACCCTGCTTGCAGGCATTCCGGTGGGCAAGGCCATCGTGTTCGTGACTTACGCTCCTGACCGGGATATCCACGATAGCTACGTGACCAACGAACCGGTGCTCGATCGCGCCCGAATCTGGATGGTGCACGACCTCGGTCCACGCAACGACGAGCTCATCGCTTCGGCGCCCGATCGAGTGCCTTATCGGTTCGACGAGGCCTCAGGGCGAATGATCCGGCTGCGGCCCTGAATTGGTTGCGCGGAAAACATCCGATTTCAAGCGGCACCGTAGTCCGGAAGCTGATCTCCCGATCACCTGGGTCACGCCGTCATTCGCCGCTCCGCCAGGCCGCGACCAGGGAATCGCGTCTGAGTGGAACGAATACCGGCGCCGCGCCGACGGCGCGGCTCGGCGGCTTCAAGAGATAGAGCGAGCGGCCGGGAAAGTCCCCCAGCAGGAGGCTGTCGCGGGGGCCCAGGTCGCGGGCGTACACGTTGCTCGGCTGCCGCGCCAGGAGCAGCGGCGGAAACAGGGTGAAGCCGCTGCGATTGGCCTCGATCTTGGCCCGGCAGTGCGGCGGATAGTCCACCCCCCGCGATAACCGCAGCGACGGATCGCCGGTGATCGCCTCGGCGTTTACCAGGTTCACCGAATCGCCCCGCAGCGGACGGAGCGCCTCGGTCGCGATCGCCCCGCGCACCCCGCTCGGATCGAGAACCGTCAACGCGTGATCGAGCCGGCAGGGATCGGCGGCCCGGTAGATCGCATCGGCGTCGGGCCGCGAGATGCCGATTGCCCACATCCGTGCCACCAGCTCCGCCCCCCAACTCTCCCGCACGAACACCAGGGCGTTCCGGATGCCTGCCTCCGAGGCGGCGCGATCGGGATCCCACCGGAGCGACAGCATCCCGCCCCGGTACTGCCGCGCGCGCACCGGTGCCGCCGTCGCCAGGCCCAGCGCCGCGGCGATGAGGGTGCCGTAGGTGGCCCCCCGCAGCAGCAATCCGTCTCCCACGCGCTCCCGGAGAATCGGGAGGAACCGCGCGGTCCAGAGCGCCAGCAGCGGCAGGAGGGGGTACATGAAGCGAGGGCCCAGATAGAAACCATCGTGCCAATAGGCGAAGTAGAGCCCGACCACCAGCACGCCCGCAGCAATGAGATAGCGGTCGAAGGGGCTCAACCGCCGGGTGAGCGCGAACGCCGCGGTGACCGGGATCAGCGACGGGGCCGCCGCCTCGAAGAGATAGGTCTGCAGCCGGAGCATATAGAGGTTGATGAGCTCGAGCCCCCGCGCCGGGGTATGGACCGGGCCCCAGGGCGTGGCGTGGAAGCCGAGATCATGTCCATGGCCCCAGAGCACGGTGTACCCGAAGAGGAGCGGCCCGCCGGTGGTCTCCAGATTGGCCCAGCAGAGCGCCGCCACCGGCAGCGCCACCCCGAGCCCCGCGCCCAGCAGCGCGCCCGGCCTCCGGCTCCGGACGGCGCGGGCCAGCAACCAGACGGCGGCGGGCACGGCGAACGCCGCGGCGTCCACCGGACGAATGGTGGCGGCCACGCCGAACCCGAACCCCGCCAGCAGCCCGTCCCGGAACCGGCCCGCGCCCTCGGCGGTGGCTCGGGAAAGACCCCACATCCCGATCGCCAGCCAGCAAAGCCCGGTGGCGTGGTTCATGTGGGAGCCCGACATGAATACGGCAAACGGCGCCAGCGCAAATAACGCCAGCGCTCCGAGCGCCACACCGGGCCGCGGCTCGATCCGGCGCACCAACGCCCCGAACGCGAGCACTCCGACCACCGCGAATACCGGATCGACCAGCCACTCCGCGCCCGCCAGACTTCCGAGCGCCAGCATCGCCGGCCCTCCCATCGGGAACTGCCCGTAGACCCGGCCACTCTGCTCGACCAGATGGAGGCTGCTGAAGAATTCCTGGTGCGCCGCGGCCGGCATCCAGAGCCGCCCGGCGGCGAGCATCCGGGACTGGACGACTTGAATGATTTCGTCGATCAGGAGCGGGCGAGCGCCGAGAACCTCCCGGGCAACCCAGACGTAGAGGATGAAGGCGAGCGCCGCGATCCCCGCCACGCAGGCGGTCCACTTCCCCTCGGCGCCGCGGCGCAGCGGGTCGAGGCGGGCGGCCGGCCAGAGCACGGGCATTTGCCGGGACAGGATGGCCAGCACCAGGCCGGTGCCCGCCGCGATGCTGAGACCGGTGAGGAGATCCGCCGCCACCGCGCCATACCATGGAATGCTCTCGCCGCCGGGGAGCCAGTTGGCGAGGGGCAGGTACCCGAGCAGCGCGACCGCGGCCGCGAGGCTCAGCGCAATGGCCCGGTCCAGGCGGCCCACGGCCTACCGTCGCGGCCGTCGGGGCGGGAACAGGTTGAACCGCGCGATGTGCCAGAAGGCGGCGATCCCGTCCCTCCAGCCGATCTTCTTCCCCTCCTCGTAGGTGCGGCCGTTGTAGGTGATCGGCAGCTCCCAGATCCTGGCCTTGGCCTGGGCCAGCCGCGCGGTGACCTCGGGCTCGAAGCCGAACCGGTCGCTGGTGAGGATCAGCGATTTCATCAGCGGGGCCCGCACCATCTTGTAGCAGGTCTCCATGTCGGTGAGGTTGAGGTCGGTCAACATGTTGGACATCAGGGTCAGGAGCCGGTTTCCCACCGAGTGCCAGAAGTACAACACGCGTCCGCCGCCGCCGAGGAACCGGGAGCCGAACACCGCGTCGGCCTTGCCCTGCATGATCGGCACCAGCAGGGTGGCGAATTCCTCCGGGTCGTATTCCAGGTCGGCGTCCTGCACCACGATCACGTCCCCCCCCGCGTGCTGGATCCCGGAGCGGAGCGCGGCGCCCTTGCCGCGATTGACCGGATGATGGACCACCACTTCGATGGCCCCGGACTCCTTGAGCTGATCGAGGATCTCCCCGCTCCCGTCCTTGGAGCAGTCGTTCACCGCGATGATCTCCATCGGCAAGGGGATGCCGCGGAGCCGCTCCACGATCGCATGAATCGTGTTGCGCTCATTGTAGACTGGCACGATCACCGACAGCTTGGGTATTTCCATCACTCCTCCGGAAATCCGTTCAGCGGGCTACCGCCCGCGCGCCCTCGATATAGGAGTTGAGCAACGAGAGGCGAAGATCGCCAGTGGCGCGGGTGGAATAAGGACGCACCACGTCATACGCCGCCCGGGCCCCGTCCACCCGGCCGGCGGCGAGCAGCGCCCGCACCGCACCGTCGAGCAGGTCGTCGGGAGGAACCCAGAGTCGGCCCGCCCTCGCTTCGCCGAGCAGGACGGCCGCCGGCACGGCGGCCCCCGCCGCATCCCGGCGAGCCAGCGATTCACCGAACTCGACCGCGGCCCGCGCCGGGGCCGGCGCACCCGCCCGCAGGGTGTAATCGCGCGCCCGGGAGAAGAACGCCGTGTCCGGCGGCGCGCCTCCGCCGTGCAGGGCGCGCCGGATCGCCCAAAAATCGGTAGTCCAGCTCCGCCAGTTGGCCGGCGCGGCAAATCCCGCCATCTGCCGGACCCAGACCTGGTAGAGGTATCGCTCGGGTGCTCCGGGTGCGTCGCTCCAGGCCGAGTCGGGACCAGTGCGGCGAGTCTGGGCGGCCAGCAGCATGCCCTTCACCCGCGGCGCCGGGGTAAGCACGCTGGTGGTGGCCGTATCGAACCCGGCGGGGCGCAGGGCCGCCTCCGCGAAATAATCCGCCACCCCATTCCCCAGGTTGGCCACTCCCACCGCCGATTGCTGCAGGAAGCGCGCCTCCTCGGCGCCCAGGTCGAGTACCGGGTAGAAATCGGAGTTGGGACGGACTCCCCGCGCCAGTAGCGGCGCCAGTCCGGCCCGGTCGAGCACCACCACCCGGTCGAGCGCCGCATCGGTCATCGGCAGAAAGCGGCAGAGATCCCGTTCGATGAGGGGCAGCCGGGTCACCGACCAGTCGGGCCGGTTGAGCGGCCCGGTGGACGAGGCCACCACCAGCAGATCGCCCCCGTTGATGAGATAGACCCGGTAGTCGGGGAAGTTCTCGTGCAGCGCGGCAAGGACGCTCAGCACCAGCCCGTCGCTGAGCTCGTAGGTGTGCAGCCACTGGCCGAACACCCCCCCGGGAGCGAGGTAGCCGCGGATCCGGGCGTAGAACTCGGTGGTGAAGAGCCCGCTCACCCCGCTGACCCAGGGATTGGACGGCTCCGAGAGGATCAGATCGTACCGCGCGTTGGCGGCGGCGAAGAACGACTTGGCGTCGTCGATCACGATGCGGGACCGGGGATCGTCGAATACCCTCCGGTTGACCGGGTAGAACACCCGGGAGCCGGCCAGCATCGCCGGCTCGATCTCGACCGTGGTGAGGTGCTCGATCGCCGGGCTGCCGAGCAGAAAGTGCGAGGACATCCCGGTCCCGTGCCCGATCACCGCACCGCGCTTCGCCCCGGGGGCGTGGGCCAGGAGCAGCAGCGCGAGCATCGCCTGGGTGCCGTCGTCTCCCGAAAACACATGGCGGGGCGCCGCGGTGTCGCAGCGCTCGAACCAGGTGACGGTGAGCGAGCCATCCGGCTTCCCGTTGGTGGAAAGGATGCGGGTGCCGCTGGCGCGAAAGCGGGTGGCGTGCACCGTCGCGGTGCGGCCATCGGCGTGAAACAGGATGTCGCGCTGGTTCCGCTCCACGATCCGCCCCACCCGGAAGACGCCGCTGCTCAAGAGCTCCTGATCCCACGGGAGCCGCCACAGCGTCACCCCCGCCAGCAGCGCCAGCGCGCCGACACCGACCGCGGCCAGGCGGGGCGCCGCGCGTCCGGAGAGCCGGAGCCCACGGAGGGCCACCAGGCCCAGCAGCATGTCGAGCGCTCCGCCGGCCACCAGCGCACCCCGGAGCCCCAGGAACGGCAGCAGCACCAGCCCGGTGAGCGCCGCGCCCACGATCGAGCCCAGGGTATTCGCCCCGTAGATGGCGCCGATCGCGCGCTCCCCCGCCCCTTCCGCCATGAGCATCCGGGTCATCAGCGGCAGGGTCATCCCGGCGCAGAACGTGGCGGGCAGCATGATCGCGAGGCAGATGAGGTACCGCGCGACGGTGAACAACAGGTAGCCTTGCTCGCTCCGGGCCACCGCCTGCAGCAGCACGGCGGTCCACTGAAACGATTCCAGGTAGAGCGGCAGGCTGGCGATGGCGAGCGCTCCCATGACCAGCTGCACAATGGCGAGCGTCCGGAGCGGATCGGTGAACCGGTCGGTGCGGGCGCGCACCCACCACGCGCCCAGCGAGAGTCCCAGGATGAACGAGGAGAGCATGAGCTCGAACGAGTGGGTCGAGCTTCCCATCACCAGCGAGAGCATCCGGAGCCACCCCACCTCGTAGACGAACGACGCCGCCGCGGTGCCCGCGGCGAGCAGCAGCAGCAGCGCCGCCAGTCCGCCCCACCCCTCTGCCCGAGGTGGGGGCGCCGGAGGCGGAGCGACCGGATCGGGGAGCCGCCGCATCCGGACGACCACCATCGCCCCGAGCGCCACCACCAGGTTGAGCACCGCGGCCGCGGCAAGGGTTCCGGGAAGCCCGGCCAGATCGTAGAGGACAAACCCCGCGACCAACACTCCCACGGCCGCGCCAAGGCTGTTGGTGAAGTAGAGGATCGAGAGGGTGCGCCCGGGACGCTCCGGCAACCGGCGCAGCGCCCCCGCGCTCATCAGCGGGAAGGTGGCGCCAAGCAGCATGGATTGCGGCAGGATCAGGAGTCCCGCCAGCACCCACTT
>JBGPEJ010000074.1:0-12570 GCA_041482775.1 Gemmatimonadota bacterium | reverse complement strand
GACCACATTACCAGCGCCATAGGCGCCGCGATGATCGGCTGGTACGGTACCGCGATGCTCTGCTACGTGACCCCCAAGGAGCACCTCGGCCTCCCAAATCGGGACGACGTCAAGGCCGGGGTCATTGCCTACAAGATTGCCGCCCACGCCGCCGATCTCGCCAAGGGCCACCCCCGGGCTCGCGGATGGGACGACGCGATGTCGAAGGCCCGGTTCGATTTCCGCTGGGAGGATCAATTCAATCTGGCGCTCGATCCGCTCACGGCGCGCGCCTACCACGATGAAGCCCTCCCCGCCGAGGGCGCGAAGCTGGCTCACTTCTGCTCGATGTGCGGACCCAAGTTCTGTTCGATGCGGATCACCCAGGACCTGCGCGATATGGCGCAGGAAGCTGCAGAGGTGGCGCAGGGAATGGCGCGCAAAGCCGAGGAATTCCGCGCGTTGGGTGGCGAGCTGTACGTCCGGGAAAGGGAGGGCTGAGCCGGCCGGGCGATCGTCGTGTCGAGCGGTACCCCCATTCATGTGGGCATGCGCCCACAACTTACCTCGGATTCGCGGCGGGTCCTCCGCCCTCCTCGAGGATGGCGTCCGCGACAATCGCTTGGGTGGCAAGCGCTTGAGCCGAGCCCCTCTAGCGCTGGGTTGGTCGGATGGCTACCCCGGGCACAGCGCCTGCTGTGCACTCCGGCACACCTGCCATCCGGAGCCGTTCGACATGAAGCGAGTCTTGCCGCTCGTGGCCGCCGCCGCGCTTCTCGTGGCTGCTCTCCCCGCGATCGCCCGCGCGACCACCCAGCAGGATGCGGAGACGGTGGTGCCGGAGCCCGCGACCATGGCCCTCCTTGCCACCGGCCTCCTCGGGCTGGCCGGCGCCGGATTTCTTCGCCACCGCCGCAAGAAGTAACTCCCGCTGGGCCTCGGCTTGGCGCGGCGGGCCGAAGAGTGACAGATTTGAGTCATGCCCCCTGACCAGGATGCGGGCACTCTCGTTTCGTTCATCGGGGTTCAGCTCCAGCTCGCGGGGAGCCTCCTCTGCCTCGTCCTCGGGCTCTCGCTCCGCCGGGGGGTGGGCCCCCGGCCCTGGGTAAGCTGGTGGGTAGCCGCGTACGCCGCCGTCTCGGTGGCGGTCGCGGCTCTGATCGTCCGGTACTACCTCCTTCCGTTCCTCCCGCCCGCATCGCGCGAGCTTCACGAAACCGCCTATGTGGCCGCGCTCTACGCCCTGTACGCCGGCGCCAAGCTGGTGTTCCTCTGCTGCCTCCTGGCGGGGACCTGGCTGTTCGTGACCCGCAAGCCGCTGAGCCGAATCGGGCTCGGGGCGGGGTTTGCGCTGGTCCTGGGTGTCGGGTTCCTGTTCGTCCTCGCCCCCACCGAGCTCGATCCGCTGGTGGCGTGGCAGGCGGGATTTGCGGTGCCCAGCTTCCTGGTCTGCGCCTGGCTCCTTACCGGCCTGCCGCCCGAGCGGCGCACCCGTGGGAGCCGGCTTCTCGCCCTGGTTTGCGTTCTCCTGGCCGTGCTCTGGGCCCTGTACGTCCCGGGATTCCTGCGCCTCGGAACCGGTAAGGGCAGCTTCATTGATTGGGCGCTGATCTGGCTGACCGCCCACAACTCGTACGTCGATGTCCTGTTCGAATTCCTGCTCGGCTTCGGGATGATCCTCGCCGTGCTGGACGACGTGTTCCGGGAAGCCGAGGAGGCCCGGGCGGCACGGCTCCGCGAGGTGGCGGCGTCGGAGGCTCGGCTCTCCCAGATCATCCGAGCGGCATCCGAAGGAATCGTGCTGCTCGACGCGGAGCGGCGGGTGGTTCACTGCAACCCTGCTGCGACCCAGATCCTGCACTGCCCGGAAACCGAGATGCTGGGCCAGACGTTCGACCGCTTCGCCGGCGGGGTGCGCACCGACGACCTCTGGTCCCGCGCCGCCGGCCGCGCGGGAGGTCTCCCGGCCACCCCGCCGGGCGGCTACGAGATCCGCGGCCTCCGGGGCGACGGCGAGGAGTTTCCGATGGAGCTCTCGCTCCGCGCCATCGGTGATTCGGTGCCGGAGGGCTACGTGCTCATCGTCCGCGACCGGACTCAGCGGGTCCGCCTCGAGGCCGAGCGCACCCAGATGCAGGAGCAGCTGGCCCAGGCGGCCCGGCTCGAGACCATCGGGAGAATGGTGTCCGGAGTGGCCCACGAGCTCAACAATCCCCTCACCGCGATCCTCGCGTTCGGGCAGGATCTGCTCTCCCAGGCCCGCGACCGCGCCGATACTGAGGCGCTGACCACGATCGTGCAGCAGTCCCAGCGGTGCCGGGCCATCGTGCAGGACCTGCTCACCTTTGCCCGCTCCAAGCGGGAGGATCGCGAGATCGTGGCCCCCCAGGCCGTGGTGGCCCGGGTGGTGCCGGCGTTCGAGCGGCGGGCGGCGACCCAGAATATTCGCCTCGAACTGTCGGTGGGGGAGCATCTCCCCTCCCTGGACGCGAACCCCTCCGCCCTGGAGCAGGTGTTTACCAATCTTCTCGACAACGCCTTCCACGCCGTCGGGAGCGGCGGCACGGTGGCGATCCGCGGGAGCGTCGGCGGCGATCGAGTGTCCCTGGTCGTGGAGGACGACGGACCCGGGATTTCCCCCGAAGTGCTCCCCCGCCTCTTCGAGCCCTTCTTCACCACCAAGGCGCTTGGCAAAGGCACCGGACTCGGCCTGTCGGTGAGTCACGGCATCGTGGAGCAGCATGGCGGAACCCTCCGCGCCGAAAACCGGAAGGACCTTGGCGGTCGGGGGGCCCGGTTCATCGTGGCCCTCCCCTTTCTGGACCGGCGTGCCGTGTCCCGCGACCCTCCGCCCGCGCTCCCCCCCGCAGATCTCTCGGCCCGCTCCGCAGCCACGCCTTCCCCCGCCGCGACGGGGATTCGGCGAGTCCTCGTCGTGGACGACGAGGCCCCGATCCGGGTTGCCATCCGCCGGTACCTCGAGCGGAGAGGCTGGGCCGTGGAGGAGGCGAAGGATGGGAGGGAGGCGCTGGAGAAGCTCGGGCTGGATCGCGACGACTCGCGCCCGCGCGTCAATCAGTACGACGCCATCATCACCGACCTCAAGATGCCGGAGGTGAGCGGCATCGACATCCACGATCGCCTGGCGGCGGTTTCGCCGGAAAGCATGGAGAAGCTGGTGATCATCTCCGGTGATACCGCCTCCGCCGATGTGTCGGAGTTCGTTGCGCGCCTCAAACGGCCGCTGGTCCAGAAGCCGTTCGATATGCGCACCCTGGCAGAGCTGCTGGACCACACCGCCCCGCCCAGCGCCGCGCCCGCGGCGCCGTGATCCCGCTCGGCTACGCCCTCGCCCTGCTCATTGGCCTTTCGCTCGGCCTGCTGGGTGGCGGCGGCTCGATTCTCACCGTTCCGGTGCTCCATTACGTGCTCGGGTACGGCGTCAAGACCGCGGTCCCGATGAGCCTCGTGGTGGTGGGGCTCACCAGCGGATTCGGTGCGCTGGCCCACTGGCGCGGCCACACGGTGAACTGGCGGGCGGCGTTCGCCTTCGGGCCGCCGGCAATCGTCGGCGCGCTGCTGGGCGCCCAGCTCGGGCTTACGGTCGAGGCGACACTGCAGCTCACCATCTTCGCCGTGGTGATGCTCATCGCGGCGCTGTCCATGTACTTCGGCCGGGCGCTCCTCGCCCGCCGCGCGGCGCCCCAGCCCGAAGCGCGGGAATCCAGACCACCGCTTCCCTTCGTTACCCTGATCGGCGCCGCGGTGGGCCTGCTCACCGGATTCGTCGGGGTGGGGGGAGGTTTCCTCTACGTTCCCGCGCTCGTGCTGCTCGGCCGGCTCCCGATGAAGGAAGCGGTGGGGACATCGCTGGTCCTCATCTTGCTAAGTTGCATTGCGGGATATGCCCGGTATCTGGGCAGCGTTCCGCTGGACTGGCGCGCCACCGCGCTGTTCTCGGCCATCGCCCTGGTGGGCGTGCTGCTGGGGAGCCGGCTGGTGCGGTTCGTTTCGCAGGAGGCGCTCCGCAAGGGGTTCGCCTTCTTTCTTCTCGTCATGGGCGCCCTCGTGCTGCTGCGCGGGCGCTGAGTTTCGGAGCACCTGCCGATGCTGTTCATCCGCCTCTACGACGACCAGCTGGCCCAGGCGAGTTACGTGATCGGTTGCGGCACCGCGGGCACCGCGGTGGTCGTCGATCCCAACCGCATGGCGGACCGCTACATCGCCGCGGCGGAGGCGGAGGGACTCCGTATCGTCGCCGTGACGGAGACCCACATCCACGCCGACTTCGTCTCCGGCTCCCGGGAGCTGGCGGCCCGGACCGGGGCCACGATGTACCTCTCCGCCTGTGGTCCCCCGGAGTGGCAGTACCGGTTCGGCGGCGATCCCGGGGTGGTGCTGCTCCGCGACCGCGACACCTTCCGGGTCGGCAACGTCGAGCTCCGCGCCGCCCACACTCCCGGACACACGCCGGAGCACCTGAGCTTTCTGGTGACCGATACCGCCGGCGCGCGGGAGCCGAGGGGAATCATCACCGGTGATTTCGTTTTCGTCGGTGACGTCGGGCGGCCCGACCTCCTCGAGAAGGCGGCGCATCTCCAGGGAACCGCCGAGCTCGGCGCCAAGGCACTGTTCCGGAGCCTCGCCTGGTTCAAGACGCTCCCCGATCACCTGCAGCTCTGGCCCGGCCACGGAGCGGGAAGCGCCTGCGGCAAGGGTATGAGCGCCGTTCCCCAGTCCACCGTCGGGTACGAGCGCCGGTTCAATTGGGCCTTCGCCATCGAGAAGGAAGCGGACTTCGTCCGTCAGGTGCTCACCGGGCAGCCGGAGCCGCCCCGGTACTTCGCCGAGATGAAGCGCATCAACCGCGACGGCCCACCGGTGCTCGGCTCCCTGCCGCTGCCCGAGCGTCTTGGTGAAGACCGGCTGCCGGGCCTGCTTGCGTCCGGGGCCATTCTGGTCGATACCCGCCCCGCGGCGGATTTTGCCTCGGGGCATATCCCCGGAACCCTCAGCATTCCCTTCAACCGGAGCTTCCCGACTTGGGCCGGATCGCTGCTGCCCTACGATCAGGACCTCTATCTGTTGGTGGATGCCTCTCCGCCGGGGGTGCTCGAGGGGGTGGTGCGCAGCCTGTCGACGATTGGACTCGATCGGGTCGGAGGGTATTTCGGTCCCGAAGCGCTGGAGCTCTGGCGCGCCCGAGGGAAACCGCTCGGACGGACCGAACAGCTCTCCGTTGCCGACCTCGCCGCCCGGCGCGACCGCCTGGTCGTGCTCGACGTGCGGGGGCTCTCCGAATGGGAAACCGGCCATGTTCCCGGCGCCACGCTCATTCCGCTCGCGGAGCTCCCTGACCGGCTGGGCGAACTGCCGATGGACCGGCCCGTTGCGGTGCACTGCCAGGGAGGTGGCCGATCGGCGATCGCAACCAGTCTGCTCCAGGCCCGGGGCCGGGATGCGGTCTCCAATGTCACCGGGGGGTTCGGAGCCTGGCAGGAGGCGGGGCTGCCGGTCGAGCGCTGAGTGGTGCTGCGGGGGGCCTACTGGGGCGTCTCATGCCTTGTGGGTTCGATCTGCGCAATACAATCTAGAGCGATCTCGGGAGGAGGCCGGCCGTGCCCCGACACCATCACGACGTTCTGCGGGAAGGCATGCTCACCGGGGTGCTCGGAGCGGTAGCCGTCGCCGGGTGGTTCCTCATCACCGATCTGGTTCAAGGCCGCCCGCTCTCCACGCCGAGCGTGCTGGGCCAGGTCATCCTCTACGGCATCACCTCGCCAACCGTCAGCCCTGCCGAGACCGGCCCCGTTGTCGCCTACACCCTTCTGCACCTCGGCGTGTTCGTGCTTTTCGGGCTGCTCGTTACTCAACTGGTGCACCTCGCGATGTACACCGCGCTGGCGCGCTTCGCGCTGATGGCGGTGGCGGTGGTATTCGAGCTCTTCTTCTTCGGCGTGACCTACATGCTGTTCGCGGGAACCAGCTACCTCTTTCCCTGGTGGTCGGTCCTCGCCGCCAACACGCTCTCGCTGGGGGCGATGGGCTATTACCTCGCCCAGCGACACCCCGGCTTGAGACGCCAGTATGCCCGGGAGGCACTCGGCGGCTAGGGTCTGCACAATCGATTGTCATTGTAACAGTCATGCGGTCAGTTCCGACCAACCTGATCCCAGCAGCTCACGGCTCGTTCATCGGCGTCGGGCTGAGTAGCTTCCCCCATGCCGATCTGCCGGCTCTGCGGCGCCTCGCTCCCTGCCGGGGGCGCCCCCTGCGACTACGATGTTCCCCTCGACCGGGCGCCCGGCATCGGCGATCCGGGTGCCATCGTCCAGGGAAAGCTGACCCACGCTGATCACGAAGTGCACGTCGCCCGGTGGCGGGTCCACCATCCCGAGGCGCGGGGCGCCACCCCCAAGGTGATGGAATGGGCGCGCGCCCGGCTGGCCCGAGAAGGCCACGTCGTCCCGCCGGCTTGACTCGGCATGCTCTCACGCTACGTTCTCGCATCCGACACCCATCTCGAGGAATCCGATGCGAATTGCTCCCCTGACCGTGCCCGCCCTGCTGTTCCTCGCCTCCGGCTGCGGGCCCGCCGCTCCTGCCGCGATCAGTGACGCCGACAAGGCGGCCATGGAGGCGCTTGATCAGTCGTTCGCCAAACAGGCGGTAGGGGGCGATTACGCCGCGCTGGTCAAGTCGTACTACACCGAAGACGCCATCGCCATGGCGCCGAACATGCCGTCGTCGAACGGCCACGCGGCCATCGAGGCCATGCTCCACACCTTCCCGCCAATCACCGCTTTTCAGATCCGCACCGACGAGATCGTCGGAATGGGCGACATGGCCTATGTTCGCGGCCACTATGCGATGACGATGGCGCCGCCGGGGATGGCCGCGGTTTCGGATTCGGGGAAGTACCTCGAGATCTTCAAGAAGCAGGCAGACGGCTCCTGGAAGGTGATCCGCGACATGTTCAACTCGGATGTCCCGATGCCGCCGCCGGCCCCCGCCGCGGTGCCGTCGGCGCCCAAGAAGAAGTAGCCCCCCCGCAGCCGCGGTACCACGGCCCTCCCCTCAATTCGCCGGGGGGAGGGCCGCCGGTTTGCCATCCCGACGCGGGATCGGCGCGTAGAACGCGCGGAGGGTCGCGATGTCGCCGTCCGCGTCGCCCGTGGGGATCAGGGTGATGCCGAATCCGACCCGCTTTCGCGCGTTGTCGAAGAATCCGGCGACGATGGGCACTCCGGCCTGAAGTGCGATCCGGTAGAACCCGCTCTTCCAGCGCTCCACCGGCTTCCGGGTCCCTTCGGGGGCCACGGCGAGCATGAATTGGGGGGACGCCGAGAACATCGCCGCCGCCGCCTCGACCATTCCCTGGGGGTGATTGCGGTCCACCGGGACACCGCCCAGCCAGCGCATCAGCGGACCGAGCGGCCCGCGGAAGAGCTCCGCCTTCCCGATGAAATGCACGTCGAGGCGGAGCGCGAACACCAGCGCGATGCCGATCACGAAATCCCAGTTCGACGAGTGCGGGGCGGCGATGACCACGAATCTGGGGAGGTCGGGCGGGGCACTGGCGATGCGCCACCCCACCAGGCGGAGAATGCCGCGCCCGATGGCGGCGCGGAGTGCGCCGCCCCGTCGCGGCACGTTGGGGCCCGGTTCCGGAATCTCCATCGGGTGAAAGATGGCGGCCCGGGCGGGGCTGCGATAGTTTCGACCAATGCTCGGAATCATCGGCGGGAGCGGGATCTACGACATCGCCTGGCTCGAGCACCCTCGCTGGGAAAGATTTGTGGGTCCCTTCGGAAAGCCCTCCGACGATCTCCTGATCGGAGAGCTCGAGGGGACCCGCCTGGCGTTCCTCCCCCGCCACGGACGGGGCCACCGGATCCCCCCCAGCGAAGTCAATTTCCGCGCGAATATCGACGCCCTGAAGCGGGCCGGCGTGACCGATGTGCTGGCGCTTTCCGCGGTGGGCTCGCTCCGCGAAGACCTCCCCCCGGGCACCTTCGTCCTCGTGGATCAATTCATCGATCGGACCTTCGCCCGCCCGAAGAGCTTCTTCGGCGCCGGCATGGTGGCGCACGTTTCCATGGCGCATCCGGTCTGTGGCCGCCTCGGAGATGCCGCCGAGGCGGCGGCCCGCGAGGCGGGTGCCCCCTGCGTGCGGGGCGGGACCTATCTGGTGATGGAGGGGCCCCAGTTCTCGACCCGGGCGGAATCCGAGCTGTACCGCCAGTGGGGCTGCTCGGTGATCGGGATGACCAACATGCCGGAGGCCAAGCTCGCGCGGGAGGCGGAGCTCTGCTACGCCACCATCGCAATGGTCACCGACTTCGATTGCTGGCATCCGGATCACGGCCATGTGACGGCGGAGCAGGTGGTGGCCGTCATGGGGAGAAATGTGGTGGCCGCCCGGGAGCTGGTGCGGCGCGCGGTGCCCCGGCTGCGGGACCGGCCGGTGCCCTGCCCGCACGGCTGCGATCGCGCGCTGGACGGCGCGATCATGACCGCGCCGGAAGCCCGCGACCCCGCCGCCGCCGCGCGGCTGAGCGCCGTCGCCGGACGGGTCTTGTGATCGAGCTCCGCGACCTGGTCCGGACCATTCCCGACTATCCCAAGCCCGGCATCCTCTTTCGGGACATCACCACCCTGATCGGCGACCCCGACGGGCTCTGCCGCACCATCGGGGCCTTCACGGCGCGCTACGCCGACCGCGGCGTCGACAAGGTGGCCGCCATCGAGGCCCGTGGATTCATCATGGGCGGAGCGATCGCGCACGCCTTGGGCGCCGGCTTCGTGCCGATCCGGAAGCGCGGCAAGCTTCCTGGTGCCACCATCGGCTACGACTATGAGCTGGAGTACGGTGCCGACCGGGTCGAGGTGCACGCTGACGCCATCGCGCCGGGGGAGCGGGTGCTCCTGGTGGATGATCTGATTGCCACCGGCGGAACCGCCCTGGCGGCGCTGCAGCTGATCCGGCAGGTCGGCGGTGACCCGGTCGAAGCCTGCTTCGTGATTGACCTCCCCGACCTCGGCGGCCGGCGGCGGCTCGAGGCCGAGGGTCTCGGGGTGTTCACCCTGATCGAATTCGAGGGCCATTGAAGGTCGGCGGGCGGCACTATCGCACGCTCTGGCTGGCGGACGACGGCGGGTCGGTTCAGATCATCGACCAGACCCGGCTGCCCGGCGCGTTCGAGGTGCTCCGGCTCGATTCGCTGCATGATGCGGCCGCCGCCATCCGGTCGATGCGGGTGCGCGGGGCACCGCTGATCGGTGTCGCGGCGGCGTACGGCGTCTGCCTCGCGCTGCGGGCGGACCCCGGCGACGGCGCGCTCGCCGAGGCCCGGGCCACTCTCCTCGCCACCCGTCCCACGGCGGTCAACCTCCGCTGGGCGCTCGATCGGATGGAGGCGGCCCTCGCGGACCTCCCTCCGTCCCGGCGGGTCGAGGCTGCCTATCGGGTCGCGGGGGAGATGGCCGAAGAGGACGTGGCAATCTGCGAGCGGATCGGGTGCCACGGCGAGCCGGTACTCCGGGAGCTGGCCGCCTCAAAACCCGGGGGTGAGCCGGTGCAGATCCTCACCCACTGCAACGCCGGATGGCTGGCTGCCATCGACTGGGGCACCGCGCTCGCGCCGGTGTATCGCGCCCACGACGCCGGGGTTCCGATCCACGTGTGGGTGGACGAGACCCGCCCCCGAAACCAGGGCTACCTCACGGCGTGGGAGCTCGGCCAGCACGGGGTGCCCCACACCGTGATCGTGGACAATGCCGGTGGTCTGCTGATGCGGGAGGGCCGGGTGGATGTGTGCCTAGTGGGAACCGATCGTACCACGCGCGCCGGCGACGTCGCCAACAAGATCGGGACCTACCTCAAGGCCCTGGCGGCGCGGGACACCGGTATCCCGTTCTATGCCGCGGTTCCCTCGCCCAGCATCGACTGGTCGCTGCACGACGGTTCGAGCATTCCGATCGAGGAGCGGGATCCGGCGGAAATTCATTCGTATCCGGGGATGCCCGCCCGCAATCCCGGGTTCGACGTGACTCCGGCTCGCCTGGTGACCGGACTGATTACCGAGCGGGGGATCTGCCCGGCGAGTGAGGTGGGGTTGCTGGGGCTCTTTCCGGAGCGAACGGCATAGGCGGCCCTCCGCCGCGTCAGATTATCCGGTCGCTTCCGCCGTCGATCGGGATCTGGGCCCCCGTCGTCTTGGCAAACGCCGGTCCCAGCAACGCGAGGACCGCTTCGGCGACGTCCCGGGCGGAAATCTCCACGCCGAGCAAATTGTTCCTGCGATAGGCCTCGACCGTCATGCCATAGCTCGCGGCCCGCGCGGCGAGCACCTCCGGGGTCCACGTTCCGGTATCGAGCACGAGATGCGGGTGGAGCGTGTTCACCCGGATGCCGTCCTTTGCGAATTCGAGCGCCGCCACTCTGGCCAGCTGAGCAAGCCCCGCCTTCGCCACCGAATATGCCGCGGCGCCCGGACCCGGCGCCGGGACATTCTTCGATCCGATGATCACGATGGCGGGGTCGAATCCGAGGCGAAGGTAGGGGGCCGCGGCGCGGAGCAGAGCGAGGTGACTGGTCAGGTTGACCGCCAGGCTCTGTTCCCAGATTCGCTGGTCCATCTCGGCAATCGGCCGGCTCGGTGAGAACACCCCGGCGTTGCTCACCACGATGTCGAGGCCTCCGAAGCGGCGCACGCATTCCGCGACCGAGCGCTCCACCGCCTCACGGTCGGTGGCGTCGGCCGTCAGACCGACCAGTCCGTCCTTCACGAAGGTCGACTCAACCGCGGGATTGATGTCGGTTCCCACCACCGCGGCGCCCCGGGCATGGAGCATCTCCGCGCAGGTCCGCCCGATCCCGCTGGCGGCGCCGGTTACCAGAGCGACCTTGCCCGCCAGCGGCGGCCGGGGGCCTCCCTGTTTCAGCTTGGCCTGCTCCAGCTCCCAGTACTCCACCTCGAAGAGATCGCTTTCCGGGAGCGCGCGCCATCCACCCAGCCGCTCCGCCCACTCTATGGCCTGAGCGGTGTGCCGCGCGATGTCGGCGACGACGCCGGCGTCCTTGGCCGATGCGCCGAAGGCCACGACTCCCTTTCCCGGCCAGACCACCCAGCGCGGCGCGTGATCGAGCGGGAGGAGCCCCGGCCTCGCGTACCGGGCGAAGTACTCCCGGTAACGTGCGGAATACTCTTTGATGCGGACGCTCCAGTCGCCTCCCGCCACGAGCGGGATGGGCTTGGTGCGGATCACATGATCGGGGGTAAGGGGGCCGCGGGTGGCGACGGCCGCAACGTCGGGCCTCGAGGAGAACGCCACCGCGGCCGGCGTGTGCTCGCTTCGGGCTATGACCGCGCCTCCCATCGCCCGGCCCGCGGCGCGGCGCAGCTCGGCCAGGCTCCGCAACTCGGCATCGCTCAATTTTGCTGGAGCTGCCGGACCGGCGCTCGGGGAGCCACTGGCACCGTTCCGAGCCAGATAGTCTTCCGCCCTGGTCACCAGGGCGATCATGCGCTCATAGCTGGTCCGGGCATCGGCGCCGAAGCTGAAGACGCCGTGGTGGAGCAGGATGATGCCCTCGAGGCGGCTCCAGTCCACTGAGGCGGTCATCTCCCGCACCCGGCGCGCGAGGACGAACCCGGGCATGACGTAGGGCACGACCAGGACGGTGTCCCCGTAGATCTCGCGAATTCGTTGTTCGCCCTCGGAGGTGTTGCTGACTGCCACGACCGCGTCGGCGTGGGTGTGATCCACGAAGGTGAAGGGGATGATCGCGTGAAGGATGGCCTCGACCGATGGGGTCGGCGCTCCGGGGTCGGTCATCGCGGCGCGCTGCGCCCGCACCATGTCCGTGTCTGAAAGCGTCGGGAGATCGGCCATCCGCCGGAGTACGTCGAGCCGGACCGGTGCAAAGCCCCGGGGCTCGATGGTCGCGAGATCCCAGCCGCTCCCCTTCACGAAGAGGACGTCGATCGGCTCCCCGAAAAGGTCTCGCACCTGGTCCTTGACCGAGGTGTTGCCGCCGCCATGGAGCACCAGCGAGGGTTCCTGCCCGAGCAGCCGGGAGGTGTGGACCCGGAGCTCGAGCGGCGAGGTGCACAGCTTCGCTGCGGCGTCGTTCCAGCGACTCAGCATGGCGGCGAAGGTTAGCACTGTCCTTGACGGACCGGAAATCGGGCGGCATCCTCTCCCTGCCCGGCGCCTGCCGGGGAAGGCCAGTCACCCGGCCCTGGAGGCACTATGCCGCCCTATTCAGCCGCCAAATTCTGTATCATCACGCCGGCCGGTCCCTGGTGCCCGGTCGATCCCCCGAAAGACGCGGTTACCACCAAGGTTGCCGACGCGCTCAAACTGATCAACCAGGCCATGAAGGGCCTGCCGGCGCAGCGGCGGCGGCTGGCGCTGGAACTCTGCAGGGTGGTGCTGACCGCGCGGGCGGGCAGCGGATCGGTAGGGAATCGGGCGAAGCTGGTCCGGAACGTGGTCTATTTCCTCCTCAAGTCCAACGCGCCCAGCAATATGTTCTTCACTCGCAAGGCGTTCCGGGAAATCGGGGGAGCATTCCTGGGGGGT
>JBGPEJ010000073.1:0-12738 GCA_041482775.1 Gemmatimonadota bacterium | reverse complement strand
GCCGGCTGGTACGGATCGGTGGCCGTGCCGATGACCAGTGAGTCGGTTCCCAGCCGCGCCGGGTCGAGAGTCCGGATGAGGACGTCGGGCGCGGAGTGCTTGACCAGGATGTTCTGCTCGAACGACCGCCACGCCGCCGGGGGACCGGATTCCGGGGCCGGCGATGGTCTCGCCCCGTTTCGTTCCATTACCCACTCGTGGGTTTTCCGCGCATAGCAGTAGGAGCAGCCGAACTCGCACCCGACGTACGGATTGAGTGACCAGAACGGCATGTGCGTCGACGCCGGTGGATTGAGCACCCGGCGCACCGCGAGTGAAAGGAAGCGGGTGCCGCGGGCCCGCTCCTCCAGCACGGGGAGTGCGCGCGGGCCGGCGTCCAGTTCCAGGGCGAGCTGAGGCTTTATCCGCACCGGCCCCAACCGCACTGGAGGCAAGTGAGACACCCCGCCGCGCGCGCCAGGGGCCCGGCGCATTCGGGGCAGACGCGGATGTTGCCGCTGGTCAGGGGGTTACGAGTGGCCTCGCCGGCCTTGGTCTGGGGTACTGGTTGAGACATACCGCCGCCTGTTTCGGTATTTATTCGGTATAATACCGATTAGACACCGAAAGTCAAGCGGCCTTCAAGCGGGAGGGTCCCGCCCCACTCCCAACGCGTCGGCAACCCGATTGATGTAGTTGAACCAGGAGGCGATCAGGGTGATCTGCAGGATACCGGTGTCGTCGAAGCCAACCGCCCGGAGCCGCTGGTGGTCGCCGGGGGAGATCCGGGTGGCGTCCCGGGTGAGCTGCACCACGTAGTCGAGCATCACCCGCTCCTGCTCGCTGATGGGAGCGGACCGGTGGTCGTCGCGCAGCGCCGCGACCAGGTCCTCATCCAGGGTAACTCGACGCAGAAACTCTGCGTGCGAATCAATTCAATAGCGGCACCGATTGGTCACCGACACCATCGTGGTGATCATCTCGTGGTGCCGCCGGGTGAGCGGAAGCTTTGGGGACATCAGGCTGCCGAAGGTCGCGAAGGCGTGATACAACGCCTCCGGGATGAGACTGTGGGACGCCACGATCCCCGAGGTTCCGTCGGGAGTGGGGTGGACCGGATCGGCGTATTCAGCGGGATAGAGCGCGCGCTGCTGCTCGATCGCCCGGCGCAGCGCGTCATCCCCTTCGGAGGACGGAATGGTGCGGATCCACGTCATGAGAGGCTCCTGTCCCTCGCCGCGCTGCTGCGCGAAATCATTCGGTACACCGGCCATCCCAGTGCCACCACCCCGAGGCCGAGGAAGGCCTGCCGCGGGCTCTGCGCGGCGAGCAGAAACAATAGTAGCGCGGAAAGGACGAGGAAGAGGAGCGGCGTGAGCGGGTACCCGGGGGTCGGCCGGCCGCCACCCGGCGCGGCCCGGCGCACGATGAACAATCCGGCCACGGTGAGGGCGACGAATAGGACCGTCACGAAAACGAAGTAGGCGATGATCTGATTGAAGCTGCCGAGCGCCACCAGCAGGCTGGCGAGCGCCGCCTGCAGCGCGATGGCGCGCGCCGGCGTGCCGAACCGGGGATGCACCGAGGCTACCGCGCGGAGGAAGAGCCCGTCGCGCGCCATGGCGTAATAGACCCGCGGAGCGGCCATGATGATGCTGGCAAGGCTGCTCAGCACGGCGACGATCACGATGCCCGCGAACACCATCCCGCCCGCCTTGCCGAACAGCGCCTCACCGGCCTGGGCGGCAAAGGCCTCTCCGGATGTGACGCCCTCGATCGGCACCAGGTAGAGAAACACCGCGCTGGTGAGGAGGTACATCAGGGTGACGACCCCGACGCCCAAGAGGAGCGCCCGGGGCAGAATGCGCCCGGGGTCCCGCACCTCGCCGCCGAGTTTCGCGGCGTCCCACCACCCGCCGAAGGAATAGAACGCCGCGAGCAGGCCACTGGCGAGCGCGGCGGGAAGGGGAAGCGATCCGGGCCGCTGCGCCAGGAACGGAACAAAATTGGCCCAGTCGCCCCGCTGGAGGAGGAACCCCCAGACGATGAGGGTTCCCAACAGCCCGAGCTTGAGAAAGGTGAGCGCCCGCAAGACCCCGGCGCCGAGCCGGACGCCCAGAATGTTCGCGGTCGCGATGGCGCCGACGGCCGTGATGGCGACGATTTTCTGGGCGAGCGGCGAGAGTCCCACCGCGTAGGCGGCGTAGCTCGATACCCCCACCGCGAGCGCGGCGGTGAGCCCCGGGTCCATCACGAAGAGGCACTTCCAGCCGTAGAGGAACGCAACCTCCCTGCCGTAGGCCTCCCGGAGGTAGACGTAGCCCCCGCCGGCCTCGGGGAAGCGCGCCGCCAGCTCGCCGTAGCAGAACGCGCCCAGCAGAGCCATCAGGCCCATGAGCAACCAGCAGACCAACAACCAGAAAGGTGATCCGAGGGCCCGCGCCATTTGCGCGGGGGTGAGGAAGATCCCGACGGCGATCACTTCGCCGATCAGGAGCGCCACCGCGGAGGAGAGCCCGAGTTGGCGGCTCAGCCCGGTGTCTGGCATCGTGCCCCCTGGGCGAGATAGAGGATGAGAAACCCCACGCTCCCGCCGCTCACCGCCAGCCGGAGCGGGAGCGGCCAGTCGCTCGCGGAGATGAGTCCTTCGATGCTGCCCGCAATGATGAGAAAGACGATGACCGCGCCGATCAGCCGGATCGCGAGGCGGCCGTTCAGCACCAGCGCCTCGCGGCGGGGGAGATCGCCCGGGGCGATCACCGCCCGCCCGAGCAGGAACCCGGCGGCGCCCGACACCCAGATCGCGAAGAGCTCCAGCACGCCGTGCCCGATCACGAAGGTCCAGAGGTAGCCCAGCAAGCCGGCGTTGGCGAAGTGTCCCGACGTGGCGCCGATCGAGAGCCCGTTGTATGCCAGGAACACCAGCGAGCCGACGCCGAGAAAGATCCCGCCCGCGAAGCAGTTGAATGCTACGGCGAGGTTGTTCCCGATGATGGCCGACGCCATGAGCGGCCGGTCTCCCGAAGCCGCCTCCACATAGCCCAGGCCGCGCCCGGCGCGGGCCGCCCCGGCCTCGGCGCGCTCCAGGACGACGTCCGGCAGGACCTCAGCCGCCAGCGCGGGCCGCTCACGCAGCAGGACAAAGCCGGCCAGCGCCGGCAGGGTGAAGACCAGGAAGGCGAGGAACACGTACCGGCGGGCCGCGACCACCGCCGCGGGGCATTCCCGCGTCACGAAGTCGAGCATGCGCCCCCAGGTGCGGCGTTCGTCGCGATAGAGGGCACTGTGCCCCGCCGCGACCAGCCGCTCCAGCCGGGCCTGCGCCACCGGGCTCGCGCCGTAGGTCCGGGCCCGGGCCAGGTCGGCGGCGACTTCGCGGTAACGACGCGCGAACTCCGGCAGCTCTTCGGCGGCGAGATCGTCGAGCCCTTTTCGGGACACCCGTTCGGCCAGGACGGCGAACTCGCTCCAACGACCGCTCTTGCGGGCGATCAGTCGCTCCGCCACCGCGCTGGCCCCCGTGGCCTGACCGGCTGCCGCGGTCACGATCGCGCCGAAGCGCCCCCTTCGGCGCACCAGCTCATCCCGGTAGAGGTGGCTGAGGAAGGCGATGACCCCCGGTGGACGATTGGGGTAGCGGGGCGCGAACCGCGCGGCGATCTGCCGCGCCAACCGGTCCCGGGTCTCGGGGGGAAGCGATGCGGACCGCTCGGCGAACTCGCGGAGGAGGCGAAACTCCTCGTCGAGGAGCTCGGGCGCGCCGGCGGTCTCCAGCGTTGCCCCGGGCTCGCCCGGTTCCGCCGCCGCCGCGAGCGCGACCGGGCGATCGCGGACGACCACGGTGCCAGCGACCAGATCGCCGAGGCGCTTGGCCTTGGGATGCACGGCGACAAGCAGGGCGCCGAGGAGGTACGGCGGCGGGAGCATATCGGCGGCGCGGAGAAGATTGCGCGCCGCGGCGTCGGCCAGCCCGATACCGTGCCCGGTGTCGCGAATGACCCGCAGGCCGAGCGCCCGCTTTCCCGGTGTCTGCCCGCGCCAGAGGCCTTCGAACAGCGTGTAGTAGCCCCAGATGACCCCGAACGCCGCGAGGCCCAGCGCGGCCCGGGCCCAGGTCGAGCCCTGCTTGGGCCAGAGCTGGAAGATCACCGCGAGCAGGAAGATGATGCCGAGGAGGATCGCCAGGTCGAACGTCGCGGCGAGCGCGCGGCTCCCGATCCCGGCGATTTCGTAATCGAGCACGACCTGTTCCGGCGTCTCGACTTCGAGATGCTGTCGATGATCCGGAGGCGCCGCGACGGGGGTAGGCATGAGGGGAAGTGTGAAGCGAATCTACCGTTGTGATACCGCTCTTCCCAAGGGCAGGTGCGGCTTCGATATTGCTGCCAGCCGGCAGCCCCCTCCTCCGCGGTGGAGCTCGCAATGAATGCCCCCACGCTGCGTCCCCTCTCGCTGGGCGAGATCCTGGACGTGTCGTTTGGGCTCTACCGCGCGCTGTTCACGCCGCTGCTCACCGTGGCGCTGGTCTGCCGGGCGGTGCCGGCGCTGCTCTCGGTGTACATCAGCGCGAGCGAAGGCCCAGCCGGCCACCTGATCCTGGCGCTCTTCACCCTGCTGCTCTCCCTGGTGCTCGGCTCGATCGGCGCCGCGGCCACCACGTTCATCGTCTCGGACAACTACCTCGGCCGGGCCACCACGGCGGCGGAGGCGCTCACGCGATCGCTTCCGCTGATCGTGCGGTTGATCGAGATTTCGCTCAACGTAGGAGTCCGGGTGGTGCTCGGCACCCTTCTGCTGTTCGTTCCCGGGCTGATCGTCTTCTCGGGCTATTTCGTGAGCACGGCGGTGGCGGTGCTCGAAGCGCCGCCCACCTCCTCGGCAGCGTTGGGGCGCTCCTGGGCGCTCACCAAGGGGTTCAAGGGCAAGGTGTTCGGCACCGTATTCGTGGGATTCCTGCTGCTCTCGATTCCCGGGATGGCCCTCAACGTGTTCGTGGGAACCGGGGCTTCGGGGGTGCTGTCGCTCGGGGTGCTGGCGGTTCAGGCGGTGCTCGAGGTACTGCTCTATCCGCTCATCTATGTCCTGCCCACGGTGATCTACTACGACCTCCGGGTGCGCAAGGAAGGCTTCGATCTCGAGTTGCTGGCCTCGGCGCTGCAACCCGCCTGATGCAACCGGGCACCGATTCGCTTCGCGCCGTTCTCGATTCGGTCTTCGCCGGACCGAGATACCGGTGGGTCGAGTCGAGCGATCCGCTGGCCTTTCTGGGCCGCTGGTTCGCGGCGCTCCGGCAATGGCTGGTGGTGCTCCAGGACACCCATCCCGTGCTGTTCGCGGCGCTGCCGTGGATTCTCGGGGCGGTGCTGGCGGCGATCTTCATCCACGCGGCGTGGGGCTTCATTCGCACCGTACAAGCCGGAGGAGGGGCGCCGGGCGGCCGCCCGGCGGTCCCGGCCGATACCCGCACGCCGGCGTGGTATCGTCACGAGGCGGATCGCCTGGCGGCCTCGGGTCTCTTCGTCGAGGCAATGCAACTGGACTTCCTCGGCCTGGTGCTGGAGCTCGACCGACGCCGGGCCCTCCGGTTCCATCCCAGCAAGACACCGATCGAGTACGCCGCCGAGGCCGAACTTCCCGCCGAACGCCGGGGGGAGTTCCGGGAGCTGGTCGGAATACTCTACCGGCACGCCTTCGCGCGGCTGCCCTGCGGCGCGTCCGAGTTTGCCGAATGGCGCCGCCGCACGGTGGCGGATCGCTATGCGGCCGCGTAACGAAACGCTGCTGGGCCTCGCCGTTCTGACGGTACTGGTGATCGTCACCGGCGGCATCGGAAGAGCACGGGGCCGGCGGCCGGATGAGGACCCGCGTCCCTCCAGCTTTCTTGCCGGGCCGAACGGCGTCCGGGGGCTGGCCGATGCGCTGGAGCGCCGTGGAGTGGCGGTGCGGCGCTTCCGGGAGCGATCCCAGGAGCTTCGGCTGCTGCCGTCCGCCAAGCGGCAGACTCTGGTGGTCCTGGACCCGAGCCTGCCGCTCTCGCCGCCGGAGACCGGGGCGCTGCTCGAGTTCAACCGGGATTCAACCGACCGGGGCGGGAATCTTCTGCTCGCCGGCCGGCGCGCCGAGTCGTTGATGCGATGCTTCGGCTACCGGCTCGACCGTCGGCGCTTCGATTCTATAGCTGTCACGTTGCCGGGGGGCCGAACCGACGAGCCGGCCGCCTGGGTCCACCAGACCCTGGTTGCTACCAGGGACACGATCGCCGCCGACTCGAGCCGGGTCATCGATATTGGAGCGGTGCGCTGCCGGGTGCCGCCCATCGCCAGGGTGGACACGCTTCTGCTGGGCCCCGCCGGGGCCGTGGTGGCGCTCCGGCTTACCCGGGGGGAGGTCCCGCGCTCGGTGACGCTGGTTTCCGACGTGAATCTCTTCCGGAACCGGGAGGTTCGGAGGACGGCCGCCGGGCCGGCGGCGCTCCGGATGCTGACGGAGGGAAGTGAGCGGGTGGTGTTCGAGGAGTATCACCACGGCTTCGGGGCTTCGGGATCGCTGGCGCGGGCGACCTTCGACTGGAGCCTCCACTCTCCCTGGGGTTGGGCGGCGTGGCAGGCGGCGGCCGTCGGATTGATCGCGCTGCTCTTCGGCGCGTTCCGCTTCGGTCCCGCCCACAGCGTAATCGTGCGGACCCGGCGGAGCCAGCTCGAGCACGTGCGGGCGCTGGCCGGCGCGCTGGGGGCCGCGCGCGGGCACGACGTCGCGATTGCCGCGCTGGTGCGGGGCCTCCGCCGCCGGGTAGCGCCCGGGGCGCTCCGCGGGCGGGGCAACGCGGCGGAGTGGCTGGGACAGCTGGAGCGATCGCTCACTCGCCCGCGGGCCCGGACGGCGGTCCGAACCCTTCGCGGCCTCGCCCGGCCGGGCCAGCCATCTTCGAGCGTGCTCGCGGCCGCCAACGCGGTGGAAGACCTTTGGGAGGAACTTCGACCATGAACACCACCGAGGTAGCGGCTCACGCCGCGGCGGCCCGCGCGGTGCTCGAGCAGGTGGGGCGCGTCGTGCTGGGCCAGGACGCCGCGCTCCGCGAAGCGCTGCTGGCTCTCCTCGCACGGGGGCACGTGCTGTTGGAAGGCCCTCCGGGGACCGCCAAGACGCTGCTGGTCCGCGCCCTCAATGAAGTGCTCGGGCTCGAATTCCGTCGAATCCAGTTCACTCCCGACCTGATGCCCTCGGACATCACCGGAGTGAGCGTGCTCTCGGCGCAGAGCGAATTCCGCTTCCGGCCCGGGCCGCTCTTTGCCGACCTGGTGCTGGCCGACGAAATCAATCGCGCTCCCGCGAAGACCCAGGCCGCACTGCTCGAGGCGATGCAGGAACGAGGCGTTACGGTGGATGGGGTGCAGCACCCGATGAGCGAGAGCTTTACCGTCTTTGCGACCCAGAATCCCATCGAGTTCGAGGGGACCTATCCGCTGCCGGAGGCGGAGCTCGACCGCTTCATGCTCAAGAGCACCGTGGGGTATCCCGACCAGGCGGCGGAGGACGGTGTGCTGGTGCGGGTGCTGGGCGGCTTCGAGGCGGCCGAGCCGGCAAGCTTCGGGACGCGGCGGGTGCTCGATGCCGGCGGGTTGGCCGTGCTGCGTCAGGCGGTGCGGGAGGTGCGGGTCCAGCCGAGCCTGATCACTTACGTCACTGCGCTGGTGCGCACCACCCGCGACGCACCGGCGCTGACGCTGGGGGCCTCTCCCCGGGCCAGCGTTGCACTGCTCAAGCTGGCACAAGCGGCGGCGCTGCTCGAAGGACGCGACTACGTGACCCCCGATGACGTGAAGGGCATGGCGGTGCCGGCGCTGCGCCACCGGGTAATGGTGGCGCCGGAGCTCGAGCTGGAGGGTGTCACCGCCGACACCGCGCTCAAGAGTCTGCTGGAGCGGGTGGAGGCCCCGCGGGGATGATCTTTCCGTCCCGGCGATGGTACCTGGTCGCCGCGTCGCTCGGGCTCCTGGCGCTGGCGGGGCTGGTATGGCCCGGTGCCGCGGTGCTTCTGCTCCTCGCCGACCTCGGATGGCTGGCCCTCCTGGTGCTGGACGCCGCGCGGCTCGGGCGGATCGACTTCGGGCGGTTCGGCCTGGCGCGGGAGGCGCCGCCGGCGTTCTCGGTGGGCCACCCGATGCCGGTGTCCTACCGGTGGCGGAATCCGCTGCGGCGGCCGCTTCTGGTCCGGGTGCGGGAGGAGTTTCCCTGGCTGCTCGATGCCGGCGGCGAACGGGTGCTCCGGCTGCCCGCCACCGGGGCACTCCGCGAGGACATCCTGGTGAAGCCGGTGCGACGAGGGAAGGCGGCGGGCGGCGCGATCCACCTTCGCGTCGCGGGGGCGCTCGGGCTGGCGTGGCGGCAGGGCCGGGTGGACCTCCCCTGGCGCACGACCGTGTACCCGAGCCTGCGGGAAAGCGCGCTGCGGTCGTTTCCCACGCTGGCGCAGCGCCGGCGGGAGGCCGGGTTTCGCAACGTGCGGCGCATCGGCGAAGGGCGGGTGTTCGAGAGCCTCAAGGAGTGGGTGCCGGGCGAGGATATCCGGACGATCGATTGGAAGGCCACGGCGCGGCGGGGCAAACTGATCGCCCGCCAGTACGAGGCGGAGCGCCGCCAGCAGGTGATGATCGTGATCGACGCGGGGCGGATGCTCACCGCCGAGCTCGACGGCCGCTCCCGGCTGGACGCGGCCATCGACGCCGCGCTGGCGCTGGCGCACGCCGCGGTACGCCACGACGATAACGTCGGCCTGATGGTGTTCGCGGATACGGTGTCCCGGTTCATCCCCCCGGCCCGGGGGCGGCGGGCGCTCCGCGTGGTGCTCGACGGACTGGCCGGAATCGAGGGCCGCCTGGTGGAGCCCAATTATCCGGCGGCGTTTTCCTACCTGGCCAGCCGGAACCGGAAGCGTGCCCTCACGGTGCTGTTCACCGACGTCATCGATCGCACCGCGAGCGAGGCGCTGGTCGCTCAGGCGGGCGCCCTCCGCCCGCGGCACCTGCCGCTCGCGGTGGCGCTGCGGGATCCCACGCTGGAGCGGGTGGCCACCGCGCGGCCGGCCAGCGTCGACGCCGCCTACGAGCGTGCCGCGGTGGAAGAGCTGCTGGAGGCGAGAGAGGACGCCTTGGCCGAGCTCCGGGGTCACGGCGTGATGGTGCTCGACGTCCGGCCGGACGGCGCCGCGCGCGCGGTGGTGGCGCAATACGACCGGCTCAAGCGGCGGGCGCTGCTCTAACCGGGGCGCTCGACGCTCGGGAAGCGGCGCGGTACCTTTTCCCGGTGCCCGTCTCCCCTTCCTATCGCGCCTTCGCGCTGGACCAGCTCGGCCGGGTGGCCCGGAACGTCACCGCGCGGAGCATGTTCGGCGGAGTGGGGATCTACTCCGGCGATCTCTTCTTCGCGCTCATTGCCAACGACACCCTCTACCTCAAGGTGGACGAGACCAATCGCGGCGACTTCGCCGCCCTCGGTCTGGGTCCGTTCCGGCCGTATGGGCCGGAGAGCGAGGGGATGCACTATTACGAGACACCGGTGGATGTGCTGGAGGAGCCTGAGCAGCTCCGGGCCTGGGCGCAGCGGGCGATCGAGGTGGCGCGCCGGGCGCGAGCGGTGAAATCGGCGAAGCCGCCGGCCAGGCGATCCAACCGGAAGAGGAAGCACTGAGCAGTTTCGCATTCTTCGGAGGACAGTCGATGTTCGCACTCACTCTTCTGCTCATCCTTCAGCAGCCCGCGCAGGGGCTGGCGCCCAGCCCGGTGGCGCGCATCGCCATCGCGCCCGCTCGGCCGACGGTTACGGCCGGCGATACGCTCCGACTTCGGGGTGACGCATACGACGCCGCTGGCAAGCCGGTTCCCAATGCGCGGATTCTCTGGTTTCCCGGCAGCTTCAACCTGGAGGGGACGGTGGATTCGAGCGGCCTGGTCCGCACCGGCTACCCTGGCCGCCTCGTATTCAGCGCGGTGGCGGTGGTTCCGGGCACCCGTCCGAGCGCGCCGGCCCAGATTATCGTGACGACGGTTCCGGGGGCCGCGGCCCGCATCGCGATCACGCCCGCGCTGTCGCGGCTGGTCGCCGGACAGCGGGTGACTCTGGTGGCGGAGGTGTTCGCGGCGACCGGGGACCTGCGGCAGGATCCGGTGCGATGGGCATCGAGCGCGCCGGGCGTCGCGGAGGTGACGGCCGCCGGCCGGCTGATCGCCCGGACGCCGGGCGGCGCCCGCATTACCGCCTCGGCGGGCGCCGCCTCGTCCGTGCTAGCGGTGACGGTGCTGCCCAACGCGGTGCGCAACCTGGAGGTGACGGGGGGCGCCGCCGATACGCGCACCGGAGACGTGCTGCGGTTCCAGGCGGTGGCGCGGGATGGGGGCGGGAAGGAGATCGCGGGGCTCTCGCCGGCCTGGTCCATTGCCCCCGGCGACGGCCAGATCGAACCGGACGGGACCTTTGTTCCATACCTGGCCGGCACCTACACGGTCACCGCCTCGCTCGGGAGCGCCAGTGCCGAGGCGACGGTCCGGGTACGCGCCCGCGACATCCGCCGCGCGGCGGTAACGGTCGGGCGCCTGCCCCTCAGCAAGCTCCCCACCACCGAGTTCTGGCCCCACCCCGACGGCCGCCACGGCTATCTCGGAACGCTGGGCGACCGGGTGTACGCGCTGGACATCTCCGATCCGGCGGCGCTCCGGATCACCGATTCGGTGGTGGTGGATGCGCGCCTGATCAACGACGTGATGACCACCGCGGACGGGCGCTACCTGGTGCTCACCCGTGAGGAAGCGTCGAACCGGCGCAACGGCATCGTGATCCTCTCGCTCGAGGACCCCGCCCACCCCAAACCGCTCTCGGAGTACACCGAGACGGTGACGGGGGGCGTCCACTCGGCCTTCGTGTACACCCAGCCCCGCTACGGCACCCACGTGTACCTGACCGACGACGCCACCGGCAGCATGCGGGTCATTGACCTCAACGATCCCAAGAATCCGCGCGAGGTGGCGCGCTGGCAGACCCGCGAAGTGGCAGCGGGCCGCTACCTGCACGACATCGATATCCGGGACGGGCTCGCGTCGCTGTCCTACTGGAACGAGGGTGTGGTGATTCTGGACGTGGGCAACGGAATGCGGGGCGGCTCACCCACCAGTCCGCAGCTGGTTTCCCAGTACAAATACGACTTGAACGCGCTGTACCGGGACGTCGAGCGGGAGGGTGGCCCGGGGTTCGTGCGGGGCACCCACACCTCCTGGCGGAAGGGGAATTACGTCTTCGCGGGGGACGAGGTGTTCTCCGCGCGGGTGCAAGGGATCCAGCTGCCGGATCTCCCGCTGGGCAAGGCGAATGGGCGGCTCCACGTCATCGATGTCAGCGACTACGCCCACCCCCGGGAGGTGGCGTGGTACGAGCCGGCGGACGGCGGGTCCCACAACATCTGGATCGTGGCCGATACGCTCTACATGGGCGATTACCAGGGCGGCCTCCGGGTGCTCGACATATCCGGCGAGCTGCGCGGCGATCTGATGGCCCAGGGGCGCGAGATGGCGAAGGTGCACACCGGCGATGCGCGCGGGGTGGTCCCCAACGCCGCGATGACCTGGGGCGCCTTCTATCACAACGGACTGGTCTGGGCGAATGACGTGTTCAGCGGACTCTGGGCGGTGCGGCTGGAGCCGCGGGAGGAGAAGCGCCCGCCGATTCCCTGACGCCCGGGGTCAGTGCCCCCGCCAGATCGCAATGCCGGTCGGCTGGAGGGGGAGCGGGAGCGAGGCCACGCGGGTCAAGGTGGTGAGGTCGATCGCGTCCACCGCGCCGGGATCGGTTCCCACCGATTCCTGGCTGACGAAGGCGTAGCGACCGTCCGGCGAGAACGCGATGCCGTGGGGGATCCGCTTGGTGGTCGGAATCCGTGCCGCCTCGGCCCAGGTGCGAGTGTCGAAGACGCTCACGCTCTGGGCCTTCTTGTTGGTCACCAGGACCCACCGCCCGTCGGGGGAGGGCTCGACGTTATAGGCTCCGGCGCCGGTGGGAAGCCGGCGGGTCAACTCCAGGGTGGTCGCGTCCCGCACCTGCAGCTCATTGCCGTGATTGCAGGCCAGATACACCTGCCGGTCGTCGGGGGAAACGCTGACGTACGTAGTGAGGCAATCCGGGTTCTGGCCCGGCAGGGTGCTGCTCGCCGCCCCCGGCGCCCGGGTTGCCATCCCGGCGTGCTCCGCCGAGCTCATCGCGGTGCCGCTTCCCAGCGCCACCCGCCGGGTTACACCGAAGGTGGACGGATCGAGGACCACCAATTCGTCGGACATCATGCAGGCGATGTAGACCGCCGTGCCGGCGTGGTTCACCCGGGATCCGTGGGGCATGTCGCAGAGCGGGATCTCGGTGACCTGGCGCAGGTCGGGAGTGAATATCACCGAGACGGTGTTCCGGCGGCCGCGATCGCCATGGAAATCGGAATTGGGAACGAAGGCCCACTCCCCGTCGGGAGAGAGGCCGACGGTGGTGGGGAACATCCCGACCGGGACCCGGCCGAGGAGCGAATCGGTGCCGGTCGCGAACTTCCAGACCGAGCCCCACGGCGTTCCATGCGCGATCGAGACGTACCAGAACCGGCCGTCGGGGGCGACCGCCACGTTGTGGGGGCCGTCGGGGTCGGTGGGAAGGACGCCGACGGGAATCTCGCGCACCTTCCGCCAGCCGGCGGGACCGACCTCGATCCGGGTCACGATGTCCGCCGACTCGCTG
>JBGPEJ010000072.1:0-12877 GCA_041482775.1 Gemmatimonadota bacterium | reverse complement strand
TCGCCCACCCGCTTGAGCTCGTCGATCTGCCGCTCCAGCTCCAGCAGGGGCTTTTCGAATTCCAGTGTGTAGACGTTCGCCATTCGGTCACCCCACCTTGACGTAGCGGACCGCGCCCGCGCCGAGCAGGCCCCGGAGGGCATGCACGACATCCTCGCCCGGCTCGACTCGAAGCCGCCGGGCGCGCAGCCGCACTGCCTCACCATTGCCGTCGGACCACTCAATATAGACCGGCGCCGGACCGGGGTGTCCGGCGCAGACGGCGGCGGCGGAACGCATCGCCTCCGCCGCGGGAGCCCCGGGGGCCTCCCAGCGGAGTGCGATGCCCACCGCGCCGGATTTCCGGAGATCGCTCAGGGGTCGCGCCGTCTCCACCACGAACGGCACCCGATCCTCTCCCCGGTCCCGCACGCTGTAGCCGCCGGTGAGCAGCACCCCGGCGTCCTCGACGATGATCTGGTTGAGCCGGGCCCAGCTTTCTGGGAACACGATCGCCTCGGCGGTGCCGTGGAAATCTTCCAGCACAATGCGGGCGTATTCTTTTCCGGTCTTCTTGGAGATCTGCCGCTTCACCGCCGTCACCACGGCGGCGACGGTCACCTGGTGTTCGCTCCATTGCTGCAGTGTCGCGGTGGTCCGGGTGCCGAACAGCTCGACCTCGGTGCGGTAGGGCTCCAGCGGATGGCCGGAGATGAAGAAGCCGATGACCTCTTTTTCCCGGGTGAGACGTTCCGCCTCCGGCCAGTCGGGGACGTCGGGGAGGACCACCGGGCGGCGCTCCGCCGACGGGGCCTCGCCGAAGAGCGACTCCTGGCCCGTTTCCTGTTCCTGCTGGCGGAGCTGGGCCTCACCGAGGACGCCGTCCAGCGCTGCGATGAGCTGGCTCCGGTAGCCGCCGAGTGAATCGCACGCCCCGGCGGTGATCAGCGATTCCACCACCCGCTTGTTGCAGAGCCGGAGATCGATGCGGGCCACCAGGTCGCCGAGGTTGCCGAAGCGCTCCTTTTCCCGGCCCGCGATGATGGAGTCGATCGCCCCGCGGCCGACGTTGCGGATGGCGCCGAGCCCGAACCGGATCCGCCGGTCGCCCACCACGGTGAACTTGAATCCCGACTCGTTCACGTCCGGCGCCAGCACTTCGAGATCCAGCTCCCGGGCCTCGTTGATGTACTGGACCACCTTGTCGGTGCTTCCGATCTCGGAGGAGAGCAACGCCGCCATGAATTCGGCGGGGTGATGCACCTTGAGCCAGGCGGTCTGGTAGCCGAGGATCGAGTACGCCACCGAGTGCGACTTGTTGAACCCGTAACGGCCGAACGTCTCGATCTGGCCGGCCAGCTCTTCGGCCAGCTTCTTCGGGTGGCCCTGCGCCACCGCGCGCTCGAGGAACCGTCCCAGCTCCTTCCGGATCAGCTCGGAGTCCTTCTTGCCCACCGCCTTTCGAAGCACGTCCGCCTCCGCCAGGGTAAAGCCGGCGAAGACGTTCGCGATCCGCATCACCTGCTCCTGGTAGGTGATGACGCCGTAGGTGGGCTCGAGGATTTCCCGGAGCAGCGGATGCGGATACGACACCGCCTCCTGGCCCAGGCGCCGCCGGATGAACACCAGGTGCATGCCCGCGTCGAGCGGACCGGGGCGGAGCAGGGCGTTGGAGGCCACCAGGTCGTCGAACCGGTCGCACTTCATGGCCCGGAGCGTTTCGGTCGCCAGCGCCGACTCGAACTGGAAGACCCCGGCTGTCCGGCCCTGGCGGAGCAGCGCGTACACCTCGGGATCGTCGAACTGCAATTGACTCACGTCGATCCGGTTCCCGGTCCGCTGGGCGATCATCTCCACCGCGTCGTGGATGACCGTCAGGGTCTTGAGCCCCAGCAGGTCCATCTTGAGCATGCCGACCTGCTCGAGCGCTCCCATCTCGAACTGGGTGATGATCGCGTTCTCACCGTCGGCGCTCTGCCCCGCCCCCTTGGTGGGCGCGGTGCAGACCGGGACATAATCCTGGAGCGGCCCGGGAGCGATGACGACGCCCGCCGCGTGAACCGAGGCGTGGCGGGAGATCCCCTCGATCCGGGCGGAGAGGTCGACCATCCGTCCGTACACCGGCGTGGTCATCACCAGATCGCGAAGCTCGTCCACCTTCCGGACCGCCTCCGGGATCGTGAGGCTGTAGCCGGGCCCCGAGGGAATGAGCTTGGTGATCCGGTCGGCCTCTCCCGGCGGAATCTTGAGCACCCGCGCCACGTCCTTGATGGCCGCCCGCGCCTTCATCGTGCCGAAGGTGATGATCTGGCCGACGCTCTCCCGGCCATAGCGCTCCCGCACGTATTCGATCACCTCGCCCCGCCGCTCGAAGCAGAAATCCACGTCGATGTCCGGCATCGACACCCGCTCCGGATTGAGGAATCGCTCGAACAGCAGATCGAACCGGAGCGGGTCCACATCGGTGATCCGGAGGGAGTAGGCCACCAGGGAGCCCGCCGCCGATCCCCGGCCGGGGCCGACCGGAATGCCCCGGTCGCGCGCCGCGGCGATGAAGTCCTGTACGATCAGGAAATATCCGGCGTAGCCGGCGTTGGTGATGACCGAGAGCTCGTAATCCAGCCGCTCCCTGACCGGTGGGGGCAGCGGCTCGCCGTAGCGCACCCGGGCCCCCGCCTCCGCCAGCTCCCGCAGCAGCCCGTTCTCGTCGGCGTGTCCCGGGGGCAAGGGAAAACTCGGAACGAAATAGCGCTTTTCGAAATCGAACTCGCAGTCGGCGGCCACCCGGGCGGTGTTCTCGATCGCCTCGGGATGCTCCGGGAAGAGCGAGCGCATTTCCTTCTCGCTCTTGACGTACGACTCCTGCCCGGTGAATCGGAACCGCTTGGGGTCATCCAGCTCCGCCCCGGTGCCGATCGCCAGCAGCACGTCGTGCGCTTCGGCGTCTTCCCGGCGGAGGTAGTGCGCGTCGTTGGTCGCCACGACCCCCATGCCCAGCTCCTGGCCGAGCCGAAGCATGCCCTCGGTCACCACCCGCTCGTCGGCGATCCCGTGTTCCTGGATCTCCAGCCAGAAGCGGTCTTTGCCGAAGAGCCGGGCGAACCACTCCGCCGACGCCTTCGCCTCATCATATCGTCCCAGTCGGAGGGCCTGGGCCACCTCGCCGGAGAGGCACGCCGCGAGGCAGACGATTCCCTCCGCATGCCGGGCCAGCACCTCTTTGTCGATTCGCGGCCGGCGGTAGAAGCCCTCGACGAATCCGATGGAGGAAAGCCGGATCAGATTGTGATAACCGACCCGGTTCTTGGCGAGGAGCACCAGGTGGCTGTAGTGCGCGGGAGCATCGGCGGGCTTCTGGGGGGAGCGGCGGTCACCGTAGGCGAGGTAGGCCTCGAAGCCCAGAATCGGGCGCAGATTCTTCGCTTTCGCCTCGGAGTAGAAGCTCCAGGCCGCGTGGAGGTTCCCATGATCGGTCACCGCCAGGCTGTCCATGCCGAGCTTCTGGACTTGCGCCACCAGATCGGGGATCCGGTTGGCCCCGTCGAGCAGGGAATACTCGCTGTGGGTGTGGAGGTGCACGAACGCCATGACAGGAGCCTGAAGCGCGGTCGATCCGGTGCGGCCAGCGGGCCACCGACGGAGACCGGCGCGGTCGAAGTGACTGGTGCGGCGGGAGGCCGCGCCGCGCGTCTCCCACCTGATGACTCCTGCGGAACGCTGCGGCGGTGGTGAAGCTATCGGCCTCTCGCGCGATTGTCAAAACTCGTTGTCACACCTTAACTTGCAGGTCATGGACCGGCGCCTCCGAATGCCCAGCCACTTCGCCAGTATCCGCTGTCAACTGTCGCTGGCGCTGAGCCAGTTGGCGCTTCTCGCCGCGGCGTGCGGCGGTAGTCCCACCGGGCCTAATCCGAATCCCAATCCGGGTCCCCCCACTCCCAGCGCCGCCTGCGCGAGTCAGAGCGTGCTGCAGCTCGACCCCGGCCAGCACGCCGTTGTGAATCCCGCCGCGACCGGCGGGTGCCTCCGGCTGCCCGCGGCGGGCGCCCAGGGGGCCCAGTACCTCATGGTGCTGGCTTCCACCGCGTCGATCGTCACGTCGACCGGTGTGCAGGGCACCTATCTGTTGCGGACCAGCTCGCCCGCCGTGCTCTCACCCGCGCCCGAGGCGGCCTCGGAGGAATCTCCCCCGCCGCCGCCGCCGCCCGCGCCGATCGCAGTGTCGGTGGCCGCGCAGTTCGACGCCACCCTCCGCGCCCGGGAGCGGGAGCTGCTCCGGGATCCCGGGAGCCGCGCGGGGCTGATGACGGCGCCGCCCGTTACGCCGGCTCCGCCCGCCGTCGGCGATACGAAGAGCTTCAAGACCTGCAGCAATCTCCAGTGCAGCGCCTTCACCACGGTCCCGGCCACGGTGGTCTACGTGGGGCAGCACGTCGCGATTTTTCAGGACAATAGCGTCCCGCAGGCCGACCCGCTCCAGCCCGCGGATTTCGCCGAGCTCGGAGTCGCGTTCGATACGTATCATTACCCGATCGACACCACCGCCTTCGGCCGGGAGTCGGATCAGGACGGCAACGGCGTGGTCGAGATCCTGATGACCGACGCGGTTAACGACCTGACCCCCGATTGCACCAACGGACGGGTCATCGGATATTTCTTCGGAGGCGATCTCCTTAACGGGGCGAATTCGAATCACGCGGAGGTCTTTTATACGCTGGTGCCCGCGCCGGCCACCGCGAAGTGCACCGCGGTCAGCCGCCGCGCCGCGCTGGACAACCTCAAGCCGACGCTAATCCACGAATTCCAGCACATGATCAGCTTCAACCAGCATGCCCTGATCCGGGCCGGCGATTCGGAAGAGGGGTGGCTCAATGAAGCGCTCTCCCACTTCGCCGAGGAGTTGGGCGGCCGGCTGATTCCGAACTCCGAGTGCGTGCCGAACTTTCCTTCGTGCCGGAGTCAGTACGCCAGCGGCGATATCCAGAACGCGTACGCCTTCCTCCGAAACTCCGAGGCGACGTTCCTGCTGTTCGGCACCCAGGGGAACGGCACCCTGGAAGAGCGCGGGGCGGGGTGGCTCTTCCTGCGCTGGTGCCTCGATCAATTCTCGACCGATTCGATTCTGGGAACCTCGGTCACCCGGGCGCTCGACAACACCGCACTCCTCGGGGTCACCAATCTCACCGCCGCGACCGGAGGGACGTTTTCGACGATGGTGCCGGAGTGGCTGATGGCGACGTATCTCGACGACGGGAGCGAACTACCATTCGAGCCGACCGGCCGGCTCCGGTTCAAGAGCTGGGGGCTTCGCAGCATCTGGACCGATCCCCGCAACGCCACCTTCTTCCCGTTGGGATTTCCGGTCGTCCCCGAGCCGGTGGGGCCGAATTTTTCCCGGAGCGGCAGCCTGCATGCCGGCACCGGGCATCATTTCATCATCACGCAGCAGGCTCTCGGCGCCGCGCTCGATATTCTCGTCTTGCGGAGCACCGCGGCCGACGCTCTGGACCCCGCGCTGGGGGCGCGCTTCGGAATCGTGCGGATTAACTGAGGATGCCGCGGCGGCCGCTGGTTTGCCTGGCGTTCGTCCTCGCCGTCCCCACGGCCCTGGCCGGACAGGCGCAGCCGATTCCGGTCATTCTCGGGTTCCCCTCCAGCGTTCAGACCGCGGGGCTGGCCGGCGCGGGGGTGGCGCTGCCGGGGTACGCCGGCGCCATCTTCGCCAATCCGGCGGGAATCGCTCCCATCCGGGTGCTGAGCCTCGAGGCGGGTTTTTCCCGCACCTCGGATCGCTCCACCTACGCCATGGTCGCGGCGGCGAGCCGCATCGGCGCCTTCAATGTCGGTTTCGGATCCCGCTACCTGCTCTTCCCGTCCGAGTCCCCCACCTATGACAACCTGTCCACCGTCGCAGCCGCGGTGTACCGGTTCGGGGCCATCGCCGTCGGAGCCAGCGGCACCTATGTCTCGGTCGAAGAGCGGGGCGGGGCCACGGTTCGTTCGCTAACCAGCGACGTGGCCGTCCAGGTCGCGTTTTTCGACATCGCCGCCCTCGCGCTCAGCCTTCAGAATCTGGGGCAGGCCCGGATTACCGGTGATGGGCTGGGGCTCGGCGAGTCGCTCCACTTCGGGGGCAGTCTCAATCTGCTGGATACCTTCTCCAACGGCCGGCTCCTCGCCACCGTGGAGAGCGTCTGGTCCGAGGGCGAGCGCGGCCGGACCGTCGTCGGGCTGGAAGCCGGCGCAGTCATCTCCGGCCTCGGTCTTGTGGGGCGGGTGGGAAGCGGCCGCCAGCCGGGCTTGGCGGGAGGCCTCCTCTCCAACACCACCTTCGGGGGGAGCCTGCTGCTCGGCCGGGCCCGACTCGATTACGCCTTTCAGCATCGAAGCGCCCTCGGACGCAACGTCCACCTCGTCGGCGTCCGCTGGACGCCGTGACCCGCCGCCGGCTCTTCATGGGGATACTGGTCACCGCGGTGGCACTGATCCTCGGCTACGGGGCCGCCTACCTCGCCTCCCCGGACGTGCGCTACCTCACCCGCGCGGGAATCGAACAGACGCTCATTCTCGAGAAACGCAAACCGCTCGAGCGGCTGATCACCGATTCCTCGATTCCCGCCGATACGCGCGCCTACCTCCGGTTGGTGCTCGCGGTCCGCGGGGAAGCGGTGGCGCTGGGGCTCACCGCCGGGAAGACCTACACCAGCTACACCGACGTCGGCCGGGACACCCTCCTGCTCAGCCTCTCGGCCTCGCCGAAGGATTGCATCTGCCCGTTCACCTGGAAGTACCCCATCGTCGGGCGGATTCCCTACAAGGGGTTCTTTGATGTAGCGATGGCCCGGCGCGAGGCGGACAAGCTGGCGGCCCGGGGGTACGATGTTTCCCTGCGGCCGGCGGCGGCGTACTCCACCCTGGGATGGTTCGAAGACCCGCTCCTCTCGACCGCGATGGTCAAGGATTCGGTCGAGCTCGCCTCGCTGGTGTTTCACGAAATCGCCCACAACAGCCTCTATGTGAAGAGTGCCACGCCGTTCAATGAGAGTTTCGCGCAGCTGGTGGGCTACCGCGCGGCGGAAGAGTTTTTCCGTGCGCGGGGTGACAGCGCGCTGGCCGATCGGGCCCGCGACCGCTGGCAGGACGAGATCGTTCTCGGCGAATTCTACGACGCCCTCCTCGGCCGCCTGGATGCCTTCTATGCCGGGAAGCCCCGGGGAGACTCTCTGGACGCCGGCCGGCTGGCCATCGGGCGCTGGGCCAAGGAACAGCTCGAGGGTCCCATGGGGGCGCGCCTCCGGACCATCCGGGTGGGCCGCATGGCCGAGCGGCCGATCAACAATGCCGCACTGGTCGGGGTGAGGATCTATCGCACCCATCTCGACTGGTTCGACCGGTGGTATCGGTCCCGCGGGTCGAGCGTCAAGACCAGCGTCGCGGGGCTCCGCGAGCTGATGAAGGGCGCGCCCGGCGACAGCGCCTTCCCCCGGCTGCAACGGGCCCTGCCGGATTCGGGTGCCACGGGCGGAGGGTGACGGAGGCGAGTATCTTCCATCCCCTTGGCTCCCTGACTCCCTGACTCCCTGACTCCTTCGCCCAATGAATCACGATCAGCTGCTCTCCGAACTCAACGGCTTTCTCTCGATCCCGAGCATCAGCACTCTGCCGGCGCACGCCAACGATTGCCGCCGCGCGGCCGCCTGGCTCATCGATCAATTCAAGGCCCTCGGCTGTCCGGTGGCCCAGCTCCTCGAGGGCGACGGCCATCCGGTGGTCTGGGCGGAGAGCCCCCGGGTGGAGGGCAAGCCCACCGTCCTCTGCTACGGCCACTATGACGTGCAGCCGGTGGACCCGGTGGACGAGTGGATTTCACCGCCATTCCAGCCGACGGTTCGGGACGGCAAGCTCTACGCCCGGGGCGCGGTTGACGACAAGGGACAGGTCTTCACGCTGCTCAAGGCCTACCAGTCGGTGCTGGGAAAAAACGGCAAGCCGCCGCTCAACGTTCATTTCATCATCGAGGGCGAGGAGGAGTGCGGCGGCAAGGTGATCTTCGATCGGCTCCAGGCGGAGCCACACCGCACCGCCGTGGATGCGGTGGTGGTGGCGGACATGGGGTATTACGCGCCGGGCATCCCCGGGATCTACACCGGTCTCCGGGGTCTCTGTTACGCCGAGATCCACGTCCGCACCCTGCAGCGGGACCTTCACTCCGGCACCTACGGCGGTGTGGCTCCCAACGCGATGGAAACGCTGGCCCGGCTCCTCTGCGATCTCAAGAGCCGCTCCGGACGCATCAACGTCCCCAAACTCTACAAGGCGGTGGAAGCGCCGACCAAGACCGAGCGGAAGGCGTGGAAGAACCTGCCCTTCGACGAGAAGAAATTCCTCAAGGAAGAGGTGACCGGGAAGGCCCTCACCGGGCTCAAGCAGTTCTCGGTCCTGGAGCGGACCTGGGCGCTGCCGACCTTCGAAATCCACGGAATCCGGGGCGGCTTTACCGGCGAGGGCGCGAAGACCGTGATTCCCGCCCAGGCGATGGCCAAGGTGAGCCTGAGGCTGGTTCCGGGACAGAGTTACGAGAAGGTCGGGAAGTGGCTCACCCGCGCGGCAAGGAAGGCCGCGCCGCGGTACGCCGAAGTCGAGGTGAAGCTGCTCCATGGCGGAGACCCGGTGCGCTGCGACGTGAGCCACCCCGCGTTCGGCGTGCTGGATGACGCCTTCGAGGCGGTGGTGGGGCGGCGGACGGTGCCGGTTCGCGCGGGCGGATCGATTCCCGTGGTGCCGGAGTTGCAGCGGAGCGGAGCGCCGGTCCTCCTCACCGGGATCGGACTCCCTGACGATGGGCTGCACTCACCCAACGAGAAAGTGAATCTCCAGCAGATCTGGGACGGGATCGAGATATTCGGGAAGTTCTTCGAGATGTTCGCCGCGCAGGGTGAGGCCGGCGGGAAGTAGGCGAGAGAGTCGCTACTCGTTGCCCTCGGCGTCCGGGGCGCTGCGCTTGTGGGGGCCGGAGTAGCGCGCTTCGGTCCGCGCGTGCAGCTCATCGACCCCGATCAGGGCTCGCACCGACGCGATGATCCCTGCGACCACATCATCCGCCCAGTAGGGATCCGGACGCTGATCCGCGGGGAGCGCCGCGGCTTTGCCCTCCAGAAACCGGATGGCGGTGGCAATCCACTGCGCCTGCGCTCCTTCCACCAGGGACCAGCTGCCGGTCGCGCGAAGCTCCAGATCCGCCAGCTCCTGCAGTAACCCCTCGATGCCGCTGCTGACCCGGTTGCCGCGGAGCCGCTCGGCAGTGAGCGTGAGGACGGTGGCGCGCTCGGTTTCCTGCGGCTCGGGGAGCGGCGCGAGGTAGTGACGCTGGTCCGCCACCATTTCCGCCAGCCGCACGCACACCGCCCGTATGGCGGGTGTCAGGGCCGCTGGAACCTCCTTTGCCCAGCTCCCCGCCGCGCGCAGAATGGCCTCGACCTTTCCGTCGGCGACCCCTTCCAGCTTCCTGCGATCCAGCTGCTCCGCCATAATCGCAGAAGATAATAAGGGTCCGGTCAGCCGCGCCGTGGACCCCGCCGCATCCGCACGGGATCGGGGCGGCCATAGCGTTGCTCCGCCCACGGATCTCCCCGCATGTGGTAGCCGTTCTGCTCCCAGAACCCGGGCGAGTCCTCCTCGACGAACTCGAAGCCGGTCACCCACTTGGCGCTCTTCCAGAAATACAGGTGGGGCACCAGGAGGCGAATCGGGCCGCCATGCTCCGCCGCCAGCGCCTCGCCGTCGTGATGGGTGGCCAGAAGGTTCTCGGCGCGGTCCAGATCGGCCAGCGGCAGATTTGTGGTGTAGTCCGGCGCGGCGTGGATGATGACGTATTTCGCTTCCCGGCTCGGACGCGCCTCGGCCAGAATCGTCCGGACCGGAATCCCGGTGAAGACGTTGTCGTACCGGCTCCACCGGGTTACGCAATGGATGTCGCAGAGGGTTTCCTGCCGGGGAAAGCGGCCCAGATCGTCCCAGGAGAGCACCAGCGGACGCTCGACCAGGCCGGTCACCTCGAATCGCCAATCGGCTGGGTTGATGAGCGGAACATGGCCGTAGTGCAGAACCGGCCACTTCTTCGTTACGATCTGATTCGGCGGCAGCCGATCCGGCGGTGCTGCGGCGGTGACCCGGGGGACGGGAGCTGAAGATTCGTTCATGCTCGCACAACGCCGGACGGAGCGGCCGAGTTCCCGGTGAGTGAACCCGGGGGGGCAACCTCCATCCGGCGCTCGAACACCTCTCCGAAGGCCGCGATCACCGCGGCGCGGGTGTCCTCCCACAGACCCACGGCCGGAGCCCCGCGCTCGCGGGCCACACTGGTCATCGTGACACCGTGCAGCCCACAGGGAACCACAAGCTCGAACAGGGCAAGATCAGTGGTGACGTTGAGCGCGAATCCATGAATCGTGACCCACTGCTTCACGTGGATGCCGATGCTGGCGATCTTCCGGCCCGCGGTCCAAACCCCCGTCTTGCCCGCGAGCCGCTCGGCCGGGATTGCCAGCGCGGCCAGCCCGCGGATCATCGATTCCTCCAGCTGCCGCAGGTACCAGTGCAGATCCCGCCGCCAGCCGTTCAGGTCCAGAATCGGATACCCGACCAGCTGGCCCGGCGCATGGATCGTCACGTCTCCGCCGCGCTCCACTTCGAACACTTCCAGGCCGCGCGCTTCGAGCAGGGCCCGAGGCAGGGGGAGGCTGCCCGCCCGGGTGCCGCGGCCCAGGGTGGCCACCGGCTCGTGCTCGACCAGCAGCAGGAGATCCTCCTCGAGTTCGCTCGCCAGACGCTTGCGGCAGAGCTCGCGCTGCAGCTCCAGCACCTCCCCGTAGCTGCGGCGCCCCAGATCGACCACCGTGACCCGGTCCATCATGCCGCGCTCCGCGCCACCGAGAGGCGGCGGCCGATCAGGATGCACAGGACCCCCGCCAGCGCGGCCAGGCCGAGCAGCCCGGGGCGGCCGTAGGCGCGGTCCAGCGGAATCGTCACCAGAGAAAGCACGAACGATCCCAGCCCGGCGATGATGGCGAGCATCGCCTGCCGCCAGGGATTTCGGATCGGCGCAAGGAGCGTCCAGCTGGCGAGCCCGGCCGACACAATGCCGGCCAGCGTGCCGATCAGCAGCACCAGCGAGGGAAGCGAGCTCAGGCTGGGCAGGGCGGCCGAGGGGCCGGCGCTGGCCTGAAGCGACCGGACTCCCCACGTGACCAGGGCCTGGAACCCCACGCCCACCGCGGTGCCGAAACCGAGGGCGCTCACGACCAGCGCCAGCGGGTCCGGCGCGTCGGGGCGGCCTGCTCCAGGCCCGCTGGTCATATGTTTATGACCCGCCCCATGGAGTCGAGGCAGGCCTCCGCGATCGCCTCGGAGAGGGTGGGGTGGGCGTGGATAGCGAGGTCGACCTCTTCGACGGTGTACTCGTTCTCCCGGGCCACCACCAGTTCATGAATCATTTCCGAGGCGTGGCTGGCCACGATGTGGGCGCCCAGAATCTCACCGTACTTCTTGTCCCGAATCACCTTCACGAAGCCCTCGGTTTCCATCGAGGCCCGGGCCCGGCCGTTGGCGGTGAGGGGAAACCTCCCCACCTGATAGTCGAGCTTCCGTTCCTTGCATTGATCCTCGGTCAGGCCGATGCTGGCGACTTCCGGGTGGCAATAGGTGACGCTGGGAACGTTGTCGTATCTGATCGGATGCGGCGTGTGGCCGGCGATGAGCTCGGCCACGACGACACCCTCCCGGCTCCCCTTGTGCGCCAGCATGGGGGGGCCAGCGACATCCCCGATGCAATAGACCCCGGTGGCGGTGGTTTCCAGCGTGGCGGGGTTCACCTTCACGAAGCCCCGGTCGGTGAGCTGGACGCCCGACTCCTTGAGGCCCATGCCTTCGGCGTTGACCGCGCGGCCCGCGGCCATCAGGACCTTCTGGGCGGTCACCTTTTCCACCTTCCCTCCCGATTCCACATCCAGGGTGACCTCGGAAGCGCCGACGGCCGCCTTGAGGACCTTGGCGCCGGCGTACACGCTCATCCCGCGCTTGCGAAAACTCTTCGCGATCACCTCGGAGCTCTCCGCATCCTCGAGCGGCAGGATTCTGGGAAGCGCCTCGATCAGCGTGACCTTGCTGCCGAAGGCGTTGAAGATGTCGGCGAACTCGCAGCCCACGGCCCCCGCGCCCACGATGGCGATCGAGGCCGGCGCCTGCTCCAGGAAGAGCGCCTCGTCGGAGCTGATGACGGTGGTCTTGTTGAGCTCAAGGCCGATGGCCGGAATGCCCTTCACCCGGGAGCCGCTCGCGATGATCACCGCCTTCTTCGCCTCATGAACCTCGGCGCCCACTTTCACCCGCTTCGCCGGTGCGAGGGCTCCGATGCCCCGGAGCACGGTGATCTTGAACTTCTTCATCAAAAACTCGACACCCTTCGAGTTCTGTTCCGCCACCTGCCGGGAACGCTTCATCGCGACGCCGAAGTCGGTCTTGACCCCGCCGATCTCGATGCCGAGCGCCTTGGCGTCGTGGTTGATGAGATTCACCGCATACGCGCTGTGGAGGAGGGCCTTGGTCGGAATGCAGCCGATGTTGACGCAGACGCCGCCGAGCTTGTCTTTCTCCACCACGGCGGTGGCCAGTCCGAGCTGCGCGGCCCGGATGGCCGCAACGTACCCGGCGGGTCCGCCCCCGATCACGATCACGTCGAATGTTGCCACTGCCTGCCTCAGGGTGAAGGGTGACCCGTGAGCGGCCGCCCGCTCACCAGACCAGCGCCAACGGATTCTCCAGCAACAGCTTGAGGGTCTTGAGAAACCGGGCGCCGGTCGCGCCGTCGATGACCCGGTGGTCGCACGACATCGTCATGCGC
>JBGPEJ010000071.1:0-12891 GCA_041482775.1 Gemmatimonadota bacterium | reverse complement strand
AGGGTCGGCCCCTCTAAATTGACGGGCTTCGCAACAGGGGCTGTAGCTCAGCTTGGTTAGAGTGCCGCACTGTCACTGCGGAGGTCGCGGGTTCGAGCCCCGTCAGCCCCGCTCAGGTTGCGTCTCACCTCACCCCGGCGGCGTTCCCGCTGGGGTGAGGCGCTTTGAGGCGGTCCACAGCGAAGGGTGAACAGTGAACGGTTCCTACCATCAGCCGGTCCTGCTCGGCGCGGTCCTCGAGGCGGCGCAGGGCGCCCGGCGGGGAGTTGACGCCACCCTGGGCGACGGCGGCCACGCCGCCGCGCTCCGCGGCCAGGGGATGGAGCTCCTGGCCATCGATCGTGACCCCGCCGCCATCCAGACCGCCCGGTCGCGCCTCGGCGGGACCGGCATCCGCTACCTCGAAGCTCCGTTCGCGAGTCCGCGGGCGCTGGCCGACGCGGCGGAGTTCCGGCCCGACTTCATTCTGCTCGATCTCGGCGTCTCCTCCCGGCAGATCGATGAGGCGGAGCGCGGATTCACCTTCCGTCCGGGTGCGCCGCTCGACATGCGCATGGGAGCCTCCGGCCCCACGGCGGCGGAGCTCCTCAACACCACTCCCAAAGATACGCTGCGGGCCTGGTTCGCTGACTGGGGCGACGAGCCCCGCGCCCACCGTCTGGCGGGCGAAATCGTCCGTCGTCGGGAGCGGGAGCCCTTCGCGACCAGCGATGATTTCGTGAATGCCATCCGCGCCGTGCTCGGGTCCCGATCCGGCCCCGACGACTTCGCACGGCTGTTCCAGGCCATCCGGATTGCCGTGAACGACGAGCTTACCGGGCTCACCGAGGCGCTGCCCGCCCTGCGGGATGCTCTGACGCCGGGCGGGACCCTGGCGGTGATCAGTTATCATTCCGGGGAAGACCGCATCGTCAAGCATGCGTTCCGGGAATGGAGCCGCTCCTGTATCTGTCCGCCTCAGCAACCGGTCTGTACCTGTCGGGGCCGCCCGCTGGGCTCGGACACGCCGCGGGGGGGGGCGGTTCCCCAGCCGGAGGAAATTGCGGTGAACCCCCGCGCGCGGAGCGCCCGGCTCAGAACCTTCCGGACCATCCATGAAGCTTAAGGGCCGCCACTGGCTGGGGTTCTGGCTGGTGCTGTTTCTCGGCACGGCGGCGGCGGTGGTTACCCGGCAGCGGGCGGCCCTGCTCACCGCCCGGCGGCTGGGCGCCCTGCGCGACAGCGCCACCAGCCTCGATGCCGCGAGGAGCGAGCTGCAGCGCCAGATCAACTCGGCAACCAGCCGCGCGGTCCTGGTGCCGAAGATGGAGCGGGCGGGCTTTCATCAGCCCAGCGAGTTCGAAGACACCCCCCTTCCGATCGACACCCTCGCCGGCGGGACTCCCCGCCGCCGCTGATGGCCAAACCGGGCGCACGCATCGTGGCGCTGCAGGCGGCGCTGGGGATCGGGCTCCTGCTGGTGGTGGGACGGGCCGGCTGGCTCCAGCTGGTGCGCGGGAGAGAGTTGGCCCGCGAAGCGAAAAGCACCCGCATGGTCTCTCACGAGATCGACGCCCGCCGGGGTACCCTCTTCGACCGCAACGGCACTCCGCTGGCGCGCTCGGTGCCGAAATACCATCTGCAGCTCGCGGTGAACGAAGTGAAGGACACCGCCGCCATGATTCGCCGCCTGCGCGCCGATCTCGGAATGTCGGCCGACTCGGCCCGGCGGCTCTTCCGTCCCGGCCCTCCGCGCTATCCCTATTTCCCCGGTCCATTCACTTCGGGGGAGGTGGCCGCGCTCCGGAACCTGCGGGGCATCCATCTCATCACCGTGTACGCGCGCGCCTATCCGAGCCAGCGCCTTGCCGGGCCGATCGTCGGGGCGCTGGGAGCCGACGGACGGCACGGAGACTCAGGGCTGGAGCGCTGGCTCGACTCACTCCTGGCCGGAGAGCCGGGCCAGACCACCGATTTGCGGGACCCGTCCGGCGGAACCTATGAGTCACCGGGGCGGCTAGTGCGGGATCCGGTGCCCGGCAACGACGTCTACCTCACCCTCGACGCGGAGCTCCAGGAAATCGCCGAGCGCGCGCTGGCCCAGGCGCTCACGGCGTTCAAGGCCGAAGGCGGCGACGTGGTGTTCCTCGATCCCCGCAGCGGCGACCTGCTGGCCCTCGCCTCGGCCACCGCCGCCGCCGGCGCCTCCACGGCGTCGGTGTTCACCAGCCCGTTCCAGCCCGGCTCGACCGCAAAGCCCTTCACCGCCGCCGCCCTTCTGGCGTACGGCAAGGTCACCGGCACCGAGACGGTTTCGGGGGAAAACGGCCGCTGGGTCTACGAAACCTCACCCGGTCACACCCGGAGCATCGAGGACACCCACGCCCAGAAACAGCCCCTCACGCTGGCGCGGGCGATCCAGGTTTCCAGCAACATCGGGATGGCCAAGTTTTCCTTCAAGCTCCGCCACGAAGAGCAGTACGAAATGCTTCGCGCCTTCGGCTTCGGCGCGCCCACCGGCGTGGAGTTTCCCTCGGAGGCCTCCGGCGTCCTGCGGCGGCCGGACCGGTGGGACGAGGGGTACACCGCACAGAGTCTCGCGATGGGCTACGAGCTGCAGGTCACCCCAGTGCAGCTCGCCGCCGCATACGGCGCCCTCGCCAATCGGGGCCTGTTGCTGGCGCCGACCCTGATCCGGGAAATCCGTTCGGCCGACGGTCAAACCCTCTACCGGCACCAGGCGGAGCCGGTGCGCCGAGTGGTTCCTCCGGCGGTCGCGGCGTCCATTCTGGGATTCCTGGCGGAGGCCGCGAGTGATTCGGGCACCGGGAGCCGGGCGCAGCTGCGCTATGGGATTCTGGGGAAGACCGGTACGGCCAAGATCGCCGAGAATGGCCGATACCTGGAGCATGAGTACCGCGCCTCCTTCGCGGCCATCTTCCCGGCCAAGGATCCCCAGCTGGTGGCGGTGGTGACGATCAACAAGCCCCACGGGGAGTACTACGGCGGGCTCACCGCCGCGCCGCTCACCGCGGACATGTTGCGCCAGGCGCTCGCCGCGCGGGGGAGCGCCATCGACCGGAGCGCCCTGGCCGATCAAGTGGCCGAGTCGGCCGCCCACCGCGGGCCCACCACGGTCAAACCCAGCGCCCGGGAGGAGACCCAGCAGGCCAGCGCGGCCGCGGTACGGCTTCCGTTAGCGCCGACCGCGGAGGCGCCGTCACCGATGGTCGAGGTGCCCGACGTGACCGGGAGGACCCTGCGCGCGGCGGCGTTCGCCCTGCATCAGCGCGGGCTCCGGGTCCGGGTCGAGGGGGGCGGGGTGGCGGTTCGGAGCCTTCCCGCGGCTGGTGACTTCCTTCCCGCCGGGAAGCTGGTGGTGATCTTCGGAGCGACGGGGGCCAAACTCCCGTGAGCGATTCCGCCGCGCTCCTCGCCACGCTCCGGCGCGAAGGGTTGCTGCGCGCGGCTCCCTCGATGCTTCCCCAGATCACCGGCATCACCACCGACAGCCGGAGCGCCGGCCCCGGGGTGCTGTTCGTGGCGGTTCGGGGCTCCCAGGCCGACGGGCATCGTTTTGTGCCGGACGCGCTTTCCCGGGGCGCGGCGGCGGTCGTGGTGGAGGGGCCGGTCAATCTCGCCGTTCCCCAGATCGTGGTGCACGACACCCGCCGGGCGGCCATCGCCCTGGCCCGGACCTGGTACGGCGACCCGGCCGCAATGATGCAGCTGGTGGGAATCACCGGCACCAACGGGAAGACCACCACCACCGGGCTGGTGCGCCACCTCTTGAACGCTGAAGGGGATGCCGGCAGCATCGGCACCCTGGGCGCGTTCGACGGGGCGGGACTCAGCGTGCCGTCGAGCGCCGGCTCGCTCACCACCCCGGGGCCGGTGGACCTGCAGGCCACCTTCGCGGCGCTCGGCGAGCGCGGCGTCCATCGGGTTGCGATGGAAACCTCCTCGCACAGCCTCGACCAGGGCCGGCTGGACGGGCTGCTGTTCCAGGCCGCGGTGTTCACCAACCTGACCCGGGATCATCTCGACTATCACCGTACCATGGAGCATTACCTCGCGGCCAAGCTCAAACTGCTCGGGCTGCTGGGGAAGGACGCGGTTGTCGCGGTGAACGCCGACGATCCGCAGTGGGCGGCGCTTCCGCGCACCGCCGGTACGGTGACCTTCGGGCGGCACCCCGACGCAGATGTGCGGGCGGTGGATCCGGTGCTGAGCCCCACCGAGAGCCGCTTCCGCATCGAGGGCCGGTTTGGAATCCGGGAGGTCAGGCTGCCGCTCCCCGGGGAATTCAATGTTTCCAACGCCCTCGCGGCAGCCGCTTGCGTCCTCGGACTGGGCCACCCGCTGGACGGCGTGGCCGCGCGGTTGGCCGAGTCGCCGCAGGTCCCCGGGCGAATGGAGCGGCTGGCCGGCGCGCCGTTCGTGGTGCTGCGGGACTACGCCCACACGCCCGACGCGCTGGCGCGGGCGCTGGAGGCGCTCCGGCCGGTCACCCCGGGCCGGGTGATCGCCCTGTTCGGCTGCGGCGGCGAGCGCGACCGCGGCAAGCGGCCGATGATGGCCCGGATCGCCGGAACCCTCGCGGACTTCACGATCGTTACCTCCGACAACCCCCGCGGCGAAAGTCCGGAGGGCATCATCGACGAGGTAATGGTGGGCCTTCCCGCGGGAGCGGCCCATCTCCGCATCGCCGACCGGCACCAGGCCATTCGCGCGGCGCTGGCCGAGGCACGCCCGGGAGACACGGTGCTGCTCGCGGGCAAGGGACATGAGACCTATCAGGTGGTCGGCAAGGAGTACCGGCCGTTCGACGAGGCCGCGATCGTGCGAGAGGTCCTGGAGGAACGCCGGTGAGGTGGAGCGATCGCGGCGTTCGGGAGGCCCTGGGCCTGGGCGGCCCCGCCACCGATGCGGTCTACTCCGGCGTTGCAACCGACACCCGGGCGATTCAGCCCGGCGCGCTCTTCGTGGCACTCAAGGGGGAGCGCTTCGACGCGCATGACTTTCTGGCCGCCGCCGCGAGCGGCGGCGCCACCGGGGCGGTGGTGCGCCAGGGAACTCCGCCGATTCCGGGGCTAACGCTCTATCCGGTGCCCGACACCCTCCGGGCCCTGGGCGATCTGGCCCACGCGCGGCGCAAGACGATTCCCGGTCCGGTGGTCGCCATTACCGGAACCAACGGCAAGACCTCGGTCAAGGAGATGGTCGCCGCCGCACTCCGGACCCGGTACCGGACCCAGGCCACCCGGATCAATCTCAACAATCTGGTGGGGGTTCCGCTCACCATCCTGGAGGCGCCCGACGACACCGAGGCCATGGTGGTCGAGGCCGGGGCCAATCTTCCGGGAGAGATCGCCCGGCACCGGGAGGTGATTGCGCCGAGCATCACCGTCCTCACCAACGTCGCGGCCGGACACCTCGAGGGGTTCGGCAGCCCCGAGGTCGTGCTGCGGGAAAAGCTCGCCCTCGCCGACGGCGTCGCGCTGGCCGTGGTGGGCACCGATCCGCCCTCGCTGCCCGACCTGGTCCGGCAGCATGCCCGCAAGGTGATCAGCGCCGGGCTCGCCGGCGCGGAGCGGGTGCCGTCCAAGGTGGAGCTGACCGCCGACGGCCGGCCGCGCATTACCATCGGCAAGGAGCGCTTCCTCCTCGACGCCCGGGGACGCCACCAGGCCGGCAACGCGATGATCGCGTGGACCGTGGCGGAGGCGCTGGGCCTCGAATTGGGGAAGGTGGCCCGGAGCCTTGAATCCTTGAGCCTCCCGGGGGGGCGGGGCGAGCTGCAGCAGGTCGGCAAGCTCACCATCCTCAACGACGCCTACAACGCCAATCCCTCGTCGTTCCGGGCGGCCATCGACCTGGCCCGCGCCCTCCGGGGAAAGCGCCGGCTGATTTTCGTGGCGGGGACCATGCGGGAGCTGGGGGAGGCCGCGCCGGCGCTCCATGCGGAGATCGCCTCGCAACTGGTGGCGCTCAAACCGGACCTGCTGGCGGCGGTGGGTGAGTTCGTGCCGGCGCTGGAGCCCTACCGCGCCGCCCTCGGCGAGCGGCTGCTCACCGCGCGGGACGCGGCGGAGCTCGCGCCCCGGCTGGCGGCGCGGATTTCCGGAGAGGAACTGGTGGTGCTCAAGGGTAGCCGGGGCGTTGCGCTCGAACGACTCCTCCCTGATCTTGCGGCACGCTCATCGTCCCCCACGACCTGAGACGCCATGCTGTATCACCTCCTGGCTCCCCTCGCCCGCGACCACATCCTGTTCAATCTGTTCACCTACATCAGTTTTCGCGCCGCCGGGGCAATGCTCACGGCGCTGCTGTTCGCCTTTCTGGTGGGTCCCGGCATCATCGCGCGGCTGCGCGCCCGGAAGATCGGACAAGTCATTCGCGCCGAGGGGCTCGCCAGCCACCAGGGAAAACTGGGCACGCCCACCATGGGGGGGCTGATCATCCTGCTCTCCACCATCATCCCGACCCTGCTCTGGGCGCCGCTCACCAACCGGTTCGTGGTGGTGGCGATGCTGGCCATGCTGTGGACCGGCGCCATCGGGTTCGTGGACGATTACCTCAAGATCGTGGAGGGAAAGTCGCGCGGGCTGGTGGCCAAGTGGAAACTGGTGGGGCAGTGTCTGTTCGGGATCGCGTTGGGGCTCTACCTGCTCTACCAGCCGGTGGTGCTGCCCACCGCGCTGCCGTCGACCGCGACGACCCTCCCGTTTCTCAAGTTCACCTTCGTCCGTTTCGCGCCCCTCCTCTACGTCGGTTTCGTGACCTTCGTGGTGACCGGCGCCAGCAACGCGGTCAACATGACCGACGGGCTCGACGGGCTCGCGACCGGGCTCACCGCCATCGCGGCGGCGGCGTTTGCATTCTTTGCCTACGTGTTCGGGCGGGTCGATGCCACCAGCTATCTGCAATTCTATTATCTCCCTGGCGCCGGCGAGCTGACGGTGTTCTGCGCGGCGCTGATGGGCGGCGCGCTGGGGTTCCTCTGGTTCAACGCCTATCCGGCGCAGGTGATCATGGGCGACACCGGGAGCCTGGCCATCGGGGGCGCCCTGGGTACGGTGAGCATCCTGCTCAGGGCGGAATTCCTCCTCCTCATCATCGGCGGGGTGTTCGTGACCGAGCAGGTGTCGGTGATCCTTCAGGTGGGCGTGTACAAGTGGTACAAGCGAACCCGGGGGCGGGAGTATGCCGACGCGCACCGGGTGTTCCGCATGGCGCCGCTGCACCACCACTTCGAAAAGAAGGGGTGGGCCGAAACCACCATCGTCACCCGGTTCTACATCCTGGGGATTCTCTGCGCGCTGCTGGCGCTGGCCACCCTCAAGCTCCGCTGATGTCGGAGGAAGTGGCGGTGATCGGCCTGGGACGAAGCGGCGTCGCGGCCACCAAGCTGTTGCGGCGCGCCGGGCGGAAAGTCTACGCCTCCGATGCCGGCACCTCGCCCGCGCTCTCGACCGCCGCCGCCGAGCTCCGCGCGCTGGGGGCGACGGTGGAGCTGGGTGGACACGACCTGCCCCGCATCGCGGCGGCGGCGGTCTGCGTGGTGTCGCCGGGGGTTCCACCCGACGCTCCCCCGATCGCCGCGGCGCGGGGGGCCGGGGTTCCGATCCGCGCGGAGGCCGAGCTCGGGCTCCAGGCGCTGGCCGGGGTGCGGTACATCGCGGTCACCGGCACCAATGGGAAGACCACCACCACGGCGCTCATCGGGCACCTGCTCCTGGCCGGCGGAAAGAGCGCCCGCGCGGCGGGCAACATCGGGACCCCGCTCTCCGAAATCGCTCTTGCGCCGGAACGGCCCGAGTGGCTGGCCGTGGAACTCTCCTCCTTTCAGCTGCACGACATGGAATCGCTGCGGCCGGCGGTGGGAGTGCTCACCAATCTTTCGCCCGATCATCTCGACCGGTACACCGACGTCGGAGACTACTACGCCGACAAGCGGCGGCTGTTCCGGCAGGCCGGTCCGGACTCGGTGTGGGTTACCAATGCGGATGATCCGGGGTCTCAGGAATCGGCGCGCGGCGTCGCCGGACGGCACCTCCGATTTTCGGTGAAGCAGCGGGCCGACGGCTGGTACGACCGGAGCGGGGGTCGGCTCCGTCTGGGAGAATCGGAGCTGCTCCCCCGGGCGGAGCTGCCGCTCCTCGGCGACCACAACGTCGCCAATGCGCTGGCCGCGGCCCTGGCGGTCCACGCGGTGGGGGTGGCCCTCCCCGCGCTCACCGCAGGGCTCCGCTCGTTCCGAGCGCTCCCGCACCGCATGGAACCGGTGCGCGAGGTGGGCGGCGTGCTGTGGATCAATGATTCCAAGGCCACCAACGTGGCGTCCACCGAGGTTGCCGTGGCGGCGATGGCGCGTCACTTCGCGCTCCTTCTCGGCGGTCGCCACAAGGGCGAGCCGTATACCCGGCTGGGTCCCGCGCTGGCCGGGCGCTGCCGCGCCGTGATCGCCTATGGTGAGGCGAAGCCGCGCATCATGGCTGATCTGGCGGGCGCCGGGGTTCCGCTCATCGAGGCGGGGACCTTCGACGAAGTGATGGCGCGGGCCAGGGCCCTGGTCGGTCCGGGAGACGCGGTGCTGCTTTCTCCGGCCTGTTCGAGCTACGACATGTTCAAGAACTTCGAGGAGCGCGGCCGCCGGTTCCGGGACATCGTGGAGGGGTGGTGAGCGAGCTCCGCTGGGAAACCCGACTGCTGGCCGTGGTGACGGCGGTGCTGACCGTCTTCGGCATCGCCAGCCTCTACGCCGCCGCCACGATGCAACGGAACGCGTCGGGGTTCTTCCTCAAGCAGCTGAGCGGCGCCCTGGTGGGAGCTCTCGCCCTGGCGATCACCTCGCGGGTGGACTACCACCGGTGGCGCCAGCTGGCCTGGCCACTGCTGTTCTTCGCCGTGGCGACGCTGCTGGTGCCGGTGCTTCCGTTCACCCGGAGCATCAGCCAGCCGCTCAACGGCGCCCGCCGCTGGATCACACTCGGTCCGATCAACTTTCAGCCGTCCGAAGTGGCGCGGTTCGCGGTGGTGGCCTGGGCCGCGATGCTGGCCGCCAAGAAGGGAGAGGCGGTCCGCGGATTCAAGAAGGGCGTCGCGCCGTTCCTGGTGATCCTCGGCCTCGTGTTCCTGCTGATCCTGATCGAGCCAAACCTCTCGATGGCCACTCTGGTGGCCCTCCTCGGCGGGGTGGTGCTGTTCACCGCCGGCGCCAAGATCGGGCACTTCCTGCTCCTCGGGGTGGCGGGACTGCTCGGCGCCGTCTCGTTGATCTTCGCCGAGCCGTACCGGCTCACCCGGCTGCGCTGCTTCCTCGAGCCCTGCGGACAGGGCAATTTTCAGCTGCAGCAGGCTTTGCTGGGCTTCGGATCGGGAGGGCCGCTCGGCGTGGGGTACGGGCATGGCCAGCTCAAGCTCAACTATCTGCCCTATGCCTACTCGGATTTTCTCTTCGCCACCATCGGCGAGGAATGGGGCTTCCTCGGCGTGCTCTTCATCGCCCTGCTGTTCACGATCTTCTGCTGGCTCGGCTTCCGAATCGCCCGGACGGCACCCGATCCCTTCGGACAGTACCTCGCGGCCGGGCTCACCGCGACAGTGGCGCTGACCGCTCTCCTGCACGTGGCCGTTACCCTGGGGCTCATGCCGACGACCGGTCTCGCGTTTCCCTTCATGTCGTACGGGCGTTCCGGCCTGGTGATCGGCCTGCTCTCGGTCGGGGTGCTCGTCAACATCGGGAGGGCGAGAGGGCGGCCGGTGCTCCGTTGACCGTTCTCATCGCCGGCGGGGGCACCGGCGGGCACCTGATGCCGGCGCTCGCCATCGCCGCCGCGCTCCGGCGCGCCCGGCCCCAGGAGCGCGTCGTACTGGTGGGTGCCACCCGCGGGGTGGAGGCGGCGCTGCTCCCCACCCGCGACATTCCCTTCCACTTGCTCTCCGCCGAGCCGCTCTACCGCCGGCAGTGGTGGAAAAACTTCCGGTGGCCGTTCCTGGCGCTCGGTCTGCTCCGCGAGGTGGATCGGGTTTTCGACCTTGAAAAGCCCTCGCTGGTTATTGGCACTGGCGGGTATGTCTCCGGACCGGTGCTGTGGCGCGCCGCCCGGCGGGGAATTCCGACCGCCATCCAGGAACAAAATGCCTTTCCGGGATTCGCGACCCGGCGCCTGGCAGGGCGGGTCAAGGAGATCTGGCTGGGTGTACCCGAAGCGCGTGCCCACCTCCGTCCCGGGGCGCAGACCGTCGTTCTGGAGACCGGCAACCCGATTGCTGCGCCGGACCCGCTCCGCCGGTCGGAGGCGCTGGGCCGGTTCGGGCTCGACGAGTCGCTGCCGGTCCTGCTGGTTACCGGAGGAAGTCAGGGGGCGCTGGCCCTCAACCAGGCGGTGGCAGGGTGGCTCGAGGCCGGTGGAGCCGCCGGGGTCCGGGTGCTCTGGGCGGCGGGGCGGGGTACCTACGACCAGTTCCGGAGACTTCATCACCCGCCGGCGGTGCAAGTGTTCGATTTCCTCGATCCCATCGCCGACGCGTACGCGGTGGCCGATCTTGCGCTCTCCCGCGCCGGGATGATGACGATTGCCGAGCTCTGCGCCTGGGGAATCCCCGCGCTGCTGGTTCCCCTTCCCACCGCCGCGGCGGACCACCAGACCCCGAATGCCCGCGTCCTGGCCGCGGCGGGAGCGGGGATCTACCTGCCCCAGAAGGACCTGACCCCGGCCCGCCTGGGGGCACTGGTGGCTGAACTCTTCGCCGCCCCCGAGCGGCTCCGCCGGATGCGGGATGCCGCCTTGCAACGGGCCCGTCCCGACGCCGCGGACCGGATCGTGGACCGTATCGGGGTTCTTTCGGGGTAGGGCCGGCCTTTTCCAAGTTGCGGTGGCATTGTAGATTAGGCCATCCGTCATGAACCTCTTTCTCCCCTCGGACCCACGGCCGCTGCACTTCGTCGGGATCGGGGGCGCGGGGATGAGCGCGCTGGCGCTCGTTGCGCTTCGAAGGGGCCTCGCCGTGACCGGCTCGGATGCCGACGTCTCGGGATGCGGAGACCTCCGGGCAGCGGGGGCCACGGTGATCACCGGCCACGCCGCGGCGAACATCGGTAACGCGCGGGCCCTGGTGGTGAGTGCCGCGATCCCCAACGGTCACGTTGAGCTCGAAGCGGCGCGCGCGCTGGGAATTCCGATCGTGCCGCGAAAGGAAGCGCTGGCGGGTTTGATCGGTTCCACCCGTTGCGTGGGAATCGCCGGCACCCACGGGAAAACCACCACGACTGTCATGACCACCGAGGCGGTGGCCGCCGCCGGGTTCGGGGTCACCGGCATTGCCGGCGGGCGGGTTGATGCCTGGGGCGGCAACGCAAAGCTCGCGGGCGAGGAGCTGTTCGTGGTCGAGGCCGATGAATACGACCGGGCATTCCTCACCCTGCATCCCAGCATCGCCGTGGTGAACAACGTCGAGGCCGATCATCTCGAATGCTACGGATCGCTCGAGGCAATGGAGGGCGCCTTCGCGGAGTTCGCCGGCCGGGCCGAACGGGTCCTGGTGGGCAACGATTCCGCCGGGGCCGACCGGGTCGCGGCGCGGCTCCTCCCGCAGCGGACCTGGCGATTCGGCCCTGGCGCGGCGGACCTCCGCATTGACTCCATCGTGGCCGCTCCGGACGGCACCCGCGCCACGATCACGCTGCCGAGCCGGGCCACCGTGCCGCTGGGCCTCCGGATGCCCGGGGTGCACAACCTGCGCAACGCCACGGCGGCCCTCGGTGTCGTGGTGGCCCTGGGCGGCGATGTTCGCCCGGCGCTCGCGGCGCTGGCCGGGTTCCGCGGGGTGGGGCGGCGCTTCGACTTCCTGGGAGAATTCGCCGGAGTGATGATCGTCGACGACTACGCCCATCATCCCACCGAGCTCCGCGCCACGCTCGCCGCGGCGCGGCAGGCCTTTCCGCAACGCCGGCTGGTGGCGGCGTTTCAGCCGCACCTCTACTCCCGAACCGCCGCCCACGCCGACGCCATGGGAGCGGCGCTCGCGGCGGCGGACCTCGCAGTGGTGACCGACGTCTACGCCGCCCGGGAGCAGCCGATGCCCGGCATCACCGGCGCCCTGGTGGCCGACGCGGCGCGCCGCCACGGCGCCGAGACGGTGTACGAACCGGCCCGCGGCGAGCTGGGCCGCCGAGTCGCCTCGCTGGTACGTTCGGGGGACGTGCTGGTGACCCTGGGAGCCGGTGACATTACCCAGCTGGGGCGCGAGGTGGGCGCCTTGATCGGGCCGGAATGAAGCGACGGCTTCTATTCGGCTTCGGCGCAATCGCGCTGGTGCTCCTCGGGGTCGGCGGACTCCGGCTGCTCCGCGCGCTGTCCTTCTTCAAAGTCCGGCGACTCGAGCTGGTCGGCGCCCGGTACCTCACCCCGCGGGACGCCGCCGCCGCACTCGCGGTGCCCAGCGGATTCAGCGTATTCGACGACACCAGCGCGTTGTTGCGCCGGGCCCGGGCGTTGACCGGGGTGCTCGAGGTCCGGATCGGGCGCCGCCTTCCCGGCACCTTGCGGCTGGTGGTGCGCGAGGTGGAGCCGGTGGCGCTGGTCGAGCAGGGCGGCCGCCTGGTGCTGGTGGACTCGATGGCGAGAACCCTTCCCTTCGATCCCACCCGTCCCGCCGCCGACCTTCCCCTGGCGGATGCCGACAGCGCGGTGGCGGGTCTGCTCGCGCGGGTCCGCGAAACCGATCCGGAGTTCTATGCGCGGGTGGAGCGCGGATCCCGGATCCAGCGGGATGTGGCACTCGACCTGGACCGGGGCCGGGTGCTCCTCCGGGCCGGCGCAAGCAGCGAGGAGATCCGGGACCTGGTGAGCGGAGCGGAAGCCATCGACCGCCGCGGGATCGGGTGGCGGGAGCTCGATGCCCGCT
>JBGPEJ010000070.1:0-12919 GCA_041482775.1 Gemmatimonadota bacterium | reverse complement strand
GAACCGAGGGCTGGGCGTCGCACGGACGCGACGGGTTCCGCCAGCGCCGCTAGCTCAATTGGCAGAGCAAGTGACTCTTAATCACTAGGTTGTAGGTTCGATTCCTACGCGGCGCATTGATTGCGGTGACGCGACTTCGGTGCCGACCGGGTCGCGTTTTTCGTTGGAGTCTCCAGCCGGTCGTGAGCGACCCTCTCCGCAACTCGATGAGGACGCAATGCCTTTCGCACGGTTCTGATCATGGCGATCCTGGTCACCGGAGGCGCCGGATACATCGGGAGCCACGCCTGCCTGGAGCTCCTCCGCGCCGGCTTTGAGGTGGTCGCGGTCGACAATCTGTGCAACAGCCACGAGGAGTCGCTCCGCCGGGTGCGCGAGCTCGCCGGAAAGGACCTCACCTTCCACCGAGCTGACCTCCGCGATGCCGCCGCGATCGAGCGCATCTTCGCCCCGGGCGGGATCGAGGCGGTCCTCCACTTTGCCGGGCTCAAGGCGGTGGGCGAGTCGGTGGAAAAGCCGCTGCTCTACTGGGACAACAACATCGGCGGCACGGTGGTCCTGCTCGAAGCGATGGTCCGGCATGCCGTCAAGAAGATGGTATTCAGCTCGTCCTGCACGGTATACGGCGATCCCGCCTCGGTGCCGATCCGGGAGGACTTCCCGCTCAGTGCCGTGAATCCCTATGGCATGACCAAGCTCACCATCGAGCGCATCCTGCATGACGTCCATCGGGCCGATCCGGCATGGGACATCGCCCTGCTGCGCTATTTCAATCCGGTGGGCGCGGATCCCAGCGGCCGGATCGGCGAGGATCCGAATGGCACGCCCAACAATCTGGTGCCGTTCATCACGCAGGTTGCGATCGGCAAGCGGGAAGCGCTCTCGATCTACGGGAACGACTACCCGACCCGCGACGGGAGCGGGGTGCGGGACTTCATTCACGTGGTCGACCTGGCCGCCGGCCATCTGCGGGCGCTGGAGAAGCTGCGCTCCCGCCCCGGACTGGTGACCTACAACCTCGGCACCGGCAAGGCCTGCTCGGTTCTGGAGATGCTGCGGGCGTTCGAGCGGATCACCGGACGTTCGATCCCCTACCGGATCATCGCGCGCCGCCCGGGCGACGTGGCCGAGGCGTGGGCTGATCCGACCCGAGCACGAGAGGAGCTGGGCTGGGTGGCGACCCGCGGGCTCGACGAGATGTGCGCCGACTCATGGCGCTGGCAGGTGATGAATCCGGACGGATACGGACCGGCGCACGCCGGCTAACGGGTGGTGGCGCTCTCCAGCAGGGCCGTGAGCCTCGGCCAGGCCTCCCGGATATCCTCGAGGGAAACCGCTCCCACCGAGAGGCGGAACCAGCCGCTCTCATCCTTCAATCCGAACGCCTGAAACGGGACCGCCGCGAGCCCGGCCCGGTCGAGCAGGAGTTTTCGGATTACCTCGTTGTCCGGGACCGACGCCCCGCCCACGATTCGGCCGACGAGGTCGCAGCGCAGCGCGAGGTAGATGGCGCCCTGGGGGCTGACGAAATCCACCGGGTGGCCGGCGTCCCGGAGTCGGGCGAAGCCCGCGGTGAGCGCCTCGAACCGGGAGGTCACCGCCCGATCCATCGCCACCCGGAACTCGGCGATCGCGCCCTCGTCCCGCAGGAACTCCGCGGTGGCCACCTGTTCCGGCCGGGGCGCCCACGCGCCGACGTGGCCGAGGAAGTCCTTCATCCGGGCGATCAGAGCGGGGGCCCCGGTGGCCCAACCGACCCTGAGACCGGTTGCCGCGAACGCCTTCGAGATCCCGTCGACCGCCACCGTCCAAGGGGCCGCTTCCGGCACCAGGGCCAGGGGGTGGGCGTGGGCCGCTCCGCCGAAGACCAACGATCCGTACATCAGGTCGTGCAGAACAAAGAGGGGGCGACGGCCGCTCCGGTTCCGGCGCGCGTTCTCCTCGACCACGGCTTCGAGAATCGGGCGGAGGATTTCCGGGTCGAGGATGGTGCCGGTCGGATTGGCGGGAGAGCAGAGGCAGAGAAGGGTGGCGTCCCCGAGATGCGGCGCCAGCTCCTCAACGGTCGGCTGGAATCCGTTTTCCGGGCGAGCGGGAATCGCGATCGAGCGCGCACCGACCATCTCGGTGTAGTAGTCGTTGTTCCAGCTCGGGACCGAGTACAGCACCTGGTCCCCGGGATCAGCGAGGCAGCGGAAGGCCGCATAAATGGCGGGTCGACCCCCGCAGGTGATCAGTACCGACCCCGTCGGATATGACACCCCATGCTCCCGCGCGATATAATCGACCACTGCTTCCCGCAGGGGCGGGATGCCGTCCGACGGGGGATAGTTGGTTTCCCCGGCGTCGTAGGCGCGGTGGATCAGTGCGAGGAGTTGCCGGGGAATCGGGAATTGGCGGGGATCGAAATCGCCGACGGTCAGGTTGCAGAGCGGGCGGCCGGAAGCGGCCAGGCCCCTCACGTCGGCAGCGATGCGGAGGATCTCCGATCCGCGAAGACTCCGGGCCATGGCAGAGAGCGAGGCGTCCAGCGCCGACTGGTCGCCAAGGTGCACGGTCCCGGGCGGAACGGTGGCCGTCATTCCGTAAAGGTAGCGGCCTTGGTTCGTTTGGGTACCTTTGAGGCCGGAGGGTTGGGCCGGAGAGGCAATCAGGAGGAGCCGTGCGCATTCTGGTAGTCGAGGACGACGATCGGACGGTCGGCTTCCTTCAGCAGAGCCTGGAGGAGGACGGGCACTCGGTGGATGTGGCCCGCGATGGGACTACGGCGCTGGAGGAGGCGCGCCGAAAGCCGCCGCCCGATCTCATCGTGCTGGACATCCAGATCCCCGAGCCCAACGGGCTCGCGGTGTGCGCCACACTCCGGCAGGAAGGCGTCCCCAGCCCGATCCTCATCCTGACCGGGCGGGACACCCCCCAGGACGTCGCGATCGGGCTGGACGCCGGGGCGGACGATTACCTGGTGAAGCCGTTTGCCCTGGTGGAGCTGCTGGCGCGAGTGCGCGCGCTGACTCGGCGTCAGAGCGGCGGTGTGCAGGGGATCCTCTCGGCGGGATCCCTCGAACTTGACCGGCTCAAGCGGACCGTCCGCCGAAGCGACCGGGTCATTCCGCTGGCGCCGCGGCAATTCCGCCTGCTGGAATACCTCATGCTGCATGCGGGGCGGGCGGTGAGCCGCTCCGAGTTGTTGCGCGAGGTGTGGAATCTGAATTTCGACCCTGAATCCAATCTCGTTGACGCCCACATCTCCACCCTCCGCAGCGCGCTGGAACGCGCCGGCGAGCCACGATTGATCCACACGGTGCGCGGCGTCGGATACACGCTCAAGGCCGACGCGCCCTGAGATGCGGTCGTTCGGGTCGGCGCTGGCGCTCCGCGTCGCACTCCAGGCGCTGGGGCTGGCGGCGGTTGCTGTGGTGGGCGCGACACTCACCCTCCGGGTGTACCTCCTTTCCACCATCGACGCATCGCTCCGGGAGGTCGCCGAAGTAGAGGCCCAATCCGGGGTCAGCGCCGCGGACCCCGAATTTCGTTTCCGACCGGAATCGTTCCCTCCGCCCGAGCGGGACCCAACCCCCGAGTTCAGTCCCTGGGCCCAGGTGCTGAGTCTCGACGGGACGCCGGGAGTCCGCAGCGCCAACCTCTCCACGCCACTCCCGGTTCCTCCCGAGGCGCTCGCCGCCGCGGCCCGGGGGCACCTCGGATTTTCGAGCCACCCATTCCTCGGCCAGAACCTCCGGAGTCTGATCTACCCGCTCACGCGCGCCGGCCCGACCCATGCCGGGCAGCTGCTCCAGGTCAGCACTTCGCTCGTTCCCATGCAGACCACCCTCCGCACCTTCACCCGATTCATGGCGCTTCTGGGTCTGCTGGGCACCGGTCTGGCCTGGCTGGCGGGGTGGCAGATTGCCGGCCGGGCTCTCAAGCCGGCGCTCGCCATCACCAGCGAGGCGGAGTCGATCGGGGTGAACGAGCTGGGGCGACGGGTGACGGTTCCGGGCGCGCTGATGGAGTTCGACCGAATGGCAGTGGCTTTCAACTCGCTCCTGGCGCGCGTCGAGAGCGCCGTGGTGGGAACCCGCCGGTTCACCTCCGACGCCAGTCACGAATTGCGGGCGCCGTTCACCGTGCTGCGCGGCGAGCTCGAGCTTGCGCTGTCCCGCCCGCGAACTCCCGTGGAGTACGAGCAGGTCCTCCGCCGTTGCCTCGACGAAGTGCTCCGCCTGGTGCGTCTCGCGGATGATCTACTGACCCTGACCCGGGTCGAGGGGGGGGTGGTCGGGAGCAAGCGGGTGGCGACGGACCTGGATGACCTGGTGGAGCGGTCCAGGGAAAAGAAGGCGGGGCTCGCCGCCACCCGGGGCGTGGCGGTCGAAGTGAGCGGAACCGCCGGCATGGTCGCGGGAGACGGCGATCTCCTGCTCCGGGCCATCGACAGCCTGATGGAACACGCGATCATGGCCACGCCGTCGGGCGGGCGGGTCCGGGTGCGTCTCCTCGATGGAGAGCACCGGAGCATCGAGGTCACCGACGGAGGGGTGGGACTCAATCAGGAGGAAATTTCCGGTGTGTTTCAGCGATTCTACCGCTCCAACCGCCCCCGCGCGGCCTCCAGCGAGTCGGGCCTCGGGCTCCCGATCGCGCGGGCGGTCGCATTGAGTCACGGGGGAACGCTGGATTATCTCGGCAACGACCCCGGGGCCTCCTTTCGGCTCAACCTGCCCCGCGCCTAGTCAGGGCGTCGCTCCCTTCACGTACTTCCCATACCAGGCGAGGTAGCGCTCCAGGCGATCCTTCTGGAAGCTCAGCCGCGTGATGCCGTGGTGTTCGCCGGGGTAGACCACCAGCTGGGTGGTGCGCCCCAGCCGGCGCATGGCCTGATACATCTGCTCGGAATTGAGGATCGGGACGTTCCAGTCCTCGGCGCCGCCCATCCAGAGCGTCGGGGTCACGATCTTCTCCACGTCGTTGAAGGACGAGAGCTTCTCGTACGCCGCGCGGTTCTTCCACGGGAGGCCGAGCTCGGCCTCGTACTCCTCCTGGTAATGGTCGTGCCCGTAGTTGGCGACGATCAGCGCCTCGCTCGCCCCGGAAACCGCGCCCCGGAACCGCGTGGTCTTGGTGATGACGTAGTCGGTCAGGATCCCGCCGTAGGACCAGCCGCCGACGCCGAGGCGGGAGCTGTCGGCGATGCCGTGGGACACCGCGTAGTCCACCCCGGCCATCACATCCTCGAAGTCCTTGGTGCCCCAATCGGCGAAGATCGCCTGCGAGAAGGCTTGGCCGTACCCCGATGAGCCCCGCGGATTCACCGTCACCACCGCGTAGCCGTTTGCCGCAAAGAGCTGGGCCTCGAAGTTGAACGCCGCTTCGTATTGGGACACCGGGCCGCCGTGGATCCGCAGGAGGGTCGGATAGCGGAGCGAGCGATCATAGCCGACCGGATAGTAGAGGAATCCCTCGATCTCGGTCCCGTCCCGGCTCTTGACGTGGATGTCTTCCACGTCCGCCAGCCGGAGGCCGGCCAGCAGCGAATCGTTGACGTGGGTGACCCGACTGAGCGCGCCGCCGGTGCCGACGGTGAAGATCTCACCGGGGAATTTCGGCTCGGCGGTGCGGACGACGATCCTCCCATCCGGCCCGGCGTCGAACGCGTTGACGCTGCGGAATCCGCTGACCACCCGCGTCAGCGCTCCTCCCCCCGCCGGGATCCGGGCCAGATGATGCTCGCCGCTGTCCTCCAGCAGAAACAGGATCCCGGTGCCGTCCGGCGTGAACCGCGGCGCCGACGCATTGCGGTCGAGCGCGCGGGTGGGCAGCACCGGCGTGCCGCCCGCGGCGGGAATCAGCGCCAGATGCTGGGTGGCGTACCACATCGCGGGAACGTCCACCTGACTCACGTAGACGATGGTCTTGCCGTCAGGGCTCCAGGCCGGTGAGTCGTCGGAGCCGGGGTTCGAGGTCAGGCGCCGGAGCGTCCGGCCGCTGTCGGTGTTGTCCGCCGCCACGATCCAGATGTCGCTGTTGCGGTTCTCGTCCGGCTCCGCGGTCCGATTGCTGGTGAAGGCGACCAGCTTGCCGTCCGGGGACCACGCGGCATCGGAATCGTCGTAGTCGCCTGAGGTGATCTGCGTCAGCCTTTTCAGGGCGAGATCGAAGACGAAGAGATGGGCGCGGCGCCGGTCGAGGTAGCCCACCACGTCGCGCTTGAACTGGAGCCGGTCCACCACGATCGGGAGCGGCGCCTCGGTCTTCGCGGAATCGGTCTTGGGTGCCTCGGGTTTGGGATCGCGGATCACCAGCAGGAGCCGGGATCCGTCGGGCGACCACTCGAAGTCGTTGACCCCCTGCTTCACCTCGGTCACCTGTTCGGCTTCCCCACCTTGCCGGTTGAGCGTCCAGACTTGAGTCTCCCCTCCATTGCGGGCGGCCAAGAAGCCGAGCGACTTGCCGTCGGGGCTCCACTTGGGTCCGGAACCGGGGGCGCCTACGCCGGTGAGGGGAATGGGATCCCCGCCGGCCAGCGGTGCCATCCAGATCCGGGTGGCGGACCGGTCCTTCTTCAGGTCCGGGGTGCCGATGGTGTACGCGACGTATTTCCCGTCGGGCGAGACCCGGGGAGATCCGACGCTCTTCAGGGCGAAGAAATCATCGACGGTGAGGGTGCGCGGCGCTTGCCCCGCGAGGGCGAGCGGAGCCGCCAGGAGCAGAACGGGCCCCAGCGGAAGTCGGAGGCAGATGGCCATGGGTCTGGTTCCTTGTCGGGCGGGACGGTATGATCCGCGTATAGTACGGGACCGGGCGCGTCTCGCACAACCACCACCTTACTCGCCGGTTTCACCCATGACCCTCCTGCCTCGCGGGCTCCTGGCCTTCGCCGTTCTGGCCGGCCTCGGCCAACCGGCGGCGGCGCAGGCGGCCCCGCGGCTTGACTCCGTCTTCGCACGCTTCACCGCTCCGGGCTCGCCGGGATGCGCGCTCGGGGTGGTGCAGGATGGCCGTCTGAGCTACGCGGCGGGGTACGGCCTCGCCAGCGTCGAGCTGGGCGTGCCCATCACCGCCCGAACCGTCTTCGATATCGGCTCGGTGTCGAAGCAGTTCACCGCGATGGCGGTGCTGCTCCTGGCGCAGGACGGCAAGCTGTCCCTCGACGACGAGATCCAGAAGTACCTGCCGGAAATCCCCCGGTACCCGGCGCCGATCACCATCCGCCACCTGCTGCACCACACCAGCGGTCTGCGCGACTACATCGATATCCTCGAGTCGAGCGGTGTCCCCGAGGAGATGGTCACCACCGACCGGGATGCCCTCGACGCGCTGGCGCGCCAGAAGGGAACCAACTTTTCCCCCGGGGCGGAGTTTCTGTACAGCAACAGCGGCTTCTTTCTCGCTTCGGTGATCGTCCAGCGGGCCAGCGGGAAGTCGCTCCGCGAGTTTGCGGCGGAGCGCATCTTCTCCCCGCTCGGGATGAGCCACACCCAGTTCGTGGAACGTCACGATCGAATTGTCCCGGCCAAGGCGGGCTCCTACGCCGAGGCCGAGGGGGGCGGGTTCCGCCTCGCGCTGGCGAACTGGGAGCAAACCGGCGATGGAGCCGTCAACACGACGGTCGAGGATCTGCTGGCCTGGGTGGGCAACTTCACCAGCGGAAGGGTCGGCGGACCGGCGGCCATCCGGGAACTCGAAACGCCCGGCCTCCTCAACGACGGGAAGCCGATCAGCTACGCCCTCGGGCTCCGGATCTCCATCTACCGGGGGCTTCGTCTGGTATCGCATGGCGGCTCCTGGGCGGGCTTCCGGGCCGAGCTCGACCGGTATCCCGACCAGGGCACCGCGGTGATCGTCCTGTGCAACCTTGCGGAGAGCGGGCCCTGGCTGCTGGCCACGAGGGTGGCCGACATCCTGCTGGTTGACCGGATGACGCCATCCCCGCCCGAGCCCTCGCCCTCCGACCGACCGTCGCGGTTCACCCCCGACCGCGCCGCCCTGACGGGCCTCGCCGGCAGCTATCACAGCGAGGAGCTGCTGGCCGACTGGAAGATCACCGTCAGCGGTGACACCGCCTTCGCCCGCGCGGGCTTGGGCTCCGTCGAGCTCCTTCGTCCACTCGCCCGCGACGTGTTCTCGGCGGTGGGAATGCGGGTCGGGGTGGTGCGTACGGCGGACCGGATCACGGGGATCACCCTCACCTCCCGCGGCGTCCGCAATCTTCGATTAACCCGCCTCGACACCGGCCGCTGAAAAGGAGCTCCATGATCCGCCGCTTCGGTACCCCAGTGCTGCTCGCCGTCCTGACACTTCCCGCCGGGGCCCAGCAGGCCACGCCGGGCCGCCTGGCCCGGGAGGTCGACGCCCGGACCGCGGAGGTGCTCGCCAAGGTGGTGACCTGGCGACGCGATATTCACGAGCACCCGGAGCTCTCCAATCGAGAGGTGCGCACGGCCAAGCTGGTGGCCGAGCATCTCACCCGGCTTGGCATCGAAGTGCGGACCGGCGTGGCGCATACCGGGGTCGTGGGCGTCCTGCGCGGGGGCAAGCCCGGTCCGGTGGTCGCGCTCCGCGCCGACATGGACGCGCTTCCGGTGACCGAAATGGTGGACCTCCCCTTCAAGTCCACCGTCCGCTCGGAGTACAACGGGCAGCAGGTCGGGGTGATGCACGCCTGCGGCCACGACAATCACGTCGCCATTCTGATGGGGGTTGCGGAGGTTCTCGCCGGGATGCGGGCGGAGATTCCGGGAACCGTGAAATTCATATTCCAGCCCGCGGAAGAGGGGGCCCCGACCGGTGAGGAGGGAGGAGCCGGGCTGATGATCCGCGAGGGAGCGCTGGAGGATCCGGCGCCCGGTGCGATCTTCGGGCTCCACGTCTGGCCGGGGCCTCTCGGGGAGCTGTCCTACCGACCCGGCGGAATGATGGCGGCGTCCGACGGACTGCAGATCGTGGTGCGCGGCCGCCAGACCCACGGGGCAATGCCGTGGGGAGGCGTGGACCCCATTGTCGTCGCGTCGCAGATCGTGCTCGGGTTGCAGACCATCGCCAGCCGGCAGATCGAGATCACCCGCGCTCCGGCCATCGTCACGATCGGCTCGATTCAGGGGGGCAACCGAGGCAACATCATTCCCGACAGCGTGGTGCTGGTGGGCACGGTGCGCAGCTTCGACGAGGCGATGCGCAAAGACATCCTCGCGCGCATCCAGCGCACCGCCGAGGCGATCGCGCAGAGCGCCGGGGCCACCGCCCAGGTGAGCCACCCGGGCGCCGGCAACCCGGTGACCTACAATGATCCCGGTTTGGTGGAGCGGATGGCCCCGACTCTCCGCCGGGTGGTCGGCCCCGAGCATGTCGTGGTGAGAGACCCCATCACCGCCTCGGAGGACTTTGCCTACTATCAGCAGAAGATCCCCGGATTCTTCTTCATGCTCGGAGTGGTACCCAATGGCCAGGACCCCGCCGCCGCTCCGCGCAACCACTCCCCGTACTTCTTCGCGGACGAGGGGGGGCTGCCGGTCGGGGTCCGCGCCCTGGCGAACCTGGCGCTCGACTGGCTGCAGATGAACGCCGGCAAACCGGCGAGGTGACCCGGCCCCACCCGCCGTCGCCGGCGCTGATCCGCACCATCGGGCGCTGGGGGCTCACCGGGCTTGTCCTCAACGGCGTCATCGGCAGCTCGATCTATGGTCTGCCGTCGGTAGTCTCGGGCAAGCTCGGTCGAGCGGCTCCCTGGGCGTGGATAGCAGCCGCCATCCTCATCGGGGTCATCGTCGCATGCTTCGCGGAGGTGGCCTCCCGGTTTCGCGACGCCGGCGGACCCTACCTCTACGCCCGGGTCACCTTCGGGCGCTTCGCCGGCATCCAGACCGGGTGGATGGCCTACCTGGCCCGGCTCACTGCCTCGGCCACCAACGCGAACCTCTTCGTCATCTATATGGGCCAGTTCATTCCCGGGATGGGGGAACGGGTTCGCGGGCTCTTCGCGCTGACGCTCCTGGTGGGAGGCCTGGCGGCGGTGAACTACATCGGTGTGGGCCTCGGGTCGAGGCTCAGCACCCTCATCGCGGCGGCAAAGCTGCTGGGGCTCGGGGCGTTTGTCGGGCTCGGCTTGATCTGGGTGGCCGGCCATGGAGCGGTTGCGGCTCCGGCAGCTTCCCCCGGAGTCACGCCCTGGCTCCAGACCCTCCTGGTGCTGGTCTTCGCGTACGGAGGGTTCGAGGCTGCGCTGCTTCCCCTCGCCGAGGCCAAGAACCCCGAGCGGGACGCGCCGGTGGCGCTCTTCGTCGCCCTGGCGGCGGCGACGCTGGTCTACACCCTGGGTCAAACCGTGGTGACCGTCACCTTGCCGGATCCCTCCGGCACCGCCCGGCCGCTGGCCGAATCGGCGAGGGTCTTCCTCGGCGCGCCCGGAGCCGGATTCCTGGCGGGGTGCGCGCTGCTCTCGACGTTCGGCTATCTGGCGGGGGGCATGGTCAACGTGCCTCGCCTCACTTTCGCGATGGCCGAGCGGGGAGATCTCCCCCGCCCGTTCGCGGCGGTGCACCCCCGATTCCGCACCCCTTCTCTGTCCATTGTCTGCTACGCGGTCCTGGTGTGGGTCCTGGCCTCGAGCGGGAGCTTCCTTCAGAACCTGACGCTCTCGGTGGTAGCGCGCCTGGTGACCTACGGCCTGGTCTGCGGCGCCCTCCCCGCGCTGCGCAAACGCGACGGCCGCGCCGGCGCGGCGCCCCCCGCCGCGTTCGTCCTTCCCGGAGGGCCGTGGTTTGCCGCGGCCGGCGTGCTAGGGATGATGGTGGTGGCCACGCAGGTGAGCGCCCGGGAGGCCGGGATCATGGCAGTGGTGGTGGGGCTGGCGAGCGCCCATTTCCTGGCCGGAACGGCCACCGCGGCTAGAACAGCTCCGCGATGAGGCACCGGGCCGACCCGCCGCCCAACCGCTCGAAGGCCGAGAGATCGGTGTGGAGGATCCGCCCATGGCGCCCGATGGTGGCGCGCTCGGCCTCGCCGAAGGCGCGAAACGCGCGGCTCGACATTACGAAGAGCGGTGTGCCCGCTCCGCTCGCAAGGGCGAGGCAGTTGCCGCAGAACTCGGCGGCCTGCCCCTGACTGAGGGGGAGGATCTGGTTACCGTCCCGCAGCAGCCGCTGCTCAACGGCGCTCCGCTCCGCGGGCGCGCGGATCGAGTCCAGGGCAATTCCCGCCAGGCGGTGCCCGATGAACATCAGGACGTTGGTGTGGTAGTAGGGAACTCCCGCGGGATCGGCCGCGGTGAACACCTCCAGGTGATACCCCAGCTTGGCAGCCCACTCCGAGGCGAGGGCCGCGTCCGTGCGCGGGGAGAGCGCGGCGTAGGCGGTGCGGCCCCCATGGTCGAGAACCAGGCTCCCGGTGCTCTCGAGATACCGCCCCCTCGATTCGTTGGAGGACAGGTCCACCAGGCGGGGGTACGCCGGGCGGAGCAGCGCAACAAGATCGGGCCGCCGCTCGGTTCTCCGGTTCTCGGCGAGAAGCGGATAGAGCACCAGGGTTGCCGGGGCGCCCGCATCCGCGGGGTGGGTTGAAAACCAGTTGTTGCAGAAGGCCGCGTCAGGACTCTCGGGCAGGCTCGTTGCCAGGGTCACTGCAACCCCATTGGCGACCAGGATCTCCTTGAGCACCTGATGCTGCTCCACCGCCAGTGCGGCCAGCCGCTCTTCATCCTCCGGGGGCGGCGCCGCCTGAAAGGCGTTGGTTTCGCCGGTTTGACGGTTGTAGCGGAATCCAACCGGCTCGATCAGGAGCACGTGAGAGGCGGCGCGAGCGACGAGCGGCGTCGCGGCAGGCGTCATCGGAGCGACAGCAGCTTCAGGTATTCGGAGCGGCGCATGGACGGGACAAGGATAACGGTTCCTGATTGCGTCCGTCCAGCAGCCGCCGCGCGTCGGGCTCCACCGTTCCCAGAAGCAGCATTGCCACTCGGCCTGGCGAAGACGCGTTGACCACCAGCTGACCGGCGACCGGCAGTACCCGGCCCCGGCATGACGCGGGGTGTGGACCCGGCCGACGGTCCGGTGCGCGAATCGTTCCCCCTCCCACCATTGGCAGGTGGCGCACCTTCGGGTGCTGCAGTGGTAATCGACCACGGATGCTCCAGCGCACGTGAGATCCCGGAGTGCCGGGTGGGACGCACGCTGGCGTGCCGGTGTCAATCCCGCATCAACTCCCTTTCAAAGGACATTAAATGAATTATTGCCTTGCAAGTAAAACATTTAGTGCCATACTTCCTCCATGCCCACCTCTACGCGGCGGGGCCGACCCCCGGCAGAACTCCCCCCGGCCCACCACCCGGTCACCCGGAGGCTGCGCCGCCTGGTGGCTCAGGTTCATTCGGGGAACCTGCGCGAGGCGGCGCTGCATACCGGTGTCCCTTACGCGACCCTCCGGGAACTGTACCGCGGGGACTCTCGAGATCCCTCCCTCACCACGATGGCCCGGCTGGCCGGGGCGTACGGCCTGTCGGTGGATTGGTTCCTGGGATTGGAGGGAATCGAGGACCAGCCGCAGATGGGATGGGTTGGGATCCTCCCCCCCGATCCGGAGACCGGCGCCGACCCGCGCTACGCCCGGCGGGTGGTGATTCCGTTCGCGGCCTGGTCGCTGGTGGGCGTTGCGATTCGACTGGAGCGATGGCTGTCGGGGCTGCCGCCGTCGGCCGGCCGGCCGATCGTGGGGGGGGCTGCCGAAGGGTTCGAATTTCGACGGCGGCTGACTGCGTTTCTCCTCCAGCCGGTGCTCGCCGCCCGGGCCGCCGGGGCGGACATCCCGCTCCTCGCCGAGCCAGTCCGCCGGGGAGAGCACCCGCTCGACCCTGAAGAGCGGGAGCGATGGCTGGCTGCGCTGCGGAAACTGGGGGACTACTGGGAGGAGGCGCTCCGCGGCATCTCCT
>JBGPEJ010000069.1:0-12940 GCA_041482775.1 Gemmatimonadota bacterium | reverse complement strand
GATGCGAAGATTGGCACGATTTATGAGGGTACCAGCAACATGCAGTTAATGACAATCGCGAAGGCGCTGGTCAAATGAGGGTTCTTTCCTGATGCTTCTGCGGCAGTCCCGCGCCTCCATCTTCGCTCTGCTCGCCCTCGCTGGTCTTCCGGCGGCGGCCCGGCCGCAGGCCATGTCGCCGGTCCAGGCGGGCCAGCTGCAGCGGCAGCTGGAGGCCTGGTTCACCAAGGCTTCGCGCTCCGCCCCGGGTACCTGGGGTATCGCGGTGGCCTCCATGGACGGCCACCTGATCTGGGGGGTGCAGCCGACCCGCCCGATGATTCCGGCCTCCACCGTCAAGCTGTTCACCACCGGATTTGCCCGCAGCGTGCTCGGGAGCGATGCCCGTCGCCACACCCGCGTGGTGGGCGTGGGATCGGTGGATCCCGCCACCGGAACCTGGAATGGGACCTGGTCACTCGAGCTGAACGGCGATCCCACCCTGGAGCGCACCTCGCGCGGTGGGCCGCGCCTCGACGACCTGGCGCAGCAGCTCCACGACCAGGGAATCCGCCGGCTGGTGGGTCCCCTCAACGTGGTGAGCGCGGCAGGCCCCGCGGGCGCTTCCTATCCCGACGCGTGGAGCCCGCATCATCGCGGTCGTCTGTTTGCCCCGCTGATCGGCGACCTGACTCTCAACGAAAACGTGCTGAGCTTCGCGGTGGCCCCCGCGGCAAAGGCGGGGCAGCGCCCGGTCATCGTCGGGGAGTCTCCGGCGGGAGTAGGCCAGCTGGTCGAGATTCGCGCCAAGACGGTCAATGGACGCGCCTCCCGATTGCGCTACCAGGTCGAGCCCGGCGGACACTACCTCGTCCTGGGGACGATCGGCATCCGGGCCCGGACGCGCCGGTTCAGCAGCACCGCGCATGATCCGCGAGCCCTGCTCGAGGCCACTTGGGCCCGGTCGCTCCGGCTGGCGGGGGTCGAGTGGATTTCGGCCAGCGGTCTCTCGGCACCGTCCGCCGCCACCACCAAGACCATCCTCGCCGAGGTGAACTCCGAGCCGTTCGACACCATCGCGAGCGAAGTCAATCGGAGAAGCGTCAACATCGGCGCCGAGTTGCTGCTCCGCTGGGCGGCGGGGGATGGGAGCCCCGCCGAGCAGCTCACCGCGCATGTGCAGCAGATTACCGGCGATTACGCCAGCATCCACCTGGTCGATGGCAGCGGCCTATCGCACGACGACCGCGCTTCTCCGCTGGCGTTCGTGTCGTATCTCGCCCGGTTTCCGCTCTCCCCCGGAGGGCACGGCTTCCCGCTCCTCCTCCCGGCCAACGGCACCGGCACCCTTCGGAAGCTCGCCCGAGGACTCCCTGGGCCCGGGGTAGTGCGCGCCAAGACCGGCACACTGGGCGACGCGGCCACCTTGTCCGGCTACCTCGGCCGCACCGATGGCGTACTCCTGATCTCGCTCATGTACAACGGACCCCGGGTCTGGGCCGCCCGCCAGCAGCAGTGGAAGCTCTTTCGCCTCCTCGGCGCGGAGGGCGTCATGATTCCCGAGGACAGCAGCGCAGTCGGTGAGCAACTGGGCGGGGAGAATCGAGAGCGGCCCAAGCCCTGAGCATGCCGCCCACATCGCCGGCTCCGTCCAGCGCCGCCCGCACACTCCACGCGCTTCTCCTCACCAGCACGCTCATCATTTCCATCGGCGCCTTCGTGGTAAGCCGTTCACTCGCCGCGCTCGACAGGGGGGTTGGATTGCTGGACGGCGTGGCCATCCTGGCGGGGCTCTCCGGGCTCGGTATGGCCCTGCTGCTCCGGAGCCGGCTGGCGGCCCGGGCCGGCGGACAGACCGCCGACCAGTGGTGGAGCGCCAATCTGGGCCGCGCGCTTGCCCTGTGGGCGCTGCTCGAATCCTCCGCGATGCTGGGCTCCGTGACGCTGTTCTTCACCGGCCATCTGGTGCCGTTCATGCTGCTGGTCGGGCTCGCGTTGGGCGGGCTGCTGAGTCTCTCCCCGGGCCGGCTGGTCGGCGAGTAACTCCCGCTACCGTAGTCCGGAGTGTCCTCCGGTTGAGAAAAGCCGGTCCGGGTGATATCTTCGCTCCATGCCGGAGGGGTCGGTTACTCCTCCGAGCGGGCTCGGGGAACGATGCATGGGGGTCGCTCTCATGGCGGCCCCTTCGTTCGTTCAGCCGGTTCCCTCGATCTCCCAGGGGCCGTGGGCCGGAAAGGTTCACTCAGCGAGGTTTCAATGATCGAAGTCACGATTGGTGAGGGCGACCGGCTCGACGGTGCGCTCAAGGCGTTCAAGAAGAAGGTCATCAAGGCGGGGATCCTCAAGGACCTCCGGGCCAAGCGGCACTACCTCAAGCCAAGCGAAGCGCGGAAGCTCAAGTCCGCGGCAGCGCGGCGCCGGAAGCGCAAGGCCGCGCGGATCTAGCCGCCGTCGGGCTCGTCGGGCATCCGATCTTCCCAGAGCGCGAAGACATTTCCTTCCGGGTAGGCGATCATCGCCATCACACCCCATGACATCTGGGTCGGTTCGCTCACGAAGCGGACCCCCTTCTCGTGCAGCACCCCGCAATAATGGACCAGGCCGGGCACAAAGAACGTGATCCCGGTATGCCGCCCGACCAGGGCCTTCGATTCCGGATGGACCGCCGGGTGCACGCCGAGATGCGGTGGTTCGAGGAACAACTCCATCCCGAATGATCCCTGCTTGCTGACCGGGAGCCCCAGGGTGTCGCGGTAGAACACCGCCGCGGTGTCCAGATCGTTCACGAAGACGGCGAACGATTGTACGTGGCCGATCATCGAGGGTCGAGGCTCCTCCATGCCGCGGTCCAGTTGCGTCGCATTCCCGCCAATCCGGGCCGCTCCAGCGGCGTATCGCCGAATCGGGCGTCGAATTCCTCCGCCGACAGCTGATCGAAAAAGGCGGGATCGCCGGCGGGAATCGCCCCGCGGTCCTGGAACTCCGGCAGGGCCGTCGGCTCGGCGAACCGCACATTCCAGGGACAGACGTCGTTGCAGATGTCGCACCCGAAGGCCCATCCCTCGAGCCGGGGCGTCAGGTCGCCGGGAATCGGCCGCCGGGATTCAATCGTCAGATACGACGTGCATTTCGTCGCGTCGAGAATCCGCGGCGCCACGAACGCCCCGGTCGGGCAGGCGTCGAGACAGCGGGTGCAGCTGCCGCAGCGATCGAATTCCGCCGCCGTTGCCGGCGGGAAAGCCAGGTCGGTGAAGACGGTCCCGATGAAGCAGAACGATCCCGACTCCGGCCGGATCAGCATCGTGTTCTTCCCGATCCAGCCCAGCCCCGCGCGCGCCGCGAGCTCCCGCTCGGGCACCGGGCTGTCGTCCGCCCACGGGTGGGCGACGGTGGCGCCCCGGATTCGAAGCCAGTCCGCGATCAGGCCGAGCCGCCGCATCAGGACGCGGTGGTAGTCGGCGCCCCGCGCGTACTTGGCGATCTTGACTCCCTGGCTCCCTGACTCCCGGGGTCCCCGAACGGGGTCCGGCAGGTAATTCTCCAGCACCACCACCGCCACCGTTGCCGCCGGAACGATCTCGGCGGGGAACTTCCGCTTCCGGGCGCCGCGGTGGAGATAGCGCATGGTGCCGCCGTAACCCGCCGCCAGCCAGGCGTCCAGCGCACCGGCGTGGCGGCTCGGCTCGAGCGAGGCCACCCCGCACGCGACGAACCCCAGCGCGCGAGCGTACTCGTCGAGATCCTGGCTCAGCCCGCCTTGGGTTTCCATTGCCCCGTGATGACGCGCGCGCCCCGCTGAAACGTGATGTACGACCAGCCCCATTCGAACATCACGATGACCCGGTTGCGGAAGCCGATGAGGAAGAAAATGTGCACGAACACCCAGAGGAGCCACGCCAGGAACCCCTCCACTCGAAGCCGGCCGAGGTCCGCCACGGCGTGGCCCCGGCCGATCACCGCGAGCTGGCCCTTGTCGCGATACCGAAACGGGCGCCGCGGCCGTTTGGCCAGATCGGCGCGGATCGCCTCCGCCGTGTGCTTCCCCATCTGAATCGCGACCGGGCACACCCCCGGCAGCAGCGGGTAGCCCGCCTGGTGCTGAAACGCCGCGGCGTCGCCGAGCACGAACACCTCGGAATGCCCCGGGATGGTGCAATCGGGCGCCACCGGCACCCGGCCCTGCCGGTCGAGCGGCACCTCGAGCGAGCGGAGCAGCGGGCTCGCCTCGTTCCCCGCCGCCCAGATGACGGTGTCGGTCGGGATCCGCCATCCTGCCGCGTGCACGTATCCCGGCTCGATGGCGGTAACCAGCGTTTCGGTCCTCACGTCCACCCCCAGCTTGCGGAGCTGTTCCTTGGCCCGGGCGGAAAGCCCTTCGGGATAGCTGGGGAGAAGCCGGGGGCCGCCTTCCAGCAGCAGAATCGAGGCGTCACGGGGATCGATCCGCCGGAAATCACGCCGGAGCGCAAAGCGGCTCACCTCGGCGATCGCGCCGGCGACCTCGACGCCGGTGGGACCTCCGCCCACAATCACGAAGGTCAGATGGCGCTGTCGCACCACCGGGTCGGCTTCCCGCTCGGCGCGTTCGAAGGCGAGGAGGATCCGCCGGCGGACCTCTCCCGCGTCCTCGAGGTTCTTGAGCCCCGGAGCGAGCGCTTCCCACTCGGGATGCGCGAAATAGGAGTGCCGCGCCCCCGGGGCCAACGCGAGATAGTCGAAGCCGATGCGGCTGCCGTCGGCCAGACCGATCTCCCGCGCGGGCAGGTCCACCGCCAGCACCTCCCCCAGAATGACCTCGGTGTTGCGCTGCCCCCGGACTACCGAACGAATCGGAGAGGAGATGTCTCCCGCGGCGAGGGCCGCGGTGGCTACCTGGTAGAGCATCGGCTGGAAGAGGTGGTGATTGGTGCGATCCACCACCGTCACCCGCACCGGCATCCGTCCGAGCTCCCGCGCAAGGTAGAGCCCGGCGAACCCGCCACCGACGATTACGACGTGCGGGGTCACAGGTGCATCGTTTCCCGGCGCCACCGCGCGAAGGCGATCACGTCGCGCACCGGCGGCACGGCGCTCTCGTCTCCGTAGGCGGTATACATGCGCCAGCGCAGGTAGGTGCGATCGGCGAGCGGCAGAAAGGGGGGCTTCTTCCACCACTCCCTGCGGCGGAACGCCCACGCGGTGCGCAGGAGGTCCACCGCGAGGCGCGGGTTGAGCAGCGCGCGGCCGGTAAGCCGGAGCGCCAGCGCGGTCCAGGAGCGAGGTGAGGTTTCAGGCATAGGTCGATCGGCCGATAGCACCAATATAGACCCCGGGACGACGCTATATTCGTCAGCGTGACCGAGCGTCCCCTCTACCACAGCGCGCCTCCCGCCGGCCCCACCGAGGACGAAGTCCTTCTCGGCAAGGCGGCCGCTCCGGAGCGCGCCGACGATTTCCGGAAGAGCGACCCCTGGCGGGTGTTCCGCATCATGGGCGAGTTCGTCGAGGGGTTCGAGCGCCTCGGCGACATCACCGACGGCGTCACCTTCATCGGCTCGGCGCGCACCCTCGCCACCGATCCGCTCTACGCCAAGGCCACCGAAACCGCCCGGCTGCTCGCCCGGGCCGGGTTCCCCATCATCACCGGCGGCGGCCCCGGCATCATGGAGGCAGCCAACAAGGGGGCCGTCGAGGGAGGCGGGCTGTCGGTGGGAGTCAACATCGAGCTACCCCACGAGCAGGGCACCAACCCGTGGGTGCGGCGCAGCGTCTTTTTCCGATTCTTCTTCGTCAGAAAGATGATGCTGGCCCGCTATTCCCGGGCGTTCATCGCCTTTCCCGGCGGATTCGGTACGCTGGACGAGCTGTTCGAGGCGCTCACCCTGATGCAGACCGGCCGAATGTCGGTGCATCCGACCGTGTTGTTCGGGCGCGCCTATTGGGGTCCGCTGGTCGAATGGCTGGAGCGTACCGTGGCCGCTGAGGGAAAAATCGATGCCACGGACCTCAAGCTCTTCCACATCACCGACGACCCGGCGGATGCCGCCGACATTGTCCTCGCGGCACGAGAAAGCGCCAAGAGCTGGCACGGGGAAGCCGCCGGGCCGTGACCGCCACCGACGAGACCGCGGCAACCGGGGTAACCCGGGGGTACGCCAACTACGCGCTGATCCTCCTCACCACCATCAATCTGGTGAACTACCTCGAACGGAACGCGATCTTCGCGCTGTTCGAGCCGGTCAAGCGTGACCTCAATCTTTCCGATGCGCATCTGGGCTGGCTCGCGTCGGCGTACGTCCTGGTGTTCTCCCTGGCCTCGGTCCCCGCCGGAATGGTGGGCGACCTGGGCTCCCGCCGGGTGGTGATTGCCGGCGGCGTGACGCTGTGGAGCGTGGCAACGTCGCTCTCCGGCCTGGTGAACGGATTCGGCTCGTTGCTCTTTGCCCGGGCCATGGTCGGCCTGGGCGGCGCCGCAGCGGCGGCCGCGGCCGCCTCGATGGTGGCGGACTACTTCCCCGGGCGGCGCCGCTCGCTGGCCATGAGCGTGTTCATGGTTGGGCTGGCCATCGGCGGGGTCATCGGCATTCTCCTCGCGGGACAGCTGGCGCACGCCTACGGATGGCGGGTCGCCTTCCTGGCGCTCGGACTTCCCGGATTCCTGCTGGCCGCACTAGTGGTACGGATCAAGGACCCCACCCGCCCGACCGTCCCGTCCCGGGAAGGGCCGGACGCATTGCTCGAGACGGTTCGCGGACTGGAGGGCGTGGCCCGGCGGATTCTCTCGACCCGCACCCTGGTGGCGGTATTCGTGGGCGGGGCGCTGATCTCTTTCGGCATGAACGGCCTGGTGGGTTGGGCGCCGACCTTCCTGACCCGGGAGCTCGGGTTGTCTACCGCAAAGGCTTCGCTCCTCCTCGGAAGCTACGGGCTGGTGGCGGGGATCGCGGGAACCGTGGCGGGGGGCGCCGTGGCGGACTTTCTGCGCCCGCGGATTCCCGGCGCCCGCCTGGTGACGACCGGCGTGGGATTTCTGCTTGGCGCGCCGCTGGCGCTCCTCCTGCTCAACCTGCGCGACATGACCTGGTTCGTGCCGATCTTCTCGGCGGCGTTCTTCTTCCTCACCTGGTACAACGGGCCGCTCACCGCCGTGATCTTCGACGTGGTGCCGTCGCGCATCGCCACCACCGTGGCCGGTGCGTACCTGATGTTCATTCACCTCGCCGGGGATGCCGTCGCCTTTCCGCTGGTTGGCGTGCTCTCCGACAATTTCGGATTGCACCGGGCGGTGATGCTGCTCCCCGTGGCGTCACTGGCCGGGGCGATGATCGCCCTGTCGGCGGTGCGGACATTCGCCGCGGATGTGGCCCGGGCCTCTTCCTGAGGCGCCGCCACGATGCCGGCAGGCTCGGCAATCTGGGGATCGTAGGATACCACCGCGCCACCGATTCGAACGCTCTTGAGTGACACCCCGGGCAGGCGCTGAGGGCCTGGTTGACGGCGTTGAGACAGTGGGTGCAGCTCATCCCTTCGATTGCCAGGGTCAGACTGGGCACGGACCCTCCGATGTCGAGGTTCTGCCCCAAACACCATATACCCCACTGGGGTATGTCAAGTCCCCGGTTTCCATGGAGATAACCCCCGGCCTCCGGCACAGCGAAGCGCACGGCGCGCGGGGTGCCCGCAGCATCGACTCCGCCAGGGCACTGAACGCAATTGCTTGCCAAGCAATGATTTGGACGCTAGCCTCTCCCCGGCATGCCTCCTGCTCCCTGGGCTGGTATGACGCCCCCGGACTCCGCGACGGCCACCCGGTTCGCTTCCAGCGCACCCGGGGAGCCGCTCGTTCCCCTGCTCCCCCTGGAGGGGAGCGCGCCCGATCCGGTGGCAATCGCCACCTGGCACCTGGCGTTGGGCTCGGCCATCGCCGTCGAGGTACCCCACGATCTGTTCGCCCTCTGGCTCTACCCCGAGTCGGGAGGGGTGTTGCTCCTCGGCCCGGAGGCGCTGGCGCACGATCGGATTCAAATTCCGCTTCCCGACCCGGTTCTCCTGCAGGACCAGCTCTATCAGATGGAAGAGATCCTCCGCCGGGCCAAGTATCCCGCGGCCATGTCCGTTCCGGTCCGCCACGGCGACCGGGACGTGGCGGTGATGCTGCTGGGGAGCTTCACCCGTGGAGCATTCGGAGCGCGCCAGGCGCTGGCGCTCCGCCGGCTGGGGGCCCGCCTGGCGGAGACGCTGGCCGAGCTGGCGAAGGCCATGCCTTCGGTGGCGCCCCACGCCACGCTCGAGCCGGACATGACCACCGAGGCGCTTCCCGAGTACATGGCCCGAGCGGTAGGGGAGGCCGCCAGCGGCCCCGACCTGGTGCGGCGGGTAAGCGGAGTGCTCTATCCGCTCCTGCCGCATGATCGACTGGAAATCCTGGCCCTCGGCGCAACCGAGAACGCCTTCGTGGCGCTGAGTGGCGCTGCACCGAGGCGGCGATGGAGCCCCGGCGGGAGCATCGATCCGTTGGCCAATATCGTTTCCCGGTTCGGAGCGGCGCCCACGCTCCTGATCGACGACTTCACCGAAATTCAGCCGGAAGCGGACTGGAGCGTCGGGAGCGGCTCGCCCCCAGCTCTCCCCGCCCGCGCGGTGCTCGGCGCGCGGATGGAAATCGGCGGACGGGAAGTGGGCTACCTGCTGCTGGGAAGTGTCGCCGGGGATGCCTATCGCCCGGAGGATGAGGAGACCCTGGCGCTCGCCGCGCTCCTGGTGGCCCCGCGAGTGCTCGGATTGCGCCTCTCGGCGGAGGCGGACGGGCTCCGCGCCCGCGACGAGGTGGTGGAGTCGCCGGCGCTCGGGCTGGTGCGCGCCGCCGAGGGCCTGGCCACCACCGGCCATCTGGGCGAGGCGCTCTCCCGCTTTGCCGCCGAGCTGGCCGAGAGCCAGCCCCACGAGCGGATCACCCTGCACCTTCGCTGGGGTGAGGACGAGGTGATCGAGGTGGACCCGCAGTCGCCCCGTCCATTCGCCGATGTTCCGGCCATGCCGGTGGATTCCTTCGAGGGCGCTCCGGTGCTCCGGGATGAACGCCAGTGGATGATCCGGGCGGTCGATGAGGGGGAGGAAGTCACCGTTCCCCTCAGGGTTGCGGGGCGGACCATCGGGACTCTCGGGGTTCGCGGGCGCTTCTTTGCGAGCCCGCGGGCGGCCGCCGCCAACATCGAGCAGTTCGCCAACGTGCTCGCGCCCCACCTGGAGCTGCTCCGGCGGGGCGCGGCGGTGAGTGGGCCGGGGGCCCGGGAGCGGTCGCCGGCGCGGTAGCGGCCGCCGCTGGAACGCGGTCAGAAATCCATCGACACCTTCATTACGAAATTCCTTCCCATCCCCGGATTGAGCGCGTTGGTCTTGATCCGGCTCAGGTATTCCGCATAGGCCGTGTTGAACGCGTTCCGCAGCATCAGATCAACCCGGAACGATGATCCACCGGCCAATACTCCGAAGCCGCCGCCGAGGTTGGCGAGCGTATAGGCCTTTCAATTGGTACCCGCCGGGCCTGTTTGCAGGACAGCGGGTGGAGGCGCCCGCACCTCGGCGAGCGCCGTCCTCCCGGAGATGCGCTTAGAAATCCCAGGTCACCCGCGCGGTGAAGTTCCGCCCCATGCCGGGGTTCGGCGCGTTGGTCTTGAGATGGCTCAAAAAGTCCGCCCATTTCTGATTGAGCGCGTTCCGCAACTGTAGGTCGAATTGGACGGTCCGCCCGCGACTCGTGGGCAGCGCAAAGCCGGCCGCGAGATTGACCAGCGTGTAGGACGCCGGCCGATACCCGCCGCCGTCGAACGCCTGGCCGAAGAACAACACCTCCGCCGGGTTGAGGCGGGTCTGCCGCGCGTTGGTTTCACCGCCCACGGAGAAGTAGGGGCTCGACAGGGAACCCATACTGTGGCCCTCGAGCCGCGCCAGGTATGTCGCGCGGAACGGTGGCATCGACGGCAGGGGGTCGTGGGTCGTCGTGTTCTGACCGTGCACATAGTCCGCCGTACCCTGGAGGTGGAGATACTCGGTCGGGTGGAATTCCAACTGCCCCTCGAAGCCCGCGAGCAGCGCATTCCCTTGCGTCACGTCGTAGATCTCAAAGCCGCTTTCGGGATCCTTCGTGCCGGTGGGGACGGTGTAAATGAAGCCACTGATCCGGTTGACGAAGCCGCCGATCTCGGCCACCGCCGACGACCCCTGGATCCGAACACTGAAGTCCGTATTGAACGAGGTTTCCGTCTTCAGATTGGGGTTTCCCCGCTCGAAGGTCGAGGTGGCCTCGTGCAGCCCGTTGGCGAAAAGATCGAAGCCGGAAGGGGCGCGGAATCCGCGCCCCAGGTTGAGCACCAGGGCGACCGGCTCCGACACATGGTACAGCACGCCGGCATTGCCGGTGACCGAGTTCCAGGAGAGGCTCGCGGCCGAGTTCCCGAGGAGGGCATCCCCCACCGCGCTCAGATGCTGGTAGTCGTACCGCGCGCCGAACGAGAAGCTCCAGCGGCCGGCCTCCCGCTGCTCGAACCCGTACACGCCCACCCCGCTGGTCTTCGAATCGGGCATGAGATGCTCTGCACCGAAGTTGTAATCGGTGGTGTACTCCCCGGATGCCCCCAGGACGCCGTTCAAGGAGCCGACGGAGTGATGGAGCCGCGCCTCGGTGGTGTACGCCTTCTCCCGCATCCCGAACTTGGCGTCCGTCAACGCGGCATCCCCGTACTCCGACCGCCGATTGTTCTCGTAGCCTGCGGTCCAGTCGAGCCGCGAACGCCCGACCCCCAGCGCCAGGTCGAGGTGGGCGCGGTCGTCATCGGTGCGGGCATAGCCGGTGGCGGTCGAATCCGAGTCCGTCAGCTGAAGCCGGTCGCGGCGGAAGGTGTAACGCCCCGTGAGCGAACCCCAGGAACCATGGTATCCGACGGTGCCGCTTCCGCCGACATTGTGGTACCCGCTGTTCCACAGTACGTAGCTCGGCGTGTGGACGTCCTGGGCAGTGCGTCCGGTGCCGGAGACACGGAACCCCCAACCGCCGCTGGCTCCGTCGATCGTGGCGGAGCCATCGGGCTGGCGGTTGTTGCTGCCGAACCCCGCCGACACCCTGCCCTTGGCAAACGGCGCCCGGCCGAGCCCGTCCGGCAGGTCGGCCTCGATGATATTGACCACGCCGCCGAGCGCATTCGATCCGTACAACACGCTGGCCGGACCGCGGATGACCTCGATTCGGGAGGAGGCAGCCGGCTCCACGCTTGAGAAATGATCGTCGCCCCACTGGTTGTGTTCCAGCCGCTGCCCGTCGTCCACCACGAGCACCCGGTTGTTCGTGAGCCCGCGGATGACCGGTTTCCCCGTGGACTCCCCGCTGCTGTTGTTGCGTACCCCGGGCAGGATCGCCAACGCCTCACCCAGACTGGTGGTCCTGACCTTGGCGAGCTCCTCGGTGCCCGTGGTCACTACCGGCTGGGGTGAATTGACCGCGCTCGTCGCCACGGCCGACGCGGAAACCTGTAATTCCGGCAGCTCGAGCACCGAAGGCTTGAGGGTGACATCCAGGTGCACGTCCGCGTCACCCACAGTTACATGCCGTACCTCCGGTTTGTATCCGATGAAGCCGAACGTCACCGTGTACGTTCCGGACACCACCTGAGAGATCGTGTACCGCCCGTCCTCTCTCGTCGTGCTGGATCGGCGGGTTTCAACGAGGCGTACGCGGGCCAGGCCGAGCGGCTTGCCGTCAGGGTCGCTGACCCGACCGGAGATGGAGTGAGGAGCGAGACCGACGCGAGCGAAGCCCAAGAACGTTCCGCCGGTCGCCATTCGCTCGGAGATCGCCCGGGCGGGGGATATGATGAGAGCCCTGGTACCAGGAGCGGCCGCTCCCCCGATTGACGTAAGCAACAACAGGGATTGAGCAAACATGTGACTTCCCTCCGCAAAGACGGGAGCCGCCATGTGCGGCGGCGCCCCGTCGGTTCATGACGGTGCGTCGGATCGCGTCCGAAGACGCGCGAGCTCAATTGCCGTCAGACCGAGGCGGGAGGAGCGCGGGAACGAGGGAGAAGGGTGGGATGACATGGAAGGAATGCGGGAACTGCGACATTCGGCGCCGTGGCAACAGGCGCGGGGAGCCTGATGACTCCCCCAAAGTGCGCCGGGGTGCGGGCTGGTGAGGGGGTTAGCCACGCTCGGCAGGTGTCGTCGTGGTCCTGCCCACCCCGCCGCTCGAAGTGGATGCTGTGGCCGTGCCCCGGACCGGTGCGATGGGCATGTTCCCACGCTTCGGTCAGGGTAAGTCCAGGACCCCCCGCGAGGGTGGTCGCGAGCAGGACCAGCGAGGAAGTGAGGCGCCCGAGCCGCGGCATTCTGGGACCCTACGCCCGCCGCATCGACGCGCCGAGGCTCACCAGCAGCAGCAGCAGTCCACACGCGACCACGATCGCCGCCCCGGTGGGCAAGTCCAGACGGTACGAAGCCCACAGCCCGAGCAAGCTCGCCGCGGCGGCAACTCCCCACCCGATCACCAGCCGGCCCAGCCAGCGCTGCGCCAGCATGACCCCGCAGACCGCCGGCACGATGAGGTACGCGAAGGTCAGGAGCACCCCCGCCATCCGCACGAAGCTCACCACGACGAGAGCGAACGCCGCGTAGAAGAGGAAATCCCACAGGCGGACCTTGATCCCTTGGGCTTCGGCTTGTTCCGGGTCTGAGGAAATCAGCCCGAAGCGCCGGTGAAAAGCGCCGTAGAACGCCGCCAAAGCCGCGAAGATGATCGCCCGCTGTCCGACATCGCCTCTGGTGACGTTCAGGATATCACCGGTCAGCAGGTGCTCCAGCTCTTCCTTCCCGCCCGCCACCCGGCTCAGGAGCAGGATCACCCCCGCGGCGGCCACGACAAAGGTGATCCCGATGATCGCTTCCTGGGGGACGTTTCGCTTCCGGCTGGCGCGCGACCAGCTGAAGAACG
>JBGPEJ010000068.1:0-13017 GCA_041482775.1 Gemmatimonadota bacterium | reverse complement strand
CGAGGCGGTAAAGTTGACCCGCGCCTCGAGGCTTCCGGTCCGCTGCTCGAGATGCGCAAAGGTGTAATGGGTGACGTTGGCGGCGTCGGTGAAGTTGCCGTACGGCTGCCGGTCGTCCCGGTTCCACGAGTAGTTGAAGCCGAGGGATGAGGTCCACCGGGTGGAAATCCGAAGGTCGACACTCGGGTTCATCGAGAAGGAGCGGCTCCGGCTTCCGTCGCTGTTCCAGTAGTTGAACCACAGGCCGGGAACCACCACCCAGCGGGTGTCTCCCTGGATGCCGAGCCAGGGGGCGATATAGCTCGAGGTGCGCAGCGCCGGCCCTCCCCGCGCACAGCGGTCACAGTATACTGCGCCCAACCCGCCCACCGTCCCGCCGCCGTGCACCCACCAGCTGTTGGGGAGCTCGAAGTGGACGTTGCTGTTCACCGCGCGCTCCAGCGGCAGCCCTTCCGAGGTCCAGTCGTTCCACTGGTTGAAGTTCCACCACAGCCGCCGGAAGAAGGGGCCCGGCTTGTTGAAGTTGAGTGACGCCCAGGTGGCCTGGTCCTGCCAGTCGGCCCGGCGCAGGTACCCCAGGTCGTTGGACTCAAAAGCAGAGGAAACCCGCTCGAAGCTGGTTTCGAAGCGGAGCTTGCCACCGCCCACTTTGCCGAAAGTGACCTGCTCGGCGTCGCCGCCCAGGGCGGTCCGGGTGGGGTCGAACGCGACCCGGTCATCGGGCCGCTGGAAGTAGTGCACCGAGCTTTGCTGGGTGGCGGCAATCGCCGCCGGGCTACCGGTTACCCTGGAGCCCACCAGCCGGGCGGTAATCTCGTAACGGCTCTTGAGGAACCGGTTCCGGAGGTCGACGCCGCCCACCAGCGCGGTGGACCGCAGCGCGCCCTCGGTCCACTGGTCGAGCGAGCGATTCACCATGGTGCCGATGAATCCGACGGTGCCCTCTCCATGCCGGAAATCCTGGGTAGCCCGCACCACCGAGTAGTTGGACCGCGGCTCGATGGTCCGGTTCAGGGTACCGGACTCCCGCCCGGTGACCGCGTCGATGACGCCCACCGCCAGGCCGCCCGGAGTCCGGCCGGTGATCTTGGCGGCGCCGAGAATGCTGCTGCCGGTGGCCGAGGTGGCGTCGCCGTAATCGTCCCGGAGTTGCGGGGTTCGGCCGATTCGGCGGGAGTAGAAGAGATTCTCGGAGCCGCAGTCGTGGACCACGTTGCAGTTGATCGGGAAGCTCAGCAGCCCGGCGCCCTCGATGAAGAAGGGCCGCCGCTCCTGGAAGAAGGTCTCAAACGCCGAGAGATTGAGGACGGCGGGGTCGGCTTCGACCTGGCCAAAGTCGGGGTTCACAGTGCCATCGACCGTGAGATTGGAAGAGAGGCCGTACTTGAAATCGAGACCGCCGGTGAATTTCTGAGGATGGTCGTAGGTGGTTGTCGTCTTGGGGACGGTGACGTTCTTGGTCACTGCGTATGGGGAAATCTCCAGCCGGCGCGGCGCGGCCAGCCCGGTCAGGCCGGATACCTCACCCAATTGCGAAGAAAGCCCGGCAACGTCCCGGCGATAGAGCGGCCAGCTGACCCGTTCCTTGTAGCGGTCGATGTCCCGCCAGATCGCGAATCCAAACGTATTGGACTCGCTCTGGGCGTACCGGAGCTGGGAAAGAGGGATCCGGAACTCGGCGGTCCATCCAAGGGAGTCCACCGTGGTCTTGGCCTCCCAGACTCCGTCCCAGGCATCGTCCTCATTGCCATCGTTGTAGATGGCGTAGTCGCGCTTGACGCCGGCGGGGTTCACGGCAAACTCGTAACCCGACCTGCGGTCGTGATAGGAATCGATGATGATCTTGATCTGGTCACTCGGGGTCCGGATGTCCCGGCGGGCCAGCAGTTTGAGCACCCGCTGTGGCTCCGGGTCGTACATCCGTATGAACACGAAGAAGTTGCGGGCGTCGTAGGCCACCTTGGCCTCGGTGCGGAACCGGGGGTCCTTCCCCTCGTTGGGGTCGAACTCCTGAAACGCCGTGATGGGTGTAGCGGTGCGCCAGACCTCGTCCTCGTCCCGACCGTCGATGACCGGCGCCCGCACCGCGCGCACGGCGGTGGCGCTGGTGGCGGTGACGGCCGGCAGGACAACCGGACGACCGAAGCTGTTGGGGCCCTGGAGAAGGGCGAGGATTCCTAGTACCGCCAGCATGGCGGGGCCTCGTGGTTGGTGAACATTGGGTGAGATACCGGCACCCCCCAAACCGTTGCGTGAAACGTCCCAGGGGTGGAACGTCCGGGGCCCTGGCCTGCAACGCCGCCCCCGACCCGCGCATCCGGTCCGATATGCAATCACCAATTCAGCTTTGCCTCATCGGCGCCGCGCTGGGAGCTGCGCCCCTCGCCGCCCCGACACCGATGGTCGCCCAGCCGCGGGAGCCGGTCCCGATTTCCCAAGCCGGGCTGATCGCGCAACTCACCGCCTCGCTCGACAGCCTGATGCGGCTGGACCAGTTCTCCGGTGTCGTGCTCATTACGAAGGGCGGCGCGCCGGTGTTCCAGCGCGCCTACGGAATGGCCGATCGTGATGCGGGCCGAGCCAATGACGTGGAGACCGCATTCAATCTGGGCTCGATCAACAAGGTCTTCACCGCCACGGCCATCCGACAGTTGGCGGCGGCAGGGAGGCTCGATCTGGACTCCACCGTGGCGAAGTACTGGCCCAGTTACCCCAACCCCGACGTGGCCAGGCGAATTACCATCCGCCAGCTCCTGCAGCACCGCTCGGGAATCGGCGGCAACATTTTCGACCCGCCACCGGGTGGCAAGCGGAGCGAAATCCGCCACAATCGAGACTTCCTCCAGCTCTTTGCCGATCGGCCGCTGGAGTTCGAGCCGGGCGCCAGGAGCGAATACTCGAATGCGGGGTACGTCGTGTTGGGTCTGCTGGTGGAGCGGCTCTCCGGCGAGGATTATTACGACTACGTGCGGAAGCACATCTATGAACCGGCGGGGATGACTCGCACCGGGCATTTCGCGGTTGACTCCCTCCCACCCAATACGGCAATCGGGTATACCCGCGGCGATGAGGATGCGGCTCCAACCGCACCCCTGCATCGGAACACCGATCAGCTTCCGGGCCGGGGGAGTGCGGCGGGGGGCGGTTATTCCACGGTGGGAGATCTGGCCCGGTTCGTCCAGGCGCTGCGGCAGGGCCGCATCACGGCGGGTCCCCCGGCGGGGATCGGCGTCGCCGGCGGGACGGGTGGGGTCAACTCAGTCGTTGAAGGGGACCTGCCCGGCGGCTACGACCTGGTGGTGTTGTCGAACCTCGATCCGCCCGCGGCGATGCGGGTGAGCCGGATGGTGCGGGAGTGGCTCGGAGCGAAGGAGTAGGTCAGTCGCGCGCCCGCGCCGAGATTGCGAGCCCTACGCCGCCAAGGATGATCACCGCCGAAGCCACCAGCCGCAGCGACACCGGCTCGCCCAGGATTCCCACGCCCGCCAGCGCGGCGAGCACCGGGACCGCGAGCTGAATGGTGCCGGCACGGGTGCGGCTGAGCCGGGGCAGCACCGCGTACCAGATTGCGTATCCACCCCCCGAAGCCACTCCACCCGAGACGGCGGCCGCGGCGACTCCAGCCGGGGTGAGGTGGGAGTGGGTATACCCGCCGGCGCCCAGCGCCAGCCCGAGCGGTGTGGCCAGCAAAAAGCTCGTGGCGGTTTGGCGGAGGGGCTGGTCGGCGGTGCGGCCTCGCAGGGAGTAGAGCCCCCAGGCGATGCCTGCCACCCCCATCAGGGCCGCGCCCAGCGGCGAGGGAGCACTGAGTCCCGGCAAGTTGAGATAGACCAATCCCGCCAGCGCGATGAGAAGACCGGCCCATTCCCGCTGATGGGGGCGCTCGCCGGAGCGGAGTCCGGCGCCGATCATGGTGAGCTGGACCAGGCCGAACAGGATCAGCGCGCCGGTGCCGGTAGAGAGCCGGACGTAGGCAAAGGAGAAGGGGGCGGCGTAGAGGAAGAGCAGGAGGGCGGCGGTCCACCGCCCGGCGCGCTCGGCGGCCGGGTCATGGCGGGTCCGAAGTGCCAGAAGCCAGAGCACCAGGGCTCCTGACGCCAGACGGATGGCGGTGAAGGAGGCCGGATCGATCCCGCCGGTGCGGAGGGCCACCCGGGCGAGCACGGAGTTGGCCGCGAAGCACAGCAGGGCCACCGCGGCCAGCCAGTTCATGGCAGGGGTGGGGTGGTCGGTGGCGCGTGGCGGTGATGGGTTGCCTGTTCGTACCCGTAGGCGAGCCGGACCAACGTGGCCTCGCTCCACGGCCGACCGAAGAGCTGGAGCCCCGCGGGAAGCGCGCCGCCCCGGGTGTAGCCCATTGGGACGCTGATCGCCGGGAACCCGGTGCTGGGCGAGAAGAGTTGGCTGTTGTCTCCGGCCGGCGTGTTCAAGTCTCCGATCAACCTCGGCGGATTGCTCCAGGTCGGATACACCAACGCGTCGAGCCGCTGGGTATCCATCACTTCCAGAACGCCGGCGCGGAGCTTGGCCCGGAACTCCTCCCTGCTCCTGCATCCGCCGCTCTGCCCCGGCGGTGTGTCAACCGCCTGGGAGGCGGTGAGCCGGGCCTCGATCGAAGGATGAAACCGGCGGGACTTGATCACCTGTTCCAGGCTCTTGACCGGGATTTTCGCGTCCTGCTGGGCGAACCAGGCGTTGAGGTCGAACTTGAACGGGAGGCAGGCGCCGCTCTGCAGGCGTCGCCAACCGTCGAGGCTGTCGACGCTCACCGGATCGATGACCGTGGCGCCCGCCCGGCGCAGGTCCTCCAGCGCTCGCTGGAACACCGCCAGCACTTCCGGATCCGCGGTGGGGGTGTCGTAGGCCTGATGCAGCACGCCGAGACGGGCTCCCTTGAGACCGTCCGGGAGGAGCGCCGCGGCGTAGCTCTCGGGTGGACGGCCGTGGCTGGCCGCCGTGGCGGGGTCGTCGGGATCTTCGCCCACAATCACCTGGAACACCGCCACGGCGTCGGCCACGGTGCGCGCCAACGGTCCGGCGATATCCGCCGAGAGACTGAGCGGCACCACTCCGGCGCGGCTGGTGAGGCCCATGGTTGAGCGGATACCGACGAGGGCATTGTGCGAAGCCGGGCCCCGGATCGAATTCCCGGTGTCGGTGCCGAGACCCACCTCGCCAAGGTTGGCTGAAACGGCGGCGGCGGTACCGCCGCTCGAACCCGCCGTCACCCGGTCCAGCGCGAAGGGATTCCGGGTGTAGCCCGGCAGGATCGAGCTCACCGTTTCATAGGGGCTGAACGCAAACTCGGCCATATTGGATTTGGCCAGCACAATCGCCCCGGCCGCACGGATCCGCTTCACCTGAAACGCGTCCCGATTGGAGATGTAGCCGGCCAACGAGAGCGAGCCCGCCGTCACCGGAAGGTCCGCGGTTTCGAAGTTGTCCTTGACGATTATCGGGATGCAGTGCAGCGGCCCGGTGAGCCGTCCGTCGCTCCGGAACCGGCGATCGAGCGAGTCGGCGAGGGCGAGTGCCTTCGGATTGACTATCACCAGCGCGTTGATCGCGGGGCCGCTCTTGTCGTACGCGGCGATCCGCGCCAGATAGCGCTCGACCAGCCCGTGGCAGGTCAGGGTGCCGGCCTTGATGGCGGCATGAATCTCGGAGATGGTGGTCTCCTCGATCTGGAACGGCGCGCGTTGCCGCGCCGCCGCTGGAGCGGCGGCGGCGAGCAGCACCGCGGCGCCGACCCACCACCTCATGGGATCAGAATCCCCTGGCCCCGCTTCTGTGCCAACTTGGTGTTGAACCCTGCGAGGTCGCTCTGCAGCACCGCATCCAGTCGGGTCCGCGCGCTCTGGACCTCCTGTCGTAGCAGCTGGTGGACCTCGCGTTGCTGGGTCGTCGGGGCAAAATCGGAGCCGCCGACCCCATCTGCCAGCCAGCCGAGCCGGCCCATGAGCCGCATCGGGTAGCGGACGTCGTCCTGTCCCCGACCGGTGAGCTGGAGCTGAGCCAGGTCCTGCTCCACCGCGATCAGCTTCTTCTCGACCGAGTCGGCGTCAGCGCGGAGCCCGGTCATCGTGGAGTCCCCCGTGAGAGTGTTCCGGAGCGACACCAGCTGGGCCCGCGCGGACTCGATCCGGTTGACCATCCCCACCACGTCCTCGAGATCGGTGCGGATTTCCGTCATGAGGGCGGTCTGGACCGCGATTTCTTCGAGGCTGCCACCGGACTTGGGGTCTTTCCGCAGCTCGAGCTTCTGGGTGGCCTCCTGCCCGGCGGCGGAGAGCTTGACGGTGTAGGTGGCCGGCGGCGCCAGGATGCCCAGCCGGACACCGTCCGGAGCGTTCCGGCCGTCGGCGCCCACGACGATGTCGGGGGCGTAAAGCGGTGGGGTGCGCATCTTGGCTTCCTTCGACTGGTCGAATCGGAGGTTCCACCAGACCCGGTTGATACCGGCCTTGGATGGGCCCTTGAAGGTGCGGACCACCTTGCCGGTCCCGTCCAGGATGCTGAGCGCGGCGCTGTCCTTGGACTCAGACTTGAGCCAGTAGTTGATCGACGCGCCATTCGGCGGGTTCTGCCCGGCCGATGGATCGTACGCCACCGAGAATTGTCCCTCAGCCCCCCGCAGGCGGTAGGCGGCCCGGGGGGCGAAGAGGTGGGCATCCTTCGCGGTCACCGACGGCGCCAGCTCGCGAAGCGGGGTGACGTCGTCCAGGATCCAGATGCCCCGGCCGTAGGTGGCCACCACCAGGTCGCTGAAGTGTTCCTGCACCACGATCCAGTAGACCGGTGCATGGGGAAGGGTGGTCTGCAGCGGCTGCCACTTCTCCCCATCGTCGAAGGAGACATAGAGCCCCCCCTCGGTGCCGGCGTAGAGCAGTCCCCGCCGCACCGGATCTTCCCGCACGATGTGGGTGTAGCTGAGCGGGGTCCGGGGGATCCCGGCGGTAATGAGCCGCCAGGTCTTCCCGTAATCGGTGGTCTTGTAGATCCACGGATCGCGATTGTTGGCCTGGTGGCCGTCCACCGCCAGGTAGGCCGTGGCGGTGTCATAGCGTGACGGCTCGATGTTGGCGATGGTGCCCCATGCCGGCAACCCGGGAAGATTGGCGGTGAGATTGGACCAGGTGGCGCCGCCGTCCCGGGTGAGCTGCACCTGGCCGTCGTTGGTTCCCACCCAGATAAGGCCCGCCTTGAGCCGGGACTCCGCGATGGCGAACACCACGCCGGAGTACTCGACGCCGATGTTGTCCGGGGTGAGTCCGCCGGAGCTCTGCTGCCGGCTCTTGTCGTTCCGGGTGAGGTCGGGGCTGATCACCTTCCAGCTCCGCCCGCCGTCGGTCGTAACGTGGACGTACTGGCTGCCGACGTAGACCTTGTTATGGTCGTGGGGTGAGATGGTGAGCGGAAAGTTCCACACCCAGCGGTACTTGAGATCCGCCGCCGCCGAGCCCATCGGCCCGTCGGGCCAGACCTCGACGTTCTGGGTCATGTTGGTCCGCGCATCGTACCGGGTTACGACGCCCCCAGCGGCACCCCACCCGGAGGCGCTCGACCATACCGTGGTCGGGTCTTCGGGGTCCGGGGTGGCCCAGCCGCTCTCGCCGCCGCCCACCGACTGGAACATGCCGCGCGGAATGGTGCCCTCGCCCGGACCGAACCGGCTGTTGCTGGGCCCCATCGCCGAGGGCCCGTCCTGCCGGTTGCCATAGACGAAGTAGGGAATCCGGTTGTCGACCGTCACGTGGTACATCTGGGCCACCGGCAGCTGGATCTGGTTCCAGCTCTTGCCCCGGTTGATCGAAATGGAGATTCCGCCATCGTGCCCGACCACCTGCCGGTTGGCGTCGGTCGGGTCGATCCAGATGTCGTGGTGATCTCCGCCGGGGATTTCGGCGTTCGGGGGATCGATGGTGGTCTTGCCGCCGTCCAAGGTCTTGCTGTAGAACGCGGAAAGAAAATACGCCTCGTTCTCGTTGTCCGGGGCCACCGCCATGCGGGTGTAATACTGGGTGCGCCCGGCGAGCTGCCGGTCGTGGCTCACCAGCTGCCAGTTGTCCCCACCGTCATCCGAGCGCCAGAGCTCTCCGGTGCCCGCATCCTTGCCGCGGACCGGCACGCCATCGCCGGTCTCGATCAAGGCGTAGACCCGATTGGTGTTACTCCGCGCAATCGCCAGCCCGATCTTGCCGACCGGGGTCTCCGGAAGGCCGTGCCCGGTCAGCCGCTTCCAGGTCACACCGCCGTCGGTGGTTTTCCAGATGCCGCTGCCCGCGCCGCCACTCTCCCGGCCCCAGGTGTGAATTTCGATCTGCCAGGTCGCGGCGAAGAGGATTCGCGGATTCCCCGGGTCCATAACGAGATCGATCGCGCCGGTGCTGTCGTTGACGAACAAAGTGCGTTCCCAGGTCTTGCCGCCGTCGGTGGTGCGGTAGACGCCGCGCTCCGGTTGGGGGCCGTACGCATGGCCCAGCGCGGCAACCACTACCACGTCGGGATTCCGGGGGTCGATCACGATCCGCCCGATGCGGCCGGAGTTGTCCAGCCCCATCCGAGTCCAGCTCTTGCCGGCGTCGGTCGATTTATAGACTCCCCAGCCCAGCGAGATGTGACTACGGATGAACGGCTCGCCGGTTCCGGCCCACACGACATTCGGATCGGACGGAGCAACCGCCAGCGCCCCCACCGAGGCCACCGGCTGGTCGTCAAAGATGGGCTGCCAGTGGATTCCGCCATCGGAGCTCTTGAAGATCCCGCCCGAGGCGGCGCCGGCGTAGTACACCTTGGGATCGCCCGCCACGCCGGCCACCGAGGAAACCCGGTTTCCTTCCGGACCGACGTAGCGGAATTTGAGCTGGCTGAAGGCGGCGGTGTCGGGGGTCGGGGCGGCGGGGGTGCGTTGAGCGGCGCCGATGGCCGGAATCGCCAGCAAGGCGGCGAAGCAGGCTGCGGTGGGGCGGTGCAACATGGAGGACTCCGATGCGGTGGGCGAAGAAAGGGCGCCGCAAAGATACGGCGCGGCCCCCGGAGCCGGAAGCCGCGCCGATCTTCTCCTCGCAACGGCTCAGCGCCGGTTCATGGCATTCCCGACCGGGCCCTGGGCCGTCTCACGGCCGCTTGCCGGTGAGCCCGGGTATCGAGGGGATCTTGATCTGGCTATAGCCGGCGGGAATTGCGAACACCTCGTCGGGGACGCTCTTCCGCTCGACCCGGGTTGCCTCCTGCACCATCACCGTCTTGCCGTTCTTGACCACGGTCATCTTGAGCGGGAAGAAACCGTCCTTGAACATGACGGCCATCTGCCGGAACTCCGGATGCTCGCTCAGATATCCGGACGCGGCGGCGCGGCCTGCCTGGCCGCCGCCACTCCCGCCGAAGAGGTAGTTGCCCAGGCCTTTGGCCACGCAGAAGTCGATCGGCTCCCCGTCCTTTATCTGGAGCAGGTAATGCTCGCAGGAGTAGCCGGCGATGGTTTCCTTGTGGCCGGTGGGGGTGAGCTTGAATGGAGTAGCGGCCGCGGGGTCGTGCTTGCCCCCCATCGTCTTGCTCATCTCCTTCGCCGTCTCTCCCAACTCCTTGTAGTCCATCACCAGATACTTCTTCTGCGACGGGATCAAGGTGTAGCCCTTCCCGGCGGGGATGTCGGTGATCGAGATGCTCTGGACCCCTCCCACGGCAATGTCCTGTCGGGACCGCCCCCCCTTGGAGTAGTACGTGGTCTCGAAGCTCTTGCCTTCCATGGTCGACTTGAAGACGGCGATTCCCTCGAAGGCCTGCTGGGCCGCCCCGGCGGCGGGCAGGAGGAACGCGGCGGCGGCAAGCGCAGTGGCACGGCGGGCGAGCGGCATGGACGGCTCCAATCGTCGGGGCGTAGCGTCGGTCAGCACTTCGGGTTACACACGTGGAGCTTGAGGGAGAAATCAGCCAGGAGTGGGCGGGGACCGAAACCGTACACCTCCATGGAGCAGGAATCTAGCGAGTCTTCATCTACCCAGCGCCAGGAGGGACCTGGCCCGGCCCTTCGACCGCGCCGGACTGCGCCGCGGCCTACCCGAATGAGCAGGGACTAGGGGAGCCGGCCCTCGTCGATCGGCGGGGGCGGAATCGGGCCGCCCGGCTTCAGCCGATGCCCGACCAGCGCCCGGGGGGAACTGCCGTCGAGGGCCGCGAGCAGCTCGGCGTAGGTGAACTCCACATAGCCCAGCCGCCACTCCGGGCCGGGAGCGGAGGCGGAAAGGAATATCCGCACCGCGTCCCGGCTGGCGTCGTAGAGCAGGGCGGCACGGTAGAGCATCGCACTGGTCCACCGCTCGTCTTCGTGCCGCAGCACCGGAGTTTGGTAGGTGGTCCAGGTGATCCCGTCCCGACTGCGCGCGAAGAAGAGGTCGCGGGCGCCGCATCCCTTCGCGGCATAGGCGGGATACACCGCCCAGTACTCCTGCTTGGCGGCGATCCACGATACGTCCAGATGCCAGATGAAGTACCCCGGCTGCACGAGCCCGACCACTCGCGGGGCGGACCAGCCGCGATCCGGCGCCGAGAAGTTGAGCGCACCGGCCGAGACCTCCTGGCGGGCGATGCGGGTGACTCGTTTGCGACAGGCCTTCGAGCCCGCGTCGACGTACCAGATGGTGGCTCCCCCGGTGGGAGAGAGCACCAGGGCGGGGGAGATCATCCCGTGGTTCGGCCGGCGGAACATGGTCCGCGGCGCGCTCCAGCTCACCCCGTCCGGCGAGGTGAGCATCGAGACCAGATTGAAGCCGCCCCGCACCTCGCGGTTGAGCAGCACGAGCCGGTCATTGCGGGCGTCGTAGGAGAGGTCGGGATCCGAATTGTAGGAGCGCCTCCGCGCCGGGTTAATGATCGGATTCACCATGCCGGCCGGCACCTGCCAGCTCCGCCCGTCATGACTGACCACGATCGAGGGATTCTCGTACTTCTGCATCCCCCTGGGATAGGGGGAAAATGCCATCCAGTACTCCCAGCCGTGCCAGCGAGCCGGGAACCACAGCACGTCCGGGTGGACCGCCTCGCCGGAGCCGTCGTAGGTCGGGACCGTGAGGGGAACCGGGAAGTTCAGCGGCGTTGCGGCCGGGCTCTCGAGACCGAAATCGTGAAAGCTCAGCACCGGCGGTGCGGCGGGGGCCGCCGTGGGCAAGTCGTCGCCCGCACACGCGAAGCTCAGGAGAAGGGCGGCCGAGGCCATCGCCCCCTCGAGGTGCTTGATCAACCCGCACTCCTTGATCTCGTGAGCCGCCGAGGAATCGGCGACAGGCAAAGATCACTCCGGGCTCGCACTCCCGCCAGGGGGCGATCTTGCGGGATGTGAATTCGTTAATGCGTTACTGGAATTTGATGGTCAGGTGGTTGAAGTACACCTCGTGGCGGGCGAGTGCGGTCGATTGGGTCCCGATGAACATCCAGAATCCCCCCTGGGAATCGGTGGCCACCGTGGCCAGTTGCATCTGAGCCGTCGTGGCGCGGAGGGCGAAGGTGCCGGGCGCGGGGCAGCCGGTCAGGCCGTTGCGGATGTCCCCGAGCTGGGTGAACAGCCCCGGATCGGACTGGTCCCCTTTCTCGATGCTCATCCGGTAGATTCCCCCGGCGTTCGGATCGGAGGTCGGCTCCACGGCGCTCACTCCGGCCTTGAGCCAGACTTGCGGCCCCGGCCCGGTGGTGCAGCCGGAGTGGAGACTACTGGCGAACTCCAGCGAGATGGAGATCTTGTAGCTGGTGTTGGGAATCAACCCGACCAGCCGCTTCTTGAAGAAGAGAAACAGGTCTCCGGTCACGTTGGTGCCGGCCTGATAGAGCCCCTGCCGGGTGGTCGAGATGGCGGCGGGGAGGAGACGGCGATCTCCCACCGCGCCGACGTCGGCGGCCCGCGCCACCGGGAAATCGGCGGCCCCGGCGGTCCAGCCGTCCCCCTGCGCCGGGCTGTTGAAGTCGAAGTCGAGAGTGACCGAGCCGACGGTCCCCTCGGTGTTGAGGCAGCCCGCTGAGAGGAGGAGCGCGGAGACCGCGACAAGGGCGGAGCGCGGGCGTTTCATGCGTTCGATTCCGATGGGTGTCCTTCCCATACTATAACCCCTCCCCGGCCGATCGTCAGCCGGGCGACGGAGCCCTCGGCGGGGCGGGAACGGCGCACCGAGTCAGCGAGGATTCGGGCCCAGCAGGACGCGGGCATCGACCGCCAGAAGGCCGGTTGGCATGCCCATCACGGGATTGATGTCCAGTTCGGCGATTTCGGGGAAGCTCACCGCGAGGGCCGAGACCCGGAGCAGGACGTCCTCGATGGCGGTGGAATCCACTGGAGGCCCCCCACGCACCGCATCGAGCAGCTTGGCTCCCCGGATTTCCCGCATCATCCGGCGGGCGTCGTCCCGGCCGAGCGGAGCGATGCGAAACGACACGTCGCGGAGCACCTCGACCAGGATGCCCCCCAAACCGAACATGACGAGGGGGCCGAACAGGGGATCCCGGGTCATTCCCACGATGAATTCCCTTCCGTTCTGCACCATCGGTTGGACCAGGACGCCGCTTATCGGGGCACCCGGCTCTGCCTCCTCCGCCCCGGTCAGGATCTCGGCATAGGCCCGCCGGACCTCGGCCGCATCGGAGAGGTTCACTCTCACGCCGCCGGCTTCGGTTTTGTGGACGATTGCCGGGGCCACGATCTTGAGGACGACCGGAAACCCCATCCGCTCTGCCTGGTGGACCGCCTGGTCGGCGCTCCCCACCAGCTCCCCCTCCGCGACCGGTATCCCGTAGGCTGCGAGGAGGGCAAGGGCCTCGTCCTCCGAAAGCCGGTCGCGTCCCTCAGTGCGAGCAGTTTCGATCAGGCGGCGGGCCGTCCCCGAGTCCACCGAGGGTGACTCCGGCGCCGAGGGAGGCTGTTCCTGCCATTCGCGCCAGCGATTCATGGCCGCGAGGGCGCGGGCCGCCGACTCGGGGAAGATGTACGCCGGAATGCCGGCCTCATGGAGCATGGCCTTGCCCTGGGGCAGG
>JBGPEJ010000067.1:0-13102 GCA_041482775.1 Gemmatimonadota bacterium | reverse complement strand
TGGCGCGCCGACTGTGCTGATGAATGAACTGGGCGATGACTTCCTTGCCGGTGCCGCTCTCCCCGCTGATGAACACGCTCGCGTCGGTCGGGGCAACCTTGCGGGCAAGCTCCACCGCCTTGCGGAAGGTCGGTGATATGCCGATCAGCGCGATCGAATCACTGTGGCTGTGCTGCTGCAGGACCTGCTGGCGGAGCTCGTTGGCCTCCCGGTTCACCATCACCGCATGGGAGGCGCGCCCGATCAGCACTTGCAGATGGGTGGCGCTGAACGGCTTGGGGAGGTAGTCCCAGGCACCGGCCCGCAGCGCCTCGATGCTGGTGGTCACGCTCGGATTTCCGGTCATCACCACGACGATCGTGTCGCGATTCCCTTCGAGGGCCGCCCGGAGGAGCTCGAGCCCCGACACTTGCGACATGTACAAATCGACCAGGACGATGTCGAACCGGCGCCGCTTGACCAGGTCAAGGGCCTCTTCGCCCCGCCCCGCCAGGGTCACCGAGAAGCCGTCCATCTGCAGGACGCTCGCGCAGCTCTCCCGCAGGGTCCGCTCGTCGTCGACCAGCAGGATCTTGATGCTGGCCTTGACCTCGGTCGGGATCGATAGCGGATCGCGGCCCGGCCCCGCATCCGAGGGGCGGGCGGAGCCCGGCAGAGAATCGCTTGCTAGAGAGCTGGACATGCGCCCCACACAAGAGGTTAACGCGCTGTCATTCGATCATTGCTGTTGCTCAGGGCCCAACTTGAGGCGAGAATCATGCCGCAAGCCGGCAACATGGGGCCAATTCCGTAGCACGGACGCACGGAATTGCCAATCTGACGCCATGGGTCGATGCGCCAAGCCAGCACTATTGTTGCATATTACCTACAAGATACCGCCCATTGATGGGGTACGCGAGTCGCATCCCGATGGGTACCGACCTTGCATATCTCGCGCGGAATTACAGGTTTATTGTCTGGTTGACCCCGGGTTCTGGTGAGGATCGATGACCGCTCCGCTCATGAGGCAGCCTGCCGCCCTCGGTTCGATCCCCTCGGGGGCCGGCCTCCCGTCCGAGCCAATGGGAGGAACCGGCGCGCCCCGAATGAATCCGATCGCGCGGATTCTGGCGGCGCTCAAGCGGTACAAATGGATCATCCTGGTCACCACGCTGGTGGGCTCGGGTCTCGGGGTGGTAGCCTCCCGGCTCCTCAAGCCGAAGTTCGAGGTACGCGCCACCCTGTTCTTCGAGGCGCTCGATGAGGCCGCCGGCCCGGTCCAGGCGCCCGGCCTGCTCACCTCGGCCCAGTGGCTCGAGCTCCTCACGACCTTCAGCATCCTCGATCCGGTGGTCCGCGAACGCCGCCTCTTCCTCGAACCCCGCCATCCTGAGGACGACCGGCTCTTCGAGGCGTTCGGCCTCGCCGACCGGTTCACCCCCGGCCGGTACGCCATCGCATTTTCGAAGGACGGCAAGACCTACGACCTGACCCAGCGGAGTGGGCGCTATAAGGAATCCGGCGCCGTGGGCGATTCGGTCGGCCGCCGCCTTGGATTCCGCTGGGTACCGCAGATCGGGCGAGCCTACCGCGGAACCGAGATCGCCTTCGAGCTGGTGACACCCCGCGAGGCGTCGGTCAAGCTCAAGGATGACCTCCAGACTCGAATGAACGGGCAGAAGGGTCGCTTCCTCTCCCTCCAGCTTTCGGGTGAGGACGCCGACAAGACCGCCGGCACGCTGAACCTGCTGATCCACCAGTTCGTCACCGAGGCCGCCCGGCTCAAGAGGAGCAAGCTCACCGAGCTCGTGGCCACGCTCGATACCCAGGTCACCGCCGGCCAGATCCGGCTCCGGAACGCCGAGCGGGAGCTGGAGTCGTACAAGGTGAAGACTGTCACCCTCCCGCGGGAGGACGTCCCGGTCTCCCCCGGCCTGCAGATGACCGAGCCCACCGTCTACTCGAGTTACTTCAGCCAGCGCCAGGCGCTCGACGCGATCCATCGCGACCGCACCTCGATCGAGGACGTGCTGCGGCGCACCCAGAACGGCGAGCTCGCGGTCGACGCCTTCACCACCATCAAGTCGGTCCGTGAAGCGCCGGACTTCGGCAGGGTTTTGACCGAGCTCTCCCAGGCGGAGGCGGCGCTGCGGGAGTTTCGGTCGAAATACACCGATGACTACAAGCCGATCCAGTACCTCAAGGAGCGGATCGATACCATTCGGAAGCAGACCATTCCGGCCTACGCCAACGCCCTGATCGACCAGCTCAGCCGCCAGGAGAAGGACTTGGCCGGCCAAATCCGGGTGGCGGGACAGGAGCTGCAGGAGGTGCCGGCGCGGTCGATCAATGAGGCCCGCTTGAAGCGCGAGGTGGCGAGCGCCGAGGTGATCTACAACAACCTCGTGGCGCGATTCGAATCCGCGCGGCTTTCCGAGGTGAGCGCGATTCCGGACGTCAGAATTCAGGACGAGGCGGTTGCGCCCACCAAGCCCACCAAGAACCGGGCCTGGGTGATCATCGCCATGGGCATCGCGGGAGGACTGGGGCTCGGACTCGGACTCGCCGTCCTGCTGGACCTGATCGATCGCCGCTTCCGCTACCCCGACCAGGTTACCCACGATCTCGGTCTGCCCATCCTCGGCGCGGTACCGGAAATCAAGCAGGCCGCCCGCGGGGCCACGATGACCAGCGAGGAAGCGGCCCAGGTCATCGAGTCGTTCCGCTCGATCCGGCTCAGCCTGTCCCACTGCTACAATCCCGGAGATCCGGTGATCTTCACCGTCTCCAGCCCGTCACCCGGGGACGGCAAGTCCCTGGTGGCGTCGAACCTGGCGCTCTCCTTCGCGGAAGCGGGATACCGGACCCTGCTCATCGACGGCGATACCCGTCGCGGTGAGCTCCACCGGACATTCGCCGCCGAGCGCCGCCCGGGATTGCTCGACCACCTGGCGGGCCAGGCCAACATCGAGCAGATCCTGCGCGCCACGTCCCACAGCGGGCTCACCCTGGTGAGCAGCGGGTCCCGGCTTCACCAGGGCCCGGAGCTGCTGGGATCGGCGCGGATGGCGGAGCTGATGACCCAGGTCCGCCAGCGGTTCAACGTGATCATCGTCGACAGCCCGCCCCTTGGCGCCGGCATCGACCCCTTCGTGCTCGGCAGTATGACCGGCCACATGCTCCTGGTCCTCCGGGCCGGTGAGACCGACCGGCAACTGGCGGAGGCCAAGCTCCAGATCATGGATCGGCTCCCGATCCGGCTCCTGGGTGCGGTGCTGAACGACATTCACTCGGGAACCGTGGGATACAAGTATTACTCGTACAGCTACGGGTACGCGGCGGAAGACGAGGAGCCGAGCGAGCAGCTCCCCGCCTCGGTGAACGCGCGCGAAGGCTGACCGGCCCCGCTCGGAGCGGACCGAAAACGAGAGGGCCGTCGGCGCAACCGCCGACGGCCCTCTGCTCGCCCCGGACGCCCGGTCGCTATCCGATGACGGAAGATGCGGTGGAGCGGATCGGCTGCTCGTCGGTGGCCTCTGCGGCCGCGGTACCGGCCCGCTCCAGCATGTCGAGAATATCCAGTCCGGCGCCGGCGAAGTCGCTCACCGCGAAAACGCCGGCCCGGATGGAGAGATCATCTCCCTCGCGGCCGCTGGCGCCGGGGCGGCGAGAAACCAGCCGGCGGGCAAGGATATTCGCGCCCTCCACGGACGTAGCGGGAGCGACGATCCCAAAGCGGAGCGGGCCGAGCCGGGCGATGACATCGGAGCCCCGGCTGATCTGCTTGAGTCCATGGGCAACCCGGGTGGCGAGGGCGTCGGCGCGCTCGACGCCGGCGGTGGCCTCCGCGTCGTCCACGACGAACACGACGCAGGCCAGCGCTGCCCTGCCCCGCCGGGCGTCGGCGCCAAGCTCCGTGGCGCGCTGCGCCATCCCGTGAGGGTTGTAGAGGCCGGACACCGGATCCTGCCAGGCGGCGTCGCGCAGGCGATTGGTACACAGCTTGGCATCGATGAAGACGCGGACTCTGAGCAACAGCAGCTCGCCGTCGAGCGGCTGGCCATAGAATTCCCAGGCGCCGGCGCGGTACGCCTCCAATCGCTGCGCGCGGGCGGACTGGCCGGCGGTGGTGATGATCACCGGCGTGCTGGGTCCGATCCGAGGGTCGGCGCGAATGGCGCGGCAGACGTCCGGGCCACTGATGTCAGGGAGTTGGGTATCGAGGATCAGGAGGTCCGGCTGGATGCCTCGAGCGAGCTCGAGCGCCTGGGTTCCGGTGTAGGCTCGACGGACCTCGTACCCCTCGGGCGCGAGGATCGACTCGATCGAGCGGGCAGACCATTCCTGATCGTTGGCAATCAGGATGACCGGCGAACCAGGCGCTGCGGAACCGTTCACTTGTTGGCCTCGGTTGTTGCAAGCGTCCTACAGTCGGGCACGGGAAACTGCCCCGAGGCGCCCGCCACAGGGGTGCCACAAAGCGTTTCGCGACCGTTACTTAGTCGTTCCGGTGCCGAACCGGCCTGGTCGGACCCGGTCACGATTTTGCCAAGGATCCACGCAAGTATTCGGCCCGGCGAACCCGTAAAGCGTTGCGGAAAAACGAGAAAGCTCTGATTGAGTGTTGCGCGGATCGGTCCTTGGCCGGCGGGGTCGATCCACGAAGGTGAGGCGTCGATGCGCAAGAGAACGGAAGCTGTTGCTCGCATCCATCAAGAAATCGAGTGGGTGCGACATGCGCAGGGAGATCGGTGTGGGCGAACCCATAAATTCGCAGATCAACCGCTTGCAGATCATAGAGTTGATCGTAGGTTCAGAATCCGTTGTGCGCGAGCACAGGAAGTGCTGAGTTAGAACGCCATGTTGAATCAGTCCGGGATGAAAATCTTCCACCTCGCCGGGGCGGTGTTTTTTCTCGCCTCCGCCGGGGCGCACTCGCTGGCCGCCCAGACCGATGGCTCGGCCCAAGTCGTCACGCCGGTCAGCAAGCCCCGCGCGCAGGCCAGCCGGAAGGAGCTGGTTGCCACGCTGGCCGAGATCGACAAGGTGCTTGCCTCCTCGGGCTACAGTGGCCGGCTCAAGAGCGCCAAGCGGCAAGAGGCCGGGCTGATCCGCGCCCGACTGGCCGACGGGGACTTCAAGGTTGGGGATCAGATCAAGCTCGCGGTCGTCGGCGAGCCCTCGCTGAATCAGGTGTTTGCCGTTTCACCGGGGGCGGTCCTGGTGCTTCCCGGGATGAAGGACATCCCACTCGCGGGGGTGCTGCGCTCCGAGACCCAGACGTACCTCACCGAACAGATCGGCAAGTACGTTCGAAGCGCGCAGGTTACCGCCGACCCGATGATACGGCTCAGCGTCTTCGGGGCGATCGGCAAGCCAGGCTACTTCCAGATGTCGGCGGACCTCCTCGCCAGCGACGCCATCATGAACGCAGGCGGCCCGAACGTCCCTGACGCCCCCAAACGCACGGTGATCAGGCGGGGAGACCGGGAAATCGTGAGCAAGGAGGTGTTTCAGGCCGCCGTCCAGGGGGGGCTCACCCTCGACCAGCTCAACCTGCAGGCGGGAGATGAGATCTACGTGGGCGGAAAGAAGAAAGGCGTAGCGATACTGCCGGTGCTCGGGGCGGTGAGCGGGCTCGTGTCATCGATATATTTCCTGCGGTACGTAACCCGCTGAGATGGGCAGGACTCGTTTGAGGTACCGGAATCCCCGTCGATCAGGCGCAAACCCATCTCGCTTCGAAGGCACAGTGTAATGGCGGCCCTGCCCCAGGCGGATCCACGAACCCAGCGGCACTCGGGCGTCCGGCGGCACCTTCGGGTGGTCGCCCCGGCAACGAGTCCGCCCCAGCGCCCCGGGGAACGGCTCATCCGCGGCCTCAACGTGGCGGTGGCGATCGTGGGGATCGTGGCCACCTTTCCCCTCTGGGTGGTGATCGCCATCCTGATCAAGCTGACGTCCCGGGGTCCGATCTTTTACTCCCAGACCCGGATCGGTCTCGACAGCCGGGACACCGGCATACGGGGCGACGACCCCCGCCGGAAGTACGACATGGGGGGCCGGCCCTTCACGATCTACAAATTCCGCACGATGCGGGTGAACGCGGAGCAACCGGGACGAGCGGTTTGGGCCAGCAAGAATGACCACCGGGTCACCGTCCTCGGCGCCTTCCTCCGCAAGGCGCGCCTCGACGAGCTGCCCCAGCTGCTCAATGTGCTCCAGGGCGACATGAACGTCGTCGGCCCGCGGCCCGAACGGCCCAGCATCTTCGCCGATCTGCGGGAGCAGATTCCCAACTACCAGTTGCGCCAGCGCACCCGTCCGGGAATCACCGGCCACGCCCAGATCAACCGTCAGTACGACGAGTCGTTGGACGACGTCCGCCACAAGGTCCGCTACGACCTCGAGTACCTTTCCAGACGGGGCGCCTGGGAGGATCTGAAGATCATGATCAAGACAATCCCGGTCATGCTCTTCCGGAAGGGCGGGTGGTAGCACCGGAGCCGGGAGGACGCGGGACCGGGGCGGTCTCCCTCCCCCTCCAGGCATCGTTCGAGTGGCGTGCCGCCGCAGCTCCGGCGGTGGTCACGATCTGTTTCATCCTTCTCGCCATCCAGCCGATTGGTCTGCTCGCTCGAGATTGGTGGACCAATCCCGACGCCGGCCATGGACTCCTGCTTGCCCCGCTCGCGCTCTGGCTGATGTGGCGCGAGGGCCGCGTCGCCATCCCGGGGCCGAGCCCCGGCTGGGGAAGCCTCCTGCTCGGCGGAGGCGTCCTGCTCCGCTACCTCTCCGCGCTCGCCGCCGAGCAGTTCACCATGAAGGTGTCCATTCTCCTCCTCGGCATCGGCCTGGTGGTGTTTTTCCTCGGCTGGAGCCAGGTGCGGCGCTGGTGGCTTCCGTTGGTCCTGCTGTTCCTGGCCATTCCGCTTCCGGCCATCGCGGTCAACGGGCTTTCGATTCCCCTGCAACTCAGGGCCTCCCGGTGGGGGACGACGCTGATCGAGTGGCGCGGCATTCCGGTCCATAACGATGGGAACGTGATCGTCATACCAGGACAGCGGCTCTTCGTGGCCGAGGCGTGCAGCGGCCTCCGATCGCTGACCGCGCTCTTGAGCCTCGGAGTGCTGATCGCGGGACTCTGGCTCAAGAGCATTCCCGGCCGCGCTCTACTGGTGGCCGCGGCCATCCCGGTTGCGATGGCCGTCAACGCGCTGCGGATCTTTCTCACCGCCTTCCTCATGCTGTTCGTGAGCCCGGAAATGGGGCGGGGGTTTATGCACTTGAGCGAGGGGTGGCTGCTTTTCGCCATCGCGTTCGGACTGCTGGCGGCCCTGGCATGGCTGCTTCGAGTCGGTGAGCGGGGCATGGCGAGGGGGCCCCGCCATGACTGAGGCCCGGCGCTGGCTCCCCGGAGGTCTGCTCGCGATCGGCTGCATCCTCAACTTCGCGGTTGCTCCCAACCGGAGCCGGTCGATGCCGCTCGCGGCACCGATCGAGTCGATCGCACGGGAGTTCGGCGGATTTGCCGGCGCCGACCTCACCGTGAGTGAGGAGGAGCGGCGGGTGGCCGGGATGAGCGCCTACGTCCTCAGGACCTTCGGGCCGGACAGCGCCCCACCGGCCTTCTCCATATATGTGGGGTATTACCCGGAACAGACCCAGGGCCGTTCGATCCACTCGCCGAAGAACTGTCTTCCCGGAGCAGGATGGGAACCGGTGATTTCCGGTGTGACCGCAATTCCGACATCGCTCGGGCGTGTCACGGTAAACCGCTATGAACTTGTGCGTGGAGGCGCACGCGTAGTCGTCTACTACTGGTATCAAGGTCGTGGCCGCGTTGCGAGCAACGAATATCGAGTCAAGTACGAACTGCTCCGAGACGCGGCGTTGCACGGAAGGACCGAGGAGGCGCTGGTGCGCGTGGTGGTACCGGTAACCGGCTCGGTGGAGGCGGCGGACAGTCTGGCCTCGAAGGTGGCCGCCCCGCTCGTCGCAGAAGTGGCGCGGATCCTTCCGTCATTCCCGTAGGTTCGACCGCAGCGAACAACCGTAGGTCCTGACCGACCGCTTGCCGATGGATCGGCATTTCGCGGTGGCCGGAATTCCGTACAACAGTCGCAGTTCATGCCTAATTATACGACGATTTTGTTACCCTGGGATAACTAATTCAAACTATTGTTTGAGAATGGGTTACAGATGCGTCTGAATTGATCGCAGACCAGAAGTCGAACACTGCACGCAAATGCCGGCAGTGCCAAGGTCGGCACAAGAATTGTTACGGTCGGACTCGGGTGGGTCGCGCTTGGTGCGGCCGCCGCGACTCCGACGGACCACACCGACTTCGGTACCCCATGACCTACCGGTTCAAGCTTTCGCGGCGGCTCGCGGTCACCTACCGAGCCCTCGGGACCTTCGCCCTCGTGATCTTGGCGGGATGCAGTCAACCCGACAGTACCGATTTCCTCGCGCCTCCACCGAACGTCATCACCAGTCTGGCCATCGCGCCCAAGTCGGCCTCCGGCGCGCCGGGAGATGTGATTCAATTCACTCCGACCGGAATGTCGCGTTCCGGTCCGGTGGATGTCTCGGGAAAGGTCAACTGGAGCACCGGGGTGGGTGCCACGGTGGCGGAAGACGGCCGCTTCACCGCCCTGGTTCCGGGAACGTTCGTGGTCTGGGCTCGCCACAAGGAGAACGCTACCCTCAGCGACAGCGCCGTCGTTACGGTGGAAGAGCGCCTGACGGTGGCCGCGGTGGTCATCGCGCCCAAGACCGTGTCCCTGCTTCCCGGCGAAGCGATCGGCTTCCGGGCCCAGGCGTTCATGTCGAACGGCCGTTCCACGACCGAGGGGCTGAGTTACCGCGCGCCGCAGGGCGGGCTGGTGACCGCCGACGGGGTGTTCCACGCCCCGCCGGCCGCAAGCGGGCCGCTCATGGTCATCGTGCAGTTGGGTGAAATGAGCGACACCGCGCTGGTCAGTGTCACCGCGGCGCCGCCCCGCCTCGATCAGTTCTTCCTGAATCCCGGCGACGTGTCCATCGAGCCGGATTCCCAGCGGGTCTTCACCGTCGCGGCACTCTGGACCGACGGCAGCACCACTCCCCCCGCGGTAAGCCTCAGCTCGACTGGCGGCACCATCACCCCCACCGGGGTGTACACCGCCGGTTCGACGCCGGGAGATTTCTTCGTTTACGCCCGGCAGAACGGCGGAGGCCGGACCGACTCGGCGCACGTGCGGATTCCTGCGCCCACCATCGCCCGGATTGCGCTTTCGCCCAAGGCGGCAAACCTGCTTCCCGGCGCGCGGCAGACCTACCAGGCCGCCGCAACCATGAGCAACGGCAGCATTCGGCCCGTCGGCGTGGCTTACAATGCCACCGGCGGCTCGATGACCACCAGCGGGATTTACACCGCGGGCGCCACCCCCGGCGATTACCAGGTGGTCGCCACCGTACCCGGTGTGTCGGCGGCAGACACCGCCGTCGTCCACATCGGTGTCACCGGCGCGCCACCGCAGACCGTTACCATCGCGCCGAAAATCGTCTCGATCCCGGCCGGCGTCCCGGTGCAGTTCACCGCCACCGGCACCTGGCCGGGCGGCGCCACAGCCTCGCCGAACGTCTCCTTCGCCTCCAACGGCGGAACGATTACGCAGGCCGGCCTCTTCATCGGGATGACGCCGGGGGCCTACCGGGTGATGGCCACGACCCCGGATGGGACCAGAAGCGACACTGCCACGGTCACCGTGACGGCCGGGACGCTCACCGGGCTGGTACTTTCGCCGGAAACCGCCTCGATCGTGACCGGCGGCACCACGGCATTCTCGGTTACCGGCGTCTGGTCGGACGGCAGCTCGGCCGCACCCTCGGTGGTCTATAGCGCTGCCGGCGGCTCAATCACTCCGGCCGGCCTGTTCACCGCCGGCGCCGCGACCGGCACATTCCGAGTTATTGCCAAGACGCCCGACAATCGGTACGCTGATACGAGCCTGGTGACCGTCACGGCGGTGCCGGCGACGTTGCAGAAGGTGATCCTGTACCCTGACACCGTGTCCCTCAACCCCGGGGATACCAAGCAGTTCGCGGTGGGCGCGCAGTGGAGCGCAGGCGGTTCGGGAACCCCTCCGGTCACCTGGGTGGCGCACGGCGGGACGATAACCCAACAGGGCCTCTACACCGCCGGCTCGAACCAGGGGAGCTGGGCGGTTATTGTAACGGCCTCGAACGGGATGGCCGACACGTCGACGGTGACCATTCTGGCGGCCACCGTGAGCCGGGTGGTGCTGACCCCACCGACCGCCACAGTGCAAACCGGTGGTTCGGTACAGTTCACGGCAACGCCGACCTGGAGCGACGGGGTGAGTCGCCCGGCGCCGATTACTTTCACCGCAACCGGTGGCACTATTACTTCCACAGGCCAATACACAGCAGGGAGCGTGGTCGGCGCCTTCCTCGTCATCGCGACGTGCGGCTGCGGTCCCGCCGATACTTCGGCGGTGACGGTTTCGAACGCCCCGCCACCCGCCGGAACCGGTTCGATGGCGGTGTCGGTATCGGGGCTGCCCGCGGGCAGCAACGCCCAGATCGCGGTCTCGGGACCCAACGGATACGTCCAGGCGGTCACCGCCACCATTACGCTCTCCAATCTCGCGGTGGGCTCCTACACGTTGAATTCGGGGGTCGTTGCCGCAGGCACCGATGTGTACATCCCCGCTCCCGCCTCCGCCACGGTTAGCGTGACGTCCGGCGCCACTGCCACTTCGTCCTTCATCTATACGAAAGCCCCCCCCGCCGGACCGGTGGCGGCGCACCCGCGCATCATCCTCGATGCTCCGGCGCTCGCGGCGCTTCGGCAGAAGGCGGCGAGCGGCGAGGGCACCTGGGCGTACCTGAAGGCGCGCTGCGACATCTACCTCACCATGACGCCGCAGTTTCCCGATGGGGACGATTGGAGCGGCATGGGCGAGGGGTACCAGGGGAGTGACTACCGGAAAATCCTGCTAAATCTCGGCCTCTGCTACCAGGGCGTGAAGCTCTCCTCGCCGTCGCTCGCGGCCCAGTACGGTGCCAAGGGGGCCGACGTACTGAGTCATATGACCGATCCGGCCCACCTGACCGATCCGTTGCGCGACGCAGGATACGGCATCCGCAATTACGGGGTCGGCATGGCGGCGGGTTACGACTGGTTGTATGACGCGCTCAGCCCGGCGCTCCGGGTCCAGGTCTATACCGAGCTCAACCGCTGGATCAACGCCTATGCGGGGAACGACTGGATCGAGCGTTTGTCGCCGACCGGTAATTACTTCGCCGGGTTCTACGCGACCGAAGCGATGAGCGGGGTGGCGACGGAGGGTGAAAACCCCGCCGCGCCAACCCAGTGGAACGATTGGCTCAACAATCTCCATCGCACCATCACCCTGTCCTACCTTACCACCTGGCTGCCCGGTGGAGGGTGGACCGAGGGATGGAGCTACGGGAGCCATGCCGTCGAGAACTACATCTTCGGCGTCCTCGCGGCCTACACCGGCAAGGGCGTCGACGTGATGGCCCAGGGGTTCAGCTGGCCGATGGTGCAGGCCCCGTATCTCATCCACCACTCCTGGCCGGGCGGAGCGTCGCTCGACGACCGGGGACAGCTCCAGACCGCGCCGAACCCGTCGGCGACCGAGCCCAGCCTGTTCATGACCCTGGCGTATCTGCAACGGAGATTCAACGGCCCCTACGCCGCGGTCACCCAGAATTTTGCGGGACTGGTGCGGCAACTGAATGGCGGGGACTGGCCGTCGGAGGAGTGGCAGGATGCGCTCTTTTGGGACCCCAGCGCGCCCTCGGTCGATTTCCGTACGCTGGCGCTCTCCTATGCATCCGGCGGCCACGGGGACGCCGCGATGCGCTCCGACTGGGGCAACAATGCGGTGTGGTCGTCGTTCGTGGCCGGACCGTACCTTGGCACCGCCGGGCATCCTTCGTTCGACAAGGGCAGTCTCTCGATTCTGAAGGGCACCTACGGCCTCCTGGTGCAGCCGGATGGGTGGTTGATCCGGATGAACGCCGATGCCGGCCCGGCAGACCCCGGCGTGTGGGGTTGGGACTATGACGACAAGTTCGGTCCGGGCCAACCGCGACAGAACTTCAACGTGTTCTTCAACGGGACCAGCGGGCAGGAATCGAACGGGCCCGGCCTCTCCAACACCCGGCTCACCAACTTCGAGGACGCGGGCGCCTACGTTCACTACCGGGGCGCGAAACTGCAAGACATGTATCGCCCGATGAACACCATGTCATCGTGGACCCGGGACGTGGTGTACCTCCGCCCGGGGCGATTCGTGGTGTACGACCGGACCCAATTGACCTCCGATCAGGACCAGCGGCTCCATTTCCACCTGGGGCGGGGCACCGTCGCGAACGGAGCCACCCGGTGGGACGTGACCGCGAATTCGTTCGTCGGGTCGATGACCACGTTGCTGCCGGCAAGCCCGCGGACGAACCTGGTCAACCTGTTCAATCAGTCGAAGATCTATCGGGTGGAGATTCGTCCGCCCGCCGGGGCCTCATTGGTCCAGCGCTGGCTGACCGTCTTCGACGCGAGCGGCTCCACAGCGGCTGTTGCCGCGGCGAGCCGGCTTACCAGCGAGGATGGGACCGTCCAATCGGGGAACCTGGCGGGCGCGCTCCTGGATTCGGGGACGAGCGCCGAGGTAGTGCTGTTCGGCCGCACGACGGTACCCACGACCGAATCCGGCACGCTTCGGTATGTGGTCCCCGCCAAGCAAACCCGGCATGTGATCGTAGACCTTGCCCCGTCGTCGGGCTACACCGTCTCCGTCTCGGTCGCGGGCGGGAATCACACCGTCACTGTGACGGCCGGCGGCTCACTGCAGACCAGCGCCACCGGAGTGCTGCACTTCCAGGTCACCGGCGGCGGGAGCGTCAGCCCCGGCAGCTGAACTCCGGGGAGCGTGCGACGAACGGGAGCGGCCCCGAAGGGGGGCCGCTCCCGTTCGTCGTCAGGGAGTCGATGGAGCACCGGCCGGGGGGCAGGCGTACTCGAGCACCTGAATTCGCCAGGGTAGCTGACCCTTCTCCTCCCCGAAGCGGCGCTTGAGCTCGCTGTGCT
>JBGPEJ010000066.1:0-13352 GCA_041482775.1 Gemmatimonadota bacterium | reverse complement strand
GCCCAGATCAAGAATGGCAACGAAAACATCATCAGCGTCGACCTGACCGCCATCGGGTGATGTCGACGCCCTGGCTCCCTCGCTCCCCAGGCCCCAATGTCCGATCGAATCCATAATTTCAACGCGGGTCCCGGTGTCCTCCCCGAGCCGGTGCTGCGGCAGGCGCAGCAGGATCTCTGGAACATCGGCGGCAGCGGAATGGGGATCGCCGAGCACAGCCACCGCGGCAAGCTGTTCGAAAAGGTGATCACCGAAGCCGAGGAAGAGGCCCGGCGGCTCGCGGAGATTCCCGACCGGTACAAGGTCCTCTTCATTCAGGGTGGCGCGACCCAGCAATTCGCGATGGTGCCGATGAATCTCCTTCCGGCCGGGGGGACCGCGGACTACCTGCTGACTGGAGTGTGGGCCCAGAAAGCCCACCAGGAGGCGCAGAAGTTCGGGAAGACCCATGTCGCCGTCACCGGCGAGCCGTCGAAGTTCACCCGGATTCCCGACGCGTCGGAGATCCGGTATTCCGAGAAACCGGTGTACGTCCATCTGACCACCAACAACACGATCTACGGCACGCAGTGGCGCAGTGAGCCGGACGTCCCCGCCGGTGTCCCGCTGGTGGCGGACACTTCGAGCGATATGTTCAGTCGACCGATCGACGTAACCCGATATGGCCTGATCTATGCCGGCGCCCAGAAGAACCTCGGCCCCTCCGGCATCGTGCTGGTGATCATCCGTGACGATCTGGCCGATCTCGCCCCCAAGTCGCTCCCGACGATGCTGCAGTACCGTACCTACGTGAAGGAGCACTCGCTCTACAACACCCCGCCGACCTTCGCGATCTACATGGTGGGCCAGGTGCTCAAGTGGATTCGGGCCTCGGGGGGTCTGGCGACGATGGGGGAGCGCAATACCGCCAAGGCGAAACTGCTCTACGACTTCCTCGACCAGAGCACCCTCTTCCACCCGGCCGTTGCGCGAGACAGTCGCTCGGCGATGAACGTCTGCTTTCGGTGTCCGACCGAGGAGCTGGACGCCAAATTCGTAGCCGAGGCCTCGGCGCGCGGGTTCGAGGGGCTCAAGGGCCATCGCTCGGCCGGTGGGATGAGGGCCAGCCTGTACAACGCCTGCCCCACCGCGAGCGTCGCCGCCCTGGTCGGGTTCCTCAAGGAGTTCGAGCGGACCAATCGCTAAGTGGCGCCAGGGATGCCCTGCCGGGATTGCTCGGCCACGGCGCGCTTCACTCGGCGAACGATGGCGCTGAGGCCTTGGCTTCTGAGCATGCCGAGGGCTTGGTCCAGCTTGAGCGCGTGGAGCAGATCATCGGGCACCTCCGCCACGTCCGCCGGGGCGGCCCCCTCGAGGCCGCGCACCAGCAGGGCGGCGAATCCCCGGACCGTGGGAGATTCCCGCGGCACGTCGGCGGCCAGCCGGACGGTGCCGTCCCGGACTTCCACCCAGAGATAGACCGGAGTCTGGCACTCCGGCACTCGGTGGCTCTCCCGGGCTCCGCCCTCGTCCAACCCCGCCGGCAATGGCGGGAGTTTGCCGGAGAGATCGAGCAGCGCTTCGAGCCGCGTGTCGCGGTCGGCAGCACTGAAGCGGGCAATGAGCCGGTCGAGCTTGGGCAGCACGGATGGCTTTGCTCAGGGATGGCCCTAACGTAATCGGAGATGGTGAAGCGTGAGCGCAACCGAAATGCCCTCTCCGCTGGTGACGACCGACTGGCTGTCCCGGCACCTCGCCGCGCCGGACCTCGTCGTCGTGGACGCCTCCTGGTACCTCGCCGCGATGCAGCGCGACTCCCGAGCCGAGTACATCGAGGGCCACATCCCGGGCGCGGTCTTCTGGGACCTCGACGCCCTGAGTGACCAGCACCCCTCGCTGCCCCACATGCTCCCCGACCCCCTGTCCCTCGGGCGGGGCATCGCCGCGCTGGGAATCGGTGACGCCGAGCGGGTCGTGGTCTACGACGGCTCGGGGGTGAATCTCAGCGCGCCGCGGGTCTGGTGGACCCTGCTGGCCGCGGGACACGATCAGGTGGCGGTGCTGGATGGCGGGCTCCGCGCCTGGCGGAGCGAAGGGCGGCCGCTCCAATCGGGCAGGGTCCGGCGCCCCCCCGCAGTTTTCACGGTGCGCCTCCGAGCCGGGCTGGTTCGTTCGCTGGCGCAGGTCCGCGAAGCCGCGGAGGGATCGACTCAGCTGCTCGATGCCCGGGCCCGGGGGCGTTTCGAAGGCACCGAGCCGGAGCCGAGGCCGGGGCTCCGCGGGGGTCATCCACCGGGGGCGCGCAATCTTCCCTTCACCGAGATCCTGGCCCCGGACGGCCGGATCCTGCCGCTCGACGAGCTCCGCCGGCGCTTCACCAGCGCGGGGATCGACCTCGGCCGCCCGGTCGTCACCACCTGTGGCTCCGGGGTCACCGCCTGCGCCCTGGCGCTCGGACTCCACCTCCTCGGGCACCGCGACTACTCGGTGTACGACGGCTCCTGGAGCGAGTGGGGGCGGCCGGAAGGCCCGCCGGTGGAGCAGGGCCCCCCGCGACCGCGTCACCCAGGTACTTGAACAACGTATAAACTATTGATTAGTGAATTCTTTTGGCCGAAGCCGATTTCCCTATTCCAATGCGCCCCGAAGCCGGTCCAGCAACGCCATCAGCCGAAGTGTTTCGCTCGGCCGGAGCCCTCGCATTGCCCGCCCGGCGGCGCGGACCACCGGTGCCTCCAGCGCCGCCAGCACCAGGAGTCCGGTCCGGGTGATCCGGCAGCGGACCACCCGACGATCCTCGGTGCCGCGCTCGCGGCTGGCCAGCTTCTTCCGCTCCAGGGTGTCCACCAGGCGGGTGATGCCGGGCGTTCGCTCGATCATCCGTTCGGCGATTTCCAGGGTCGGGAGCCCCTCGGTGCCGGCGCCGCGAAGAATCCGGAGGACGTGGTATTGCTGCCCCGACAGCCCGTGGGCGCCGAGACAGCCCTCCGACGCCCGCCGGACCAGGTCGGCGGTGCGCAGCAGCCCGGCGACCGCGGCTTCCGCCTTGGTGGCGTAGGCAGCGCGCTGGCGGAAGTCCGCCGGGCGGGGGGAGGAGGGTCGGTCGGGCACGACAACAGTTTACGCTACATTAATTCATATATCAAGTAAATGGCCGGAAACCGGTCCGGCGCACGGCGTGGCCACGGGTTTGCATCGCGGCGGGTGTGTCGGACGCGAGGGGCCCGGTCGTCTCCCTCGTGTTCATCCATCAACACTGCAACCTCGGGAGGTCCTCATGCGCCAACGCAACTGGACCGGCGCTGCAATTCTCCTCGCACTGGCCGGGACCGGCTGCTCCGGCACCGGGGCCACCGGCCCCGCGGGCACCGGGCGGCTGGTCTTCCAGCTCGCCACCATGCCCGGCGCCGCCGGCGCCGGCCCCGCGATGGCCGCCGACGTGACGGTGACCAAGGGAACCGATGTGGTCGTCATCTCTCGGGTGCAGCTGGTTGCGCGGAAACTCAAGCTCAAGCGGGTGGACGGCACCTGCCCGACCCCGGTGCTCTCCGACGGGGAGTCCGGGGGATCTGACGCGGACTCGGGCGATGAGCAAGAGTGTCCGAACTTGCGCCTGGGACCGCTCCTCCTCGACCCGCCCCTCAATAACGGAGCCCAGTCGTCCTTTTCGGTCGACCTCCCTGTGGGCACCTACCGTGCGCTCGAGCTCCAGATCCATAAGCTCACCGGTAGCAGCAACGACGCCGCGCTGCTGACTGCAAACCCCGATTTCGCCGGGGTGAGCATCAAGGTGACCGGCACCTTCAACGGGGCCCCCTTCACCTTCACCACCGACCTCACGACCGAGGTGGAGTCGGAATTCGGTACCCCGGTCGAAGTGAAGGCGGCCGGCACCACAATGATCACGCTGCAGCTCGATGTGCGGGGCTGGTTCCTGACTGATGGCGGCGCCGCGTTGCTGAGTCCCCTGACCCTTACCCAGCAGGGCCGTCAACGGATCGAGCAGAACATTCGGAGCTCGTTCCGCGCCTTCGAGGACGAGGACCGGGACGGCCGGGACAACTGAACCGACCACCCGGTTTCGGCCGGCCGGCTGGAGGGGCGCTGAGCCATCGGCTCAGCGCCCCTCGCCGTTTCGGCAGGCTTCGAGGCGGCGCTGCGGGGCGCGAAGCAGCGGAAAGAGCCGGGCTGCCGCTTCCGCATGCGGCCGGGCGCGGACACACCCGGTGCGCTGGGCGATCATCAAGTGCAGCCGGTAGCTCCCCGGGTCGAGCTGGACCGCGCGTTCCAATCGCTCGACCGGCCACCCCGGTCCGGCCAGCTCGATGGCCGCCACCTGCCCGGCGCTGCGGAGACTCGCCCCCGCCGCAAGCAGGCCGAGGGCGGGGAGGAGCCGCCGGCGGGCCGGGAAGGGAAGGAACCCCACCCGCCCCGTCGCCGGCAACAACAACCCCAGGGCCGCCCACACTACCAGAGTAGGGGGCGCAAGCAGGAGCACCGCGTCGAACGCGCCGGTCACCAGCGTGGCCGCGAGCAGTCCGAGGAGCGCGAGGGCACGCCGGGCCTCCGCCGGATCTTCGCTTCGGAGCCGACGCAGGGCGGTGAGCCCCATCACGCCGAGCGAGACGAGCAACAGCAGCGCCGCGACGACGCCCCGCTCTACGGTCATGGCTACCCAGTCGCTGCTGGGCCACGGATTGGTCGGCATCGGGTCCCCGCCGGCGAAGGAAGGGTCGCCCGGTGTGGTCACCCGCGGATACTCCACCGGCCAATTGCCCGGACCGGTGCCGAACAGGGGATGCCGACCCGCCAGTCGGAGGCTGTTTCGGTATTGGATCACCCGCCCGTGCCCCGATCCCACCCGGTAGTTGGTGAGCTCGCGCACCGTGTCGCTGTAGGGCGAGTCCGAACGCCATGAAAGGCGATTGGGGAGGAGGAGGGCGGCGGCGAGACCGACGAGGACCATGAGCAGCGCACCGCCGAGCCGGTCCCGGGCCAGCACGACCCGTCCGCCCCGCCGCGCGATCAGCCAGCCCGCGAGGATCACCGCCGAGCTTACCCCCGCGCCCAGCCAAGCGGCGCGGGAACGGGTGAGGAAGATAACGGCCACCATGAGCGCCGCTGCCGTCGCAGCCAGCAGGGCCCGCCGCGGGCCCCGAGCCTCGAACACCAGAAGGAACAGCAGGGGAAGGCCGATGGTGAGCAGGTGCGCGAGAAAGTTTCGATTACCCAGCGTGCCTCCCGGCGCGCGGCTGTCGGAGAGTATCGACAGCTCGACGCCGTAGGTCTGCGCCAGTCCGGTGAGGGCCCCCAGAACCAGGGCCAGTGCGAGTCCCGCCAGGAGGACGCCCCCGGCGCCCTCCCGGGCCACCCGGCGGCCGGCGCGGAAGATCACCACGCCGGAGATCGTCAGCGCCAGCGCCCGCAGGCTGAGCCAGCGATTGGTCGCCAGGATCGCGGAGAGTGCGCTCCACGCCGTAAAGCCGACCAGAGGGACCTCGGCGGCGATCAGGGAGGCCCGGGCTTCAGCGCCGAACGCGAGCAGAATGATCGCCCCGAGCGCGGTGAGGTGCAGCACCAGCTCTTTGGGCGCGGCAAAGCGATCCAGATCGAAGAGCGTTGACGGCGCGGCGATCAGCACCACGGCCACCGCTCCCAGGGCGAGCCATCCGGCGAGGAGACGGGCTGCGAGCGAAGCCGGAGCCGTGGGCGGCGTCGAGAAGTGGAGGGGGGAGATCATGTACCGCGTAGTATCGCGGTCGCCCTGCGGGCGGAACAAGGGGGCGCCGTGTAGATTCACCGCATGGAAGCCGGATCTCCCGATCGCCCGGTCGCGCTCGCCGCGACCGACCGTCCGCTGCCCTTGCGCCTGGCGCCGATCGAAGATGAACGCGCCCCCGACGGGATGGCGTGTATCGGCGCGTACCTCGGACCGAAACTGCTGGCTCGCTCGGTGGTGCCGCCCGACGCCGCCGCCTTCCTGCTCGAGCGCGGGCTCTTTGCCCAGCCGGTCCGGCTCGCGCTGGCCGCGCGCGAGGAGCCGCCCGGGCTCCAGTGCCAGCTCTTCGCGCTGGTCGATCTTCCCGCCGACTTCGCCGCCGGCGAGGAGGAGGAGGAGTCCGCCTCCCCGTGGGCGGAGAGCGTGCCGGGCGCTGCGTACGACCGCGCGGTGAGTGGCGGCGCTCCGGATTCCGATGAGGCCCCCGGTGCCCCCGACGCCGAGCCAAGCGCCGCCGGGGACGAGGCAGACCTCCCCGGCGAGAGCGAGCGGCAGGCCGCGGTGTTTCTCGGGCAGATCATCCGGTTCGAGCGGGACCGCCGCCATCCCGGCGATCTGGCGCTGGAGACGATGGACGTGCTCCGCACCATCGTGAAGGGCGATGTCAGCGAGGTCGTGGACAAGGTGCTCGAAGATCTTCTCGGCGGGAGCGGGCCCGCGTGACGGTGCCGATCGCGGAACGGGGATACGCCCGTCCCGAGGTGCTGGTTTCCACCGAGTGGGTGGCGGCGCACCTCGAGGATCCCGCGGTGCGGCTGCTCGAGTCGGACGAGGACGTCCTGCTCTACCAGAGCGGTCACCTGCCCGGCGCGCTCAAGCTCGACTGGGTCGAGGACCTCAACGACCCGGTCCTCCGTGACTACATCGGGCGCGAGGCGATGGAACCGCTCCTCCGAACCAAGGGCGTGAGCCCCGGCACCACGGTAGTGCTCTACGGGGACCGCAACAACTGGTGGGCCACCTACGCGTTCTGGGTGCTTCGCCTCTTCGGGATCGAGCGCCTGGCCATCATGGATGGCGGGCGGCAGCGCTGGATCGACGAAGGTCGCCCGCTCTCCACCGATCGGCCGGCGGTCGCCTCGGGACACCTCTCGGTGGGGGAGCGCCGCGAAGCGTCGCTGCGGGTATTCCGGGAGGATGTGCTGGCCCACGTCAAAGCGGGGCGTCCGCTGGTCGACGTCCGGAGCCCGGAAGAGTTCCGGGGTGAGCGCCTCCATATGGCCGAGTACCCCAATGAGGGCGCCCTCCGGGGCGGGCACATTCCCGGGGCGCGCAACATCCCATGGGGACGGGCGGTGGATCCGGCCACCCATTGTTTTCGGACCGCCGACGAACTCCGGGGGATCTACGAGCGGGAGCAGGGGTTCGCGCCCGGCGAGGAGATCATCGTCTACTGCCGCATCGGGGAGCGCTCCTCCCACACCTGGTTCGTGCTGACCTATCTCCTCGGATACCCCACGGTCCGGAACTACGACGGCTCCTGGACCGAATGGGGAAACTCCGTCCGGGCGCCGATCGAGCGGCCCTGACTCCGGCCCGATGATTTCGTACGAAGCCTTCAAGGTGGCGCACCTGGTCGCGGTGCTGACGTTGTTCGCCGTGCTCGGCGGAGTGGCGATGCACGCGGCCAATGGGGGCTCCCGTGCGGGAAACCTCGCCCGCCGTTTGGCCGCAGGATTGCACGGCACGGCGCTCCTCGTGGCGATCCTCTCGGGATTCGGGCTGGCGACGCGGCTCGACCTGTTGAGCGGCGGCCTCCCGCTCTGGATCTGGGGGAAGCTGGTTCTCTGGATGCTGGCCGCCGCGCTCCTCGCGCTTCCCTATCGCCGGCCGGCGCTGGCCCGGCCGGTGCTGCTCTTCGGATTTCCTCCCCTCGCCGCGGCGGCGGCGTGGCTCGCCGTCTACAAGCCGGGTAACTGACTCGCCTATGACTATCTCCCAATCGGCCCCGCGCCCTTCCCGCGCGCCCGCTCCGACCGAGGGTACGTCGATTACGATGCAGGCCGGCGCGCTTCGGGTCCCCGACCGGCCCATCATCCCCTTCATCGAAGGCGACGGCACCGGCCCGGACATCTGGCGCGCGGCCCGGCGGGTGCTGGACGCCGCAGTGCAGCAGGCCTACGGCGGCCGGCGCGAGATCATCTGGTACGAGGTGCTGGCCGGGGAGAAGGCCAAGCAGCTGGTGGACGACTGGCTCCCCGAGGAAACGCTGGACCTGATCCGGCGCCATCTGGTGGCGATCAAGGGGCCGCTCACCACCCCGGTGGGCGGCGGGATCCGTTCGCTCAACGTCTCGCTCCGGCAGCAGCTCGATCTGTACGCCTGTGTCCGCCCGGTGCGGTGGTTCCAGGGTGTGCCCTCGCCGGTGAAGAATCCCGGGGCGGTCGACATGATCATTTTCCGGGAAAACACCGAGGACATTTATGCCGGCATCGAGTGGGAGGCCGGCACCGAGCGGGTCCACGCCCTCATCTCCTTCCTGCAGCAGAACATGGGCGTGAAGACGATCCGCTTTCCGGACACCAGCGCCATCGGCATCAAGCCGGTGTCCGAGGAGGGCAGCAAGCGCCTGGTGCGGGCCGCGATCGACTACGCCCTCGCGCAGGGCCGCAAGAGCGTGACCCTGGTGCACAAGGGCAACATCATGAAATTCACCGAGGGCGGCTTCCGCGACTGGGGCTACCAGGCGGCCCGGGACGAGTACGGCGCGGTGGAGATCGACGGCGGTCCGTGGTGCAGGACCGGTGGTGGCCTGGTCGTCAAGGACGTCATCGCCGACGCGTTCCTGCAGCAGATTCTGCTCCGGCCGGCCGAGTACGACGTCATCGCCACCCTCAATCTCAACGGCGACTACATCTCCGATGCCCTGGCCGCGCAGGTGGGGGGCATTGGGATCGCGCCCGGGGCGAACATCAACTACCTCACCGGGCACGCGATCTTCGAAGCCACCCACGGCACCGCGCCCAAGTACGCCGGCCAGGACAAGGTGAATCCCGGGTCGGTGATCCTGTCCGGCGAAATGATGCTGCGCTATCTCGGCTGGGGCGAGGCGGCCGACCGGGTGCTCCGCGGACTCGACCGCACCATCGCTCAAAAGCGCGTCACCTACGATTTCCATCGTCTCATGGAGGGCGCGACGCTCCTGAAGACCAGCGAGTTCGCCGAGGCGATGGTCGGCAATATGTAGCGCCGGTGCACGCCGCGTGGGGGCCGTACCCCGACACCATTCTGCAGTTCCCCGGGGCCGATCTTGCCATCGACCTTCGCCGACCGGTCGCCCCGGAGGCGCTTCTGGCCTTGGCGCGCGACGGTCTTTCCGGGCCCTTCGCCGTCGTCACCGCCTGTAATCCGCTGGGTCATCCGCTGGGAGAACGGGCCAATCACCGGCTCAGCGCGGTGCTGAGCGCCATGGTGCGGCAACACCACCCCGGCGCCCGGCCGGCGCACGGCGGCTCCTCCGACGGGCGGCATCTGGAGCCGGGTTGGGCCATCCCCGTACCGCTGGATGAAGCCCGTCGGCTCGCGGCCCGATTCTTCCAAAATGCAGTGTTCTGGTTCGATGGCACGAAGTTCGTCATTGTGCCGGTTCTTGCATCCGGGCCGCAGGTTTCGCTTCCACAGGAGCCGGCGTACCGATAACCCCGGACGCTGGATGCAGTTCGACCCGACTCCGCCTCCCTCGCCCCGGTTGGCCCGCGAGTACGCCGATTTCCTGACGGCGCTCTCCGCGGCGTGCCAGCGCGCCCAGATCTATCCAGGCGGCCACCCCACCCTCGACCGTGCCGTCGACCAGGTGATGCGGCGGCTCGAACCGGTGCTGGCGGAACAGCCGGCTACGGAATTCGCGGCGGGGCCGACCCAGCTCTTTCTGGGCGATGCCGCGACCGATCCCGATCATTTCCTCTTCCGCGATCTGGCCGCCCGCCTGTTCCGCAGGAACATCGGCCGGGTGCGCCTGGCGCGTGGGGTGGATCGCCCCGAGCTGCTGGCCCTGCTCCAGACCCTGAGCAGCGATCACCCCGACCTCGCGCGCTTTTCCTCGCCGCACCTCGAAGTGGAGCCGCTCGACTACGATCGCCTCGCGCTCGACGACCGTGGTGGGGACGGTTCCGATGTCGAGCTGGCGGGCGGCGCCGACGCGGCATGGATCCGGCTGAGTGTCGCGATGGGAGGCCCCGGGGCCACCGAGGAGGCCCCCGATCCTTCGACCGTGGCGCTGGCGTATGACCTGGCCTCCCCCGATCCGGAGCGGGACGGTGAGGTCGTCCTGACGTTGAAGGCGGCGGCCGCGACCTGCGCCGATCGGAGTGCGCCCGGTTCGGCGGCGCTGCGGCGCCGCGTGGTGGGGCTTCTGGGGGCGCTCCGTCCCGCGACGCTGGAGCGGCTGTTCGTCGGGCCGGAGGACGCCTCGATCGACTACCGGTTCGCCCGTGATTTGGTGCGCCTCGGCTCGGGGCCTCTCGCCCTCGACCTGGTGCTCGCTTCGTCGCGCGCCGCGCACCGTACGCTCTCACCCGCGCTGGTACAATTGCTCACCAAGCTGGCCAGTCACGCCCAATCGGGGCCGCAACGGTCGCGGCGCCTCGCGGACGACGAGCTTCAGGCGGCGTTGCTCAATCTTCTCGTGGGGTGGGAGGGCGGCGACGGTGCGGACGGCGCGGACCTCGAGTACGAGGAAACGCTCGATCACCTTCCGGCCCCGCTAGTGCCCGACCTCGATCCGACCGAGGCCTATCGGAGCGATCCCTACCGGATCCTCACCATGCACCTCGATATGGGCGAGCTGGGGCCCCATGCCGCCCGCGCGACCCGCACCCTGGTGGCCCGCGGCCGGGTGCGGCCGCTGGTCGATCTGATTGGAGCGGTCCGGCCCCCGGAACCGCTGGCGGAAGCGCTGCACGCGCTGGTGGCGACGCCGGACGCACTCGCGGCGCTGCTGGCCGATCGGCCGGTCGACGTCGACGTGCTGGAGCGCCTTGCGCCGGAAGTGGGCACTGCGGCGATTCCCCTGTTGCTCGATGCGATGGCCTCCGCTCCGGAGCGGAGCCTGCGCCGCCGCCTCCTGGGGCTCCTGGCGCGTTTCGGCAACACGGTGACTCAACCGGCGCTGGAGCGAATTCCCGGATCGGCCTGGTTCGTTCAGCGGAACTTGCTCCGCCTTCTCCAGATGGTCCCGGACCCTCCGGCCGAGGCGGTGGCCACCGGTTTCGCACGGCATCCGGATCCCCGAGTGCGGGTGGAGGGCCTTCGGCTCCTGCTAAGTCTCCCCGCGGCACGGGCTCGGGGAATCATCGAGGGCCTCGCCGATCAGAGCCTCGCCTGCCAGCGCGTAGCGTTGACGGCCGCCGTCGCGGACTGTCCACCGGCCGCCGCACCGCTCCTGCTCCGGCGCCTCATCGAGGGCCCGCTTGAGGCGGGGCTTCGTCCAGCGGCGATCCGCGCCCTCGCCCCGCTGGTGGACGAACCGGCGGTGCTTGATCTCCTGCTCCGGCTGGCCGCGCGGCGATGGCCGATCTTCGGCGCGGTGGTGGCGCCCCGGTCGGACGATTCCCTCGCGGCGCTCGCCGGCCTTGCGCGCCATTGGCACTGGCACCCGCGCACCATGCGCCTGCTGGCCCGCGCGGAGCGGCACCGCGACCCGGCCGTCCGAGCCGCCGTGGCCGCACCCACGGTGTTCGAGCAGCTCGGTCTGGAGCCCCCTGCTGCATGAAACGCGCGGAACGCTGGCTCCACGCCTTCGGCCACGCGCTGGCCGCGCATACTCTGTACGCAGCCGGGCATCAGGCGCGGCAGGAGGCGGCGGTCCGTCTCTACGCCGCGCTGGGCGCGCTGCTCGACGCCGATCGCGATCCCAGCTTCAGCTTTCTCGACCATGCGGTGATCTACCGTGCCCTGCCGGTTCATGGCCTCCGCGAGTGGAATTGGGGGCGCCGCCTCGGAGCGGTCGGAGTCCGCCGGCTCGAATTCACCCGCGAGGCCACCCGGGAAGGGGTCGAGGCGTTCCTCGATGAGCTGGCCCGCCGGCTGCTCGGAATCGAGGCGGGCGCGGGATCGGCGCGCTGGCCCGGGATCGAGGCAGGCGCCGTGGCGGTGGTGGAGGACGCTCCCCCCGCCGAGCCGGCCGCGCCCGACCAGGCCCGGCCGGGGCTCCGGCTGGGCGACGAGCTCCAAGCGGTGAGAGACGCCTTCGCGCGAGTCGGGGAAGGCGAGCCGCTTCCGCTCGAGGACGTCGAGGCGGTGGTCCACGCGCTCAAGGTGGCGCTGCACGCCGAAGGAGAGCTCCTGGTTCCGCTCCTCTCCCTGCGCTCCCTCGACGACCACGCCGCACTGCACGCGGTGAACACCGCGGTTCTCGCGATGACTTTCTCGGAGTGGCTGGGCCTTGCCGGCGGTGATATCCGCGCCATCGGAAAGGCCGCCCTGCTTCACGATATCGGGATGGCGCGGGTGTCGAGGCGGGTGTTCCGCAGCGCGTCGCTGAGCTCGGAGGAGCGGGCCGGCCTGCAGCGCCATCCCGAAGACGGAGCGCGCCTGCTCTTGGCGCGGTCCGGACGGCTCGACCTGGCCGCGACCATCGCGTACGAACACCACCTCCGGGTGGATGGTCGCGGCTACCCGGCCCGCCGCTTCCACCCCGAATTGCATTACATCACGCGGATCATCGCCGTCTGCAGTGCCTACGACGCGCTGCGCTCCCAGCGGTGCTTCCGGCCTGCGCGGGATCCTGAATCGTCGCTCGGAGAGATCGCCGCGGGAGTGGGGTCGGCCTACGATTCCGGTGTGGCTAACGCATTCCTCCAGATGATGCGCCGCTGGGAGCACCGTCTGGTTACGGCGCTCCCGGACTGAGCTCGGCACCGCCGAACGAGCGGTCGCATCCGGCGCAGCGCCAGCGGGGCGATTCGGGTCCCACCACGCATCCCCCCAGCACCACTCGGCCCCGTTTTGCCAACCGCATCAACTCAGGACCCGGCAGCCCATAGGCGATCGGAAGCACGCGGCGCGAACCGCACTGCGGACAAGGCGGGGTGCGCAGCGCCTCCGCCCCCGCCGGCGCCGCGCGCAGCGCGGCGGCGGTGAAGATCACCTGGGAAATCCACAGCAAGTCCGCCACCAGCAGGTGAGTGAGCTGCAACACGGTGGGCGCGAAGAGCAGCAGGTTGGCGATTCCCACGCCGAGCTGTATCAGCACCAGGCCGGTGAGGCGGCGGCCCCAGCGGGTTTCGAGAGAGTCGGGACGGAGGCGCGCCACCTGCCAGACCATGAGGCTCAGGTAGGCGCCGGTGATCAGCGCGAACAGCGGGTGCAGCACCCGCAACCGGATCAGCGGGTGCGACAGCGGAGACACGTCGGCGCGGAGTCCCTGCGCGAGCGACGTGGAGGGAAACAGCGTGTTGCCCAGGGCGGCGATGGCGCCGGTCACTCCCAGGAGCAGCAGAGCCAGGAGCCCCCCGGCGAGCAGCCAGGGCGCCGCGCCGGTGGCCGGCCGGCGCCAGGGAGAATCGTCGGCGCTCCAGTGGCCCGTCAGGGCGAGCGCGCCGAGGAGGAGAAAGGTGTTGACGAGGTGCACCGAGAGGTATCCGGCGCGTGCCAT
>JBGPEJ010000065.1:0-13565 GCA_041482775.1 Gemmatimonadota bacterium | reverse complement strand
CTCACGGGGTCGAAGCGTGGTCGAACACTCGCTGCAGCGGAACCCACGGAGTGCCGATCGCGATGTGCTGGGGAATAACGGGTACGGGGCGAATCTAGGGGTCATTTTTTTGACGGTCAAGCGTTTGACAGTGTCAACATCACAAATCATTCGGCTGCAATCGGTTCCCGATTTCCTCCACTTTGTCGACGGGGGAGATATCCACCAAAATGTCGACAAGAGTACTTAAGTAGTTATACCCTATTGATCTATGTTGTACGGCGGATTGGGGACAACGTTGAAAACTCAGTAGAGCGTGGCCGAGGACCTCGCCGTCGATAAAACGATGCGCACCAAATCAGTCGATACCGGCACCGTCCAATTGCTGGCTTCGCCGGCCATTGATCCGATAGCGCTCGGGAGGGAAAATCGCAGAGTTTCCGCGCGGATCTTCTTGTCGTGGGTCATCGCCGTAAGCAGCGCGTCGTCGCTCCACGACGGGTCCAGCATGGTGGGCCGCCCCAGCCGCTCGAGCGCCAAGCGAATCGTCGGGGCCAGCGCGCGCTCGGCGAGGCCTAGGCGGTGGGAGAGCAACGCTTCGATCACCAGACCGATCGCTACCGCATCGCCGTGCGGCACCCGGTAGTCGGACACCCGTTCGATGGCGTGCCCGACGGTGTGGCCGGCGTTCAGAATGGCGCGGCGGCCTTGCTCGCGCTCGTCGGCCGTCACGACCGCCGCCTTGATGCGGACGCTCCGGGCCACCAGCTGCGCGAGGAGATCGGCGCGGCGGGCCAGCAGTCCTTCGGCCTCCGTGCCGATCCAGCCGAAGTACTCGGCATCCGCCACCAGCCCATGCTTGAGCGCCTCCACCAGTCCCGCCCCGAGATGCGCCGGATGCAGAGTGGAGAGCACCGCGGGGTCGGCCAGCACCGCCGCGGGCGGATGAAAGGCGCCGATCAGGTTCTTGCCGTGCGGAGTGTTGACGCCGGTCTTTCCACCGACCGAGGCGTCGACCATTGCGACGAGCGAGGTGGGGACCGCGAGCCAGGGGACCCCGCGCAAGTAGGTGGCCGCCACAAAACCGGCCAGATCGCCGACGACGCCGCCCCCCAGCGCGACGACACCGCCATCGCGGCCGTACCCCAGATCGAGCAGCCGATCGGAGAGCGCGCTCCAGCGGGCCCGAGATTTCGAGGCCTCTCCCGGCGCCACGACCAGGGTCGGCGCGCTGAGGCCGTGGGGGACCGCGCGTCCCACGGTACGGTCGGTGATGACCACGAGGCGGCGGCCCGGGAGCAACTCGGCGGCCAGCGCGGGCAGCCGCGAGAGGAGCCCCGGCTCGACGAAGACCGGATAGCTCCCGGTGGCGTGGGTAACCTGGACCGCGGGCTCCACCGGCCTTACCAGGTCACGTCGCCTCGCCCGGCGCGATGATTCGCGAGCCGGGCAAGCGTGAACAGGTAATCGGAGAGCCGGTTGAGGTAGACGATGAAGAGCATCGGCACCGGGTGCTCCCGCGCCAGGGTGATGACCCCGCGTTCGGCGCGCCGGCAGACGGTCCGGGCCAGGTGGAGCGCGGCGGCCTTCGGCGTGCCCGCCGGGAGAACGAAGGCGCGGAGCGGGGCCAGCTCGGTGTCCGCGGCGTCCATGGCGCGCTCGAAGTCGCCCACCCGCTCGGCGGAGAGCGCGGCCTTCTCGAGGGCCTTGCGCACTTTTTCGGGGTCGGGAGTTGCGAGCTGGCCACCGATGCTGAACAGATCGCGCTGGATTGCTTCGAGCTCGGCATCGAACAGCTCGGCGGGCTCCGCCGCCCGGGCGACGCCGATCGCCGAGTTGAGCTCGTCCACCTCGCCGTAGGCGGTAACCCGAGGATCATCCTTACCCACGCGCCCGCCGCCGAACAGGCCGGTTTCGCCCTCGTCTCCAGTTCGCGTATAGATCCGCATGGAGGGAAGATAGGCTCCGCCTCCCGGCGCGTCGACCGTCGACGGTGGACCGCCGACCGGTCTATATTGCCCCCGTCTTCACCCCGAAGTCTTCGTGACCGACGAGCTCAAGGACATCACCATTGTCGGGGCCGGACCCACCGGGCTCTTCGGCGCGTTCTACGCCGGTATGCGGGGCGCGTCCTGCCGGATCGTCGACGCGCTTCCCGCGCTGGGCGGCCAGCTGATGGCGCTGTACCCCGAGAAGTTCATCTTTGACGTCGCTGGATTTCCGCGGATTCTGGCCAAGGATCTGGTCAAGGGGATGGCGGAGCAGGCGCTGCAGTTCGGCTGCGAGGTGCGGCTCGACGAGGTGGTGACCGGCCTCAAGCGGATCGAGGACGGGGGCATCGGCCACTTCATCTTGGAAACCGACAAGGCGGCATACCCCACCCGCACCATCCTGATTGCCGCGGGCATCGGTGCGTTCGCGGCGCGCCGGCTGCCGGCGGAGGGCGCCGAGGTCTGGGAGGGCCGCGGCCTCGACTACAAGGTGCTCGACCCGAAGGGATTCGCGGAGCAGCGGGTCCTCATCGTGGGCGGCGGGGATTCGGCGTTCGACTGGGTGGTGAACCTGCAGGGGATCGCGGCGTGGGTGACCCTGATCCATCGGCGCGACGGCTTCCGGGCCCACATGGCCACGGTGCGCCAGGTCGAGCGGCTGCACCGCCAGGGAAAGTGCGACGTGCGCACCTTCTCGGAGGTGAAGGCCATTCACGGCGGAGCGCGGGTGGAGCGGGTAACCCTGCTCAACAACAAGACCAACGAGGAGGAAACTCTTCCGTTCGACGCGATCCTTCCGCAGCTGGGATTCCACTCCGATCTCGGCGCGATCAAGGAGTGGGGGCTGGATACCGAGAAGGCGGACATCCGGGTGGACCGGGTCATGCGGACCAATGTGCCGGGCATCTACGCCGCCGGCGACATCGCCGCCTACGAGGGAAAACTCAAGCTGATCGCGACCGGGGTGGCGGAGGCGTGCACGGCGGTGAACAATGCGGTGCACTACATCGACCCCAAGCGGAAAGTGAATCCCGGCCACAGCTCGGAACTCAAGATTTTCGCGGCCCAGCAGCACGGCTGAGGGACCCGCCTCCGGCTCCTTGCTTCGCCCGATCTCCGCCGCCAGACGATCGATTCTCGCCTCTATCGCCGTGCCTCCGACGGCGTCGACGTTCGTCTGAATCGAGAAGCTCCGCACCCGCCCGTTGGTCAGCGCGACGTATCCGGAGAGGCGCTGACCCAGATGCTCGCGCCGGTCCTGGCCCGGACCCCGCCCCGAGGGAGAGGGCGGGGAATGAGACTAGATTTGCCCTGTGCGGTCATTCGTGAGAGCTCGCCTCGGCGCCGTCGGCGCGTGGTTCCGAAATGCGGGCCGGGGCTCGGCGCTGGCGCTCGGACTGACCCTGCCGGTCGCGGCGCACGCCCAGGCGGTGGAGGAGGGGCTGGTGGTGCGCCAGCTTGCGTTCACCGGCAATCACGCGTTCGACTCGGAACTGCTCCGCGCGGCAATCGCCACCACCAAGTCGAGCGACTTCGCTACGCTACCGGTCATCAAACTGCTGGGGCTCGGCGCCAAGCGACGGCTGAACCAGCGGGAGTTCCGGGCCGACGTGCTGCGGCTCCCGCTGTTCTACGCCATCCGCGGGTATCTCGACGCCCGGGTGGACACCGCGGTCATCCGGACCGAGCGTGACGTCTACATCACCTTTCACATTCGCGAAGGGCAACCGGTCCGGGTCCGCACGCTGGAGATCAAGGGTCTTGATTCGATTCCCAAGCGCCGGGAGCTGACGGCGAACCTCCCCCTCCGACTGGAGCAGCCGTTCGATCGCACCCTGCTCCTCGCGACGGCGGACACGATCCAGAGCCGCCTCCAGGACGGCGGCTATCCCGAGGCGGTGGTGCTGCTGGAGCGCCGGGAGGTGGATCGCGAGCATCACACCGCGGACGTATCCCTGCTGGTCGAGCCGGGGGTGCCCGCGGTCATCGGTCCGATCCAGGTCAACGGGACCCGGCAAATCGACTCGGCCTTCGTGCGCAATCTCCTGGTGACCGCCCCCGGCCGCAGCTTCAGTGCGCAGGCGCTCGCCGAGAGCCAGCGGAACTTGTATCGCTCCGAGCTCTTCCGGTACGCCTCGGTGCAGCTGGACACGGCGCACTACGTGGCCGGATCGGGGGTCGTGCCGCTCACAATTCAGCTGACCGAGGGTTCGCTGCACCGCGCCCAGGCGGCGCTGGGGTACGGCACCAACGACTGTTTCCGCACCGGGATCGGCTGGACCGCCCGGAACGCGCTGGGGCGGGGACAGATTTTCGATGCCTCGGCGCAGGTATCGAAACTGGGGGTAGGGCGGCCGTTTGGGGTCGGGCTCGAGAAGAGCTGGCTCTGTTCGGCCCTCAAGGACGACTCGGTCGGCTCCACCCGTGCCAACTACAACATCACCGGATCGTTTCGCCGGCCGGCGTTCATCTCGCCGTCCAACATCATCACCTTTTCCCTCTTCGCCGAGCGCCGGAGCGAATTCGCGGTATACCTTCGCGAGGACGTCGGCGGTAGCATCGCCCTCTCGCGCGAGACCGAGAAGCGGATTCCGATCTCGGTGGTGTACCGGTTGTCCTACGGCCGCACCGAGGCGAATCCGGTTTCGTTCTGCGCCTTCTTCAACGCCTGCACCGAGACCGACATTCAGCAGCTGCGCGACCGGCGGCTGATTGCGACACTGACGCTGGGGGTGCAGCGCACCCGGGTCAACAACCCCCTGGATCCGGTCCGCGGCTCGGCCCTTTCGGCCGAGGCCACCTACAGCTCCAACCTGATCGGCTCGTCGCGGTTCGCCCAGTTCACCCGGTTTGCCGGCGACGCGAGCCTCTACCAGCCGATGGGCAACGTGGTGCTGGGCCTTCACGTTCGCAGCGGGATGGTGTTCGCGCCGCGGCTGGTGCTCGGGGGCGGCGCCGCGAACTTCATTCCGCCGGAGCAGCGGTTCTACGCCGGCGGGCCGAACGACGTCCGGGGATTCAACCGCAACGAGCTGGGGCCCCTGGTCTACGTGGTGCGACAGTCGGCGGTCGCCGTCGACGGTTCGGTGAATGAGGACTCGGTACGGGTCGTCCCAACCGGAGGAAACACGCTGGTCGTGGGAAACGCCGAGCTGCGGGTTCCCTCGCCGGTGTTTCCCGGCCGCTTCCGGCTGGCCGGGTTTGTGGACGCCGGAACAGTTTGGGAACGGGGTGGCGGGCCCGGCTCCGGCCCGGCGCTCCGGTTCACCCCGGGGGTGGGCCTCAGATTCGTTACCCCGCTCGGTCCGGCGCGGATGGACGTAGCCTACAATCCGTACAACCTGCCATCCGGCCGACTCTACGCGATCCAGTCCTCGGGTGATCTTCTCCTCCTGGGCGAGGACTACCGGCGGACCCGCAGAACCGGCCGCGGCTGGGTGCTGCAGTTCGGGGTGGGGCAGGCGTTCTGATGCCGAGACAGCTCGCGCGAGCGGTGTTCGTGCTGATCTTCGGCGTGCTGGCCGTCGCACTTGGAGTAGTCTCGGCCCTGCTCGGTACGCCCGCCGGGCGGGCGCTGCTGGCCCGCCTCCTGACCGACCAGGCGCCGCGGCTGGTGCGTGGCTCGGTTCACATCGGCGGGGTGGAGGGGCCGTGGATAGACGGCCTCGCCCTCGACAGCGTCGTGATTCGCGATACCAGCGGCGTGTTGGTGGCCGAGGTGGCTCGACTCCGGGTGAGCTACCACCTGTCCGATCTGCTGGCGGGACGCTTCATCTTCTCATCCGCGGAGCTGGAACGCCCAGTGCTCCAGGTGATCAAGCACCGCAGCGGCCGGCTCAACTACGAAGAGGTGTTCCGGCTCAATGAAGGCCATGGTCCCGGCGGGCCCAAGCCGGCTCCGCTGATCGAGCTTCACGGGGTTCGCGTCACCGGGGGCCGGATCACCATCCGGCTCCCCTGGCATCCCGATGGCCGGCTCCATTCCGCGCGACAGGTCGACTCGGCGCTCGCCTTTGAGCGCGCCCGCTCGGGACGACGGATCGAAGAAGGCCCCGAAGGGCTGGAGATGGTCCGCACCATCGGGGGGCTGGAGACTGCCATGCCGGTGTTCCGGCTCTCTACCCCGGATCATCAGCCGGTGATGGTGCAGATCGAGCGCCTGGCCGCGCGGTTGAGCGATCCGGCCACCGAGATCCGCGACCTCCGCGGCCTGGTGCGCACCAAGGACGACAGCCTGATGTTCGATGTCGACCATGCCGAGCTGCCGGGGACCTCCATCCGGGGGTCGGGCCGCCTGGAATGGCCGCGCGATACGATCCTCTACCATTTCAGCTTGCAGGCACCCAGACTCGCGCTCGGGGACCTTCGCTGGGTGTCGCCCCAGTTTCCCGATTTCACCGGAGCGGCGCGGATCCGGGCCCAGTCGACGAGCGGTGCGCGGATCGAGTTCGACATCCGTGATCTTTCAGTGGGCGACAGTTCCAGCCGGGTGGCCGGGCGGCTCGTGGCCATCACCGACGTGTACCGGGGCCTCGGATTCCGCGGCCTGGCACTCGCCCTGACGAATCTCGATCTCGATGTGGTCCGGCCCTACCTCGACTCGCTGCCCTTCCACGGCCGCCTGACCGGTCGTCTCGGCGCCGACGGGTTCTTCGACGGCATGACCGTCTCGCTGGACTGGCAGTTTCAGGATGCCAGCGTTCCGGGCGGAGCGGAGAGCCGCCTGGCGCTGGACGGCCGTGTGAAGCTGGGCGGCACGGACGGGATGTCCTTCGACGGGGTGCGGCTCTCCGAATCGAACATCGACCTGCGCACCGTGCGCCTGGTGGCGCCCGCGGTGATCCTGGAGGGGGGCCTTCGACTCGCGGGCACGCTTACGGGGCCGTGGAAGAACGTGGTGTTCGACGGAAGCGCCGAGCACCGGGATGGTGAACGGCCCCCGAGCCGACTGCAGGGCAGGGTTCGCCTCGACACCCGCGGTGCCGTCCTGGGCCTGGAGAGCGACGTCGTTCTCGATTCATTGCGCTTCGACGGCATCCGCCGAACCTTCCCTACGCTGACCGCCGAGGGCGCTCTGGGGGGACGGCTCAAGCTCGGCGGGACGCTGGACCGGTTGTCGGTTGACGCGGAACTCGCCGGTGGTCTCGGGGGCATCGCGGCGCACGGGTGGGCCACGCTGGCGCCGCCCCGGTGGGGAGCGGATTCGCTGGTTCTCGGCTTTACGCGGCTGGATCTGGCCGAGCTCACCGGCGGTGGACCGCACACCCAGCTCAAGGGCACGCTTGAGGCCAGCGGTGTGGTGGACTCAGCCACCGCTCCCACCGGGCACGCGAGGCTGCGACTGGGCCCGAGCCGGATTCGGGAGTTCCGGCTCGACTCGGCGGCAGCGACAATTCACGCCGCGGACAGCCTGGTTACCCTGGACACACTGCAGGGATTCTGGGATGCCGGCCGGGTCGACGGCGGAGGGACGCTCGGGTGGGCTCCGCCCAAGACCGGCCGCATGGCATTTCACGTCGAGGCGAAGGACCTTGCCGCGTTCGATTCGCTGGCGCTCGGCCTGACCGGGTTCACCCGCGATACGACCCTCGGAGATCGGGAAATGAGCGGGCGTGCCCGAGGCGATCTGGTACTCGACGGCGCGGTTCGGGCGCTCATGCTCAAGGGGAACGTCGAGGTGGAACCGTTCGACTGGCTCGGCTATCGCGCGGTGCACTTGCGGGGTGATCTGGCCTGGGCCACCCCCGGACCGGTCCTCGACGCGGGGGTTTCGGCGGATTCACTCGGCGTGCGCGACCTGATGTTCACGATGCTCTCGGCCCGGGCGCGGGGTCGGCCGGATTCGCTGCAGTGGCTCGCTTCCGGTGCGGGCAGGGGTGTTGCCCACGTCGGTGCGGGAGGGCGCCTGGTCCGCCGCCCGAAGGGTCGTCTGGTGCATGCCGACAGCCTCAATCTCGACCTGGGGGGGAGGAGCTGGCGGCTGGCGGCGCCGTTCGACGCGCGGCTGCGCGATTCGACGATCTCACTCGACACCGCCCGGCTGGCCACCACCGACGGCTCCGGGACCGTGGAGCTGGCCGGCACAACTCCCGGCCGGGCCGACAGCGACCTAACGCTCACGGCCCTGGGCGTCTATCTGGTGGACCTCTACGCTCTCGCGCAGCGTGACACCGCCGGCATTCGCGGCTCAGTGACGCTGGATGCGCGGCTGGGCGGGTCGGCGCGCGCCCCGACCCTTCGGGGAACCGGGGCCCTCACCGGTCCGGTCTTCGGGGACTTTCAGGCGCCGCTCATCCGCACCGCGTTCGACTATCGGGAAAGGCTGCTCCGCTCCAATCTGACCTTCTGGCGGACCGGGAAACCGTTTTTGCAGGTGGACGCGAGCCTGCCACTGGACCTGGCGCTTCAGGGAGCCACCCGGCGCGAGCTTCCCGGCGCACTCTCCATCGTGGCCACGGGAGACAGCATCGATCTCGCGCTGGCCGAGGCGTTCACCCCGAATCTTCGCAAGGTGACCGGGCTGTTCGATCTCGACGCGCGGGTCGAAGGGAGCTGGGACGCCCCCCGTCTCGCGGGCCATGCCCGGATCCGCGACGGCGGGGCCGACGTCCCCGCCCTGGGAGTGCGCTATGGCCCGATCACCGGTGGCTTCCGGTTCAACAGCGACTCCATGGTGGCCGATGGGGTGACCATCGGCGGGCGCACCGGCGAATTGACGGTCTCGGGGGGGCTTCGCCTCGAGCGCCTGACCTCGCCGGTGCTGGGATTCCACCTTGCCGCGCGGGACTTCGAGCTGATCAACGTGGAGGACTACCTCAAGCTCCGCGCCACCGGGGACATCCGGCTAACCGGGCCGCTGATGCACCCGCTGATGACCGGCCGTGCCAGTCTGACCAACAGCGTGATCTATTTCGCCGACCTGGTGACCAAGGACATCGTAAACCTCGAGGATCCGCTGAACGCCGACTTGGTGGACACTCTGGCGCTCCGGCGACAGGATCTCCGGGCCAACTTCCAGAGCCGGTTCCTCGACTCGCTCACCATTCGCGATCTCGAGTTCAACATCGGCGAGGCCGTCTGGCTCCGCTCGAACGAGGCCAACTTCCAGCTGGAGGGACGGGTGCGGGTGAACAAGACGCGCCGGGTCTACCGGATGGATGGCGTTCTCGATACCCCCCGCGGCACCTACACCCTCAAGGTGGGGGGGGTAATCAACCGGCCGTTTACGGTGGAGCGCGGTACGGTGCGCTATTTCGGCAATCTCAACGCCGAGCTGGACGTGCAGGCGCGGCACCTGGTCAAGATGCCGCAGGGAAGCGGCAGCGACATTCCAGTGATCGTCCGGATTACCGGCACGCTGGCGGTGCCCAAACTCGAGCTGACCACGCCCCCCGACCGGCCGCCGATGTCGGAGCCGCAGCTGATCTCGCTCCTTATGCTGGGCACCACCGACCCCGCGGCCGCCCAGTTCGGCAACACCGACCAGAGGGTGCAGGCGGCGGTGGCGCTCGCCGCGAACGCACTCTCGAGTGAGCTCCAGCGCGCCCTGATTTCCGAGAGCGGAGCGTTCGACATCGTGGAAATCCGGCCCGGTCTGGCCACCAGCGGCCTGGTCGGCCGGGCCACCTCCACTCCGACCCAGTTCGCCGTCGGGCGGGCCCTCACCAGCAAGCTGTTCGTGACCGCCAACGCCGGCCTCTGCCTCAACTCGGGGCAATCCGGATTCAGCGCAAGGAACCTCGGCGCGAGCCTCGAATACCGGTTCAACCGGCCGCTCCGCTTTCTCATCTCCGCCGAGCCGGTCCAATCCTGTTTCGCGCGGGTGGCCGACGCCTTCGCGACCACCAAGCGCTACCAGTTCGGAGCGGAGCTCCGATGGGATCACGACTACTGAATGGGGCGCATCCTCCTGATCACCAATCCGGTGGCCGCGCGCACCGATGCCGCCACCCCGTACCGTATCGCGGATATCCTGGACCGGGCGGGTTGGAGCACCGAGATCGCCGCCACCGAAAAGCCGGGTGACGCCCGTACCCTCGCGCGCGAGGGGGTGTCGGCGGGGATGGACGCAGTGGTGGTGTTCGGGGGCGACGGGACCACGATGCAGGCCGCGGCGGCGCTGGTCGGCACTGAGGTCGCTCTCGTCCTCCTCCCCGGCGGCACCGGCAACCTCCTGGCGGGAAATCTGAGGATTCCGTCGGATCCGGCGCGGGCGATTCGCGCGCTGCTGCGGGGGCGGCGGCGCAGGATCGACCTGGGGCGGGTCGAGCTCCCCGATGGCGCCCACTACTTCGGGGTGGCCTGCGGAGCCGGAGTGGACGCCCGGGTGATGGGGGAGACCGCCACGGCCAATAAACGGCGCTGGGGCATCGGCGCCTACATGGCCACCACCCTTCGGGTCCTCCCCCAGGTCCGGAGTACCGCGTGCATCGTCACGGTCGACGGCACCCGGCTCGAATTCGAGGCCGCCCTGGTCCTGATCATGAATTGCGGCGAGATGATTCCCCCGCTGGTCCGCGTACGCCCTGAGATCAGTCCGGAGGATGGCGTCCTGGACCTGATCGCGATCGCGGTCGACTCACCCTGGCAGGGCATCCGGCGACTGCTCCGGGTCATTCTGGAAGGCAGGCGGGCGGAGATCCGCGAGTCGCCCTTCGTCCAGCATGCCCGGGGGGAGCGCTTCACCCTGGAAACTGCCGAGCCGCTCCCCGTCCAATTCGACGGTGACCCGGTGGGGAGAACCCCCTTTACCGCGGTCGTTGTTCCCCAGGCCATCACGGTCATGACTCCGGCCGATTGAGCCCCCGGACCTCTCGTATTGCGCGTTCGGCCAACTGCCTACATTCTTGACAGACCATGACCGACTCCGTTCTCCTGATTCACGACGACCCCGGCCTGTTGCGCACCATCGGGGCCCGGTTCGAACAGGCGAGTTGCGAGGTGCTGCGGGAGCTCGGCGGGGAGGCCGGACTGGCGACGCTGGACCGGGCCCGCCCCGATGCGGTATGTCTCGCGGTGCACCTTGCCGACGGAGTGCCCGACCTGGTGCGGCGGCTTGCCGGGCTGGAGGCGATGGTGGTGGTGTTCGGGGAGCAGATTGCCCCCGCAGTCGCGGCCCGGTTGCTGGGCGCCGGCGCGAGCCGGATTGTCGAGACCGCGGCCGACCCCGAGCTGCTGGTCGTGGTGGCCCGCAACGCCGCGGCGGAGGGCCGCCGCCGCCGCGTTGCGGATTTTCTGCATCGCGCGGGCTCGCCCCGCTTCGGCGCCGACTCCCTGGGCGCGTCTCCCGCCATGCGCCAGCTGGCCCACCAGATCGGTCTCCTGGCCCAGAGCGAGCGCACCACCCTTCTCCTCACCGGAGAGACCGGTGTGGGCAAGGCCTGGGCGGGCCGGCTGATTCACGATCAGAGCGCGCGGGTGGGCCGGCCGTTCCTGCAGGTGCGCCTCGCCAGTCTCAACCCGTCCTACCTCGAAAGCCTGATCTTCGGACATGAGAAGGGCGCCTTCGTCGAGGCCACGGAGCGGCAACGCGGCCTGCTCGAGCTGGCCGACGGCGGCACCCTGCTGCTTCGGGAAATCGCCGACCTTCCCGCCGAGCTGCAACCCAAGCTTCTCCGCGTTCTGGAAACCAAGACCTTCCGGCGGCTGGGAGGAACTCAGGACCTGTCCGTGGACACCCGGCTGATGGTCACCACGCGCCGCGATCTGGCCGCGGAGGTGGAGGCCGAGCGGTTCCGTCAGGATCTGTTTTATCGCCTGAGCGTGATGCCGTTCGCGATTCCCCCGCTTCGGGAGCGCACCGTGGAGGACCGTACCGCGCTGCTGACGGCGATCCACGGCGAATGCAAGGTGGTCTATCCCGACGGTCCGCCGGCGATCTCCCCCGAGGCGCTGGGCCGCCTGCTGGACTATCCCTGGCCGGGCAATGTGGGGGAGATGGAGGGCGTGCTGGCGCGGGGAATGATCATCGCAAAGGGGCAGATCGTCATCGGGGTCGAGCATCTCCCCGGCGAGTTCCGAGCCCGCCCGGGGATCGGCGACCGGCGCCATACTCCCATGAGCCTCGACGTGCTGGAGCACCAGCACATCGAGCGGACCCTGCGCTACCACGGGGGGAACCGCACCCGCGCTGCGAAAGAGCTGGGAATCTCCCGCGCCACCCTGATCAACAAGATCAAGCTGTACGGCATTACCGATTAGGGAAATCCGATGCCGATGCCCCCGAGACCGCCCGCCACCGACGCGATGGAGTGCCGCGCCTGCGGCCGGCAGGAGCGGGCATCGGAAGGCTACCCCTGCGTGCGTTGCGGCACCTTCATCTGTGTGATTTGTACCCTTCGTGGCATCGACCTCTGCCGCCGGTGCGCGGCGCAGCCCGAAGCCTCCTCCCCGACGGCGTGAAGCGGAAGCTCGTCCTCTTCGACATCGACGGCACCCTCATCCTGAGCGCCGGCGCAGGCCGGCGGGCCATCCTGAGCGCGCTCGGCGGGCACGTGGGTGACCGGCGCGCGCTGGAGGGAATTCGCTTCGACGGGAAAACCGATCCGCAGATCGTGGTGGAGCTGCTCCAGGCCGCGGGGGACCCCAGCCCCTCCGAGCCGACCCGGGTGGCGGCGGTGCTGGCGCGGTACGTGACCCACCTGGAGCGCGACCTCGCGGTGCACGGCCATCGCTCCCGAGTGATGCCGGGGGTGCCGGCGCTGCTCGACGCGCTCGACGCCGACGCCACGGTGCTGCTCGGGCTGCTCACCGGGAACGTAGAGCCGGGCGCCACGCTCAAGCTTCGCGCCGCGGGGCTCGATCCGGGACGATTCCTGGTCGGTGCCTTCGGCTCGGACCACGCGCACCGGGGCCAGCTGCCGCCGATCGCGGCGCAGCGCGCGGAGCCGCACTTCGGGCGGGTGCCCAGCGGCCGGGAGGTGGTCATCATCGGCGATACGCCGGCGGACGTCGCCTGCGCCCGCGGCATCGGGGCCCGGACCGTCGGAGTGGCCACCGGCGGGTATACCGTGGTCCAGCTCGAAGCCGCGGGCGCGGATGTGGTCTGCGCCGATTTCAGCGACCTCGGGCTCGCGCGGGAGGCCATCCTATCCTAGAGCGCGAGCTCAAGGCGGTGGTGGCCGACGCCGGAGCGGTGCGGACCCGGCTGCTTGCCGCCGGGGCGCGGCCGGGCTTCACCGGCATGTTGATCGATCAGCGGTACGACCGCGACGGCCGGCTGCTCGCAGTGGACGAGGTGCTCCGCCTGCGGAGGTTTCGGAGCCCCGACGGTCCGGAAAAGACGGTCCTCGGCTGGAAAGGCACCACCGCGGTTACCGCCGAAGGCTACAAGGCGCGCCGCGAGCTGGAGTACGCGATCGACAGCGACCGGGCCCGGCCCGAGGAGCTGCTGGAAGCGCTCGGGTACGGCGTCATTCAGCGGATCGAGCGCTACGTGGAGTACTACCGACTGGGAGAAACCGACGTGCGGCTGGAGTGGTACCCGCGGATGGATGTGCTGGTGGAGGTTGAGGGTGACGAGGCCGGAATCGAAGCGGCGCTCCGCGCCACCGGGGTGCCGCGCGAGGCGTTCACGCCCGAACCGCTCCGGTTCTT
>JBGPEJ010000064.1:0-13821 GCA_041482775.1 Gemmatimonadota bacterium | reverse complement strand
TTGTGACAGACCCTTATTTTACCCGACTGCGCCCCCCCAGTCAACCGGACCCCGAATCCGGCCGAACGGGACCCGCCACCCCCACCGGTTCGCACCGGTTTCCGGGCTCGCTGGGACGCTCCCGGAGCCGGAAAGAACCCGAGAATTCTGGTCCGAAGATATCCCGAACCCAGGCGGAATCCAGGAGGATCAGGGCTGGACGGTTCGGAGCGCCGCTTCGAGGGCCGAAGCGAGCGCGGCGATAGTGTAGGGCTTCTCCACCACCGCGGTGACTCCTGGTGCGATCGAGCGCTCCCCCGACAGACCCCTGGGCGAGCCGGTGGCCACGATGATCGGGAGGCCGGGACAGAGGACGTGGACCCGCTCCACCAGCTCGAACCCGCTCATCCCGGGCATGTGGAGATCGGTGATCAGGACGTCGAATGCCCCGGGTTCCTCGGTGAACCGCGCCAGCGCCGCCGCGGCGTCGGTTTCGATTTCCACCCGATATCCGACCCGCTCGAGCAGCACGCGGGCAGCCCCGGCGATTCGCGGCTCGTCATCCACCAGGAGCACCCGTCGGCCTCCAGTGGCGTCGGATCGTACCGCCTTGCGTCCGGCCCCCTCCTGAAACGCCTCCTCCGGCTCCACCGGGAAGTAGACCCGGAAGGTGGTGCCCCCCCCGGGTACGCTCTCCACCTCGATACCGCCGTGATGGTTCCGGACGATGGTGTGGACCATCGCCAGGCCGAGGCCGGTTCCCTTGCCCGGGGCCTTGGTGCTGAAAAACGGTTCGTAGATGCGGGCGACGGTCGGGGCGTCCATGCCCGGCCCGTCATCCTGAACGGTGAGCACCATATAGTCCCCCGGGGCCAAGCCGGCGGCGGGTGCGGCGGCACCGGCAGCCACCGTACCGGGCTCGAGTCGGACGGTCAATCGGCCCTCGCCTCTGCCCATCGCCTGGCCGGCGTTGATGCCCAGGTTCATCACCACCTGATGGACCTGGGTCGGGTCGGCGAGGACGACGAGGTCCTCTCCCACCGGCTCGAACGACCACTGCAGGCCTCTGGGCAAGGAGGATCCCAGCAGCTGGAGCGCCTCGGCAACAACCGGCCGGAGCCGTAGTGGAACCCGCTCCTGGGCGCGGGTCCGGCTGAAGATCAGAATCTGGTTCACCAGGTCGCGGGCGCGTTTGCCGGCCCGCAGCACCTCGTCCAGGCTCTCGAGGATCGCGGGCTGGTCGCCCGCGTCGAGTCGGGCGATTTCGGTGTAGCTCACGATGGCGGTGAGAATGATGTTGAAGTCGTGCGCGATCCCTCCCGCCAGCCGTCCGAGGGCCTCCATCTTCTGGGCCTGGAACAGCTCCTCCTCGAGCCGGCGCCGGGTAACTTCGGCCCGCCGCCGGTCGGTTACATCGCGGAAGCTCCACACCCGACCCACCGGCTCGCCATCCCGCATCTGGGGCTGGGAGTAGCGCTCGTAGAGGCGCCCGTCCAGGAACTCGAGCACGTCGAAGCTGACGCCGTGGTGCTGGGCGTAGAGTTGCCGGATCTTTTCGGTGAAACTCCTGGGGTCGCGGAGCTGATCGAGCACATAGGCGATCAGCCGCTCGTCATCCCGGGCCCGGGCGAGCTCGGGTGGAATCCGCCATAGATCGAGGAATTTCTGGTTGTGGCCGACCACGCGGCCCTAGGCATCCACCACCAGGATGCCGTCGGCGGTCGATTCGAGGGTGGCCTGCACCAGGGATAGCGCCTCGGCGTTGGCCCGAAGCGCCACGCGCATTTCCCGCTGCGCCACCGCCATCGCAAGGATGATGAAGAGATAGCCGAAGACCACCCGTACCATCGTCGGACTGGGGGGGGCGACCCCATGCACCAGGCCGGGGATGGCGGGATTCCCCGCCGACGCAACCAGCCCCAGTCCAAGCGATAGCACCGCGACCGTCACCGCCCCGCCCGGACCCATGAGGAGCCCCGCCAGCACCAGGTTCACGGCGAATGTGGCGTAGCTGGCCCCGGTTACTCCCCCGGTGGCGAGGGTTCCGGCGGCCGCGATCAGCCAGCCCGCCCCGATGGCCACCGCCGCCGCGGCGCGCTCGTGGCCGGCCCGGAGGACCAGCCAGGCGACACCGACGGTCGACTCCACCACCAGCAGCTGGACCAGGGCGCTGGCCCGCACCGGAGGCACCAGCACCGCGAGCCCCAGGAGAAAGACCGCAATGGCCCCACCATACATCCCGAGGTGTACCGGCTTGAGCCTGAAGTGGCCGGTCCACCATCCGAACCGAGTCAGTCGAGTGGTCATCCGAGTCTCCACTTGGGGCCGCTCGGGGTATCCTCGACCACGATACCCCGCGCCGAGAGCTCGCGGCGAATGGCGTCGGCCGCGGCGAAATCGCGGCGTTTCTTGGCTTGGGCCCGCTCCGCGAGGCGCTCGGCGACCCACGCCGTCAGCGCGGAATCCGCCGCGCGAGCCTCGGGCAGCACATCGAGCACCGAACGGCTCCACCGAGCCCAATGCGCCCGCGTGGTGGAGTCGGGCGCCTCGCCGGCGTCCATCAGCCGGTTGGCCTCGCGGGCAAAATCGAACAGCGCAGCGAGGGCCCGCGGGCTGTTGAGGTCGTCATCGAGCGCCGCGGCGAACTCCGCATCGGTGCGCCGTGCCAGCTCCGCGATCCCATGTCCCGCCGCTCCGACCGGGAGTTGCAGACGGCGGTCGAGCTCGGCCAGCCGGCGGCTCCCCTCGCGGGCGGCCGCGAGCGCCTCGTCCGTGAGGTCGAGCTGCTGGCGATAGTGGGTCTGGAACACCAGCAGGCGGAGGGCCGCGGGGTCCACCCCGTCCTCCCGGAGCCCCCGGGCGGTGACGACATTCCCGAACCGCTTGGACATCTTCTCCCCGCGCACTTGCAGAAAGGCCCCGTGGAGCCACACGCGGGCAAACTCCGCCTCGCCGGTGAACGCGCAGCTCTGGGCGATCTCGTCCTCGTGATGGGGGAAGATTAGGTCCACCCCCCCGGCGTGAATATCCAGGACTTTGGCGCCGAAGCGGTGCCCGATGAGCTCCAGCGCCATGGCCGAACATTCGAGGTGCCAGCCTGGACGGCCCCTTCCAAAGGGAGCGTCCCAGGCTGCGCCGGCGCTCTCATCCTCCGGCTTGGCGGCCTTCCACAAAACGAAGTCCCGGGCGTTTTCCTTGTCGTATTCGTCGGTGGAAACCCGCCCGCTCGCGCCGGCCTTGAGCTCGCGCCGGTCCAGCTGGGACAGGCGGCCGTATCCGGGGAACTTGCCAATGGCGAAATACACCGAGCCGTCGTCACCCCGGTAGGCGGCCCCGTTGGCCAGCAGACCGCTCACCAGCCGGATCATCGGCTCGATGAAGGCGGTGGCGCGGGGATACTCATGGGCGGCGACGATCCGGAGGTAGTCACGGTCCTGATAGAACGCGGCGATGAAGGGGGCCACCAGGTCGGCGATCGTGGTTCCCTGCCGGGCCGCTTCCTTGATGATGCGGTCGTCCACATCGGTAAGGTTCATGATGTGGTAGACCTCATAGCCCCCCGCCTCCAGCCAGCGGCGGAGCAGGTCCACGAAGAGGAAGGTCCGGAAGTTCCCGATGTGGGCGTAGTTCCACACCGTGGGCCCGCAGGAGTAGAGGGTCACCCGGGGCGGCGCCAGCGGAACGAAGTCCTCGATCCGGCGGGTCAGGGTGTTGTGGAGACGAAGGGTCATTCGTCCCCCGCGATAGCGTCGGCGGCTCCGAGCGGAGGCGTCCCGCTGTGCCGGACGTGCACCGTTCGCTGGGGAAAGGGGATCTCGATGCCCTCGGTGTCGAGACGGTTCTTGATGCGCCGGCGGAACTCACGGGCCACCTCCCACTGGGCGCCAGCCACGGTGCGGAGGGTGGTCCGGATCACCACACCATGGTCGCCGAGCTCTTCGACGCCCGGCACGTCCGAGTCGCCCTCGAAACGGTTCTTCCAGGCGGGCTCCCGGCGGAACCGGGCCAGCTCGTCGCGGAACACCTCCAGGGCGTGGTCGAGGTCGGTTCGGTATCCGACCATCACCTCGACGATGGCGCGGGACCAGCTCCGGGTCAGGTTGCTGACCGTGGTGATCTGCCCGTTGGGCACGATGTGCACCACGCCGCGAACGTCCCGTAGCATCACGACCCGGAGCGTCATCCCTTCGACGGTGCCGCTCTTGCCCGCGGCCTCGATCACGTCGCCCACCGCGAACTGGTTCTCAACCAGGATGAAGAAACCGGCGATGACGTCCTTGACCAGGCTCTGGGCCCCGAACGACACCGCCAGGCCGAGGATGCCGAACCCCGCCAGCAGGGGACCGATGTCCGCGATGAGCAACTTGAGGGTGAGCAGCAGCGCCACGACCAGGATGACCACCCGCCCGACGCTTCGGACTAGCTGGGCGACCGTATGCCCGCGCTTTTCCGCAGAGGTCATGGTGGAATCGTCGCCGTCATCCACGGCGGCAACGATCCGGCGGGCGACCCGCCGCACCACCCAGTAGGCCAGCCAGGCGCCCAGCCAGATCAGGCCAAGATCAAGGAGCTTTTCGACGACGGCGCCGCGGCTGGTCCCGAAGAACTCGGCGATCCGGGAGAAGACGTCCTGGACCACGACGGAATAGAGCACGCGATGGTTCGCTTCCGATGGGGGGAGATGGGCGCGGCGGAAACTAGGCCGGCCTGCTCCGCTCCGTCAACCGGACCGCGGCCGCTCCATGATCCGCGTGGCCCGCGCCGTCACGCCGCAGCGGAGGAGCAGCGCGAGGATTTCCTCCGGCCCCCGTTCATCCAGGGGGACCTCGAATCCGAGGGGCGTGGAAACCAGGCCGGGAAGGAGGCGGCGGAGGCGATCGAGTCCGTCGGGAAGGGCGGAAGGGAGATACACCCGAAGGACCGGCTGGGACGGAGTCACGCCCCACGGTAGGCCGGCGGCGCCCCGGCTCCAGTATCCTTCCAGCGCGGACGGACCCAGCCGTCGCGCGAGCGAAAAAACATCCCCCGGGGAGCCCGCCGGCCCCCCGGGGGATTTCCGGCGCACCAGGCTACTTGATCGCGACCTTCATCTTGCTGGACGGTTCAGCCTTCGGCAGCTTCACCGTCAGGACCCCGTCGGCATAGGCGGCTTCGATCTTGTTCGCCTGTACCGCCACGGGCAGTCGGATGGTGCGAAGGAACCGGCCCTCCTGCCGCTCCTGCCAGAGGTAGTCCTCCCCCTTCTCCTCTTTGTGGAGCTCACGCTTGCCGGACAGCGTGAGGAGATTCCCTTCGACGTCCACGTCGAAGTCGTCGCGAGCCATCCCGGGGGCCTCCAGCCGGACGATGAACTCCTTGGTCGTCTCGGAGAAGTCGAGCGTGGGCTCCCAGAGATTCTCGATCGCCCGCGGCGTGCTGAGCGGCCAGAAATTGGGCTCGAAGAACCGGTCGAAGACCCGGTCGAGATCCTGTTTCATGGCCGTGAGCGTGGGATCCACCTTCATCAGCTTCATAACCCCCTCCTTGCCTCGCGCCGAGGCTTCGATGCGGTCGCCCTCCCATGAGGGCGCGACCAAGATAGCGAGCCCGCATTGAATGCACCGTGAAGCTGGCGTGAGAAGTTGGAGGCGCGCGGGGCCGCGCGGCTGCTTCAGGTCCGATTCAACCGGCCTTCATAGTGCCAGCCGTACCTTCGGGCTATCGCTCAACGGAGAGAGTCATGCTGACTGTCGCGGAAGTGATGACTCGACGCCTGTTGTTGCTGTCGCGAGAGACCCCCCTGCGCGAGGCGGTGGCCCTCCTGGCGAGCCAGCATGTCTCCGGCGCTCCGGTGGTGGACGGAAAGCGCCGGATGGTCGGGGTGGTCACTTCGTCCGACATTCTCCAGGCCGAAGCCGAAGGCGCCGACCTCGACGCCACCACGGTCAAGGACATCATGACCTCGCCCGCGCTCACGACCGGCCCGCACACGGAGCTTCGGGAGGCGGCGTTGGCGATGGAATACGCCGAAGTCCACCGCCTCTTCGTCGAGGCGGAGGGACGGCTGATCGGCGTGGTGTCGCTTTCCGACGTGAACCGCGCCCTCGCCGGAGGACGGATCTAGTCGGGGCGTCCCGGCCGGAGCACCAGCACCGGCTTGGCGGCGCCCCGTATGACCTTGTCCGCCACGCTCCCCAGCAGCAGCCGCCGGGCCCCACCGGCGCCGTGGGTGGTCATCGCCACCATATCGTAGCGCGCCTCGGCCAGCGCATCGAGAATCCCGGATGCCGGGTGGGCTCCCGGAACCACCCGCGTCGACACGCTCACCCCCTTGGCCCGCAGCCGGTCCGCCGTGTCGTCGAGGCTGCATTGGGCCTCGGCGGTCCGGAGCTGGGCCAGAGCCTGGTCCGAGGCAATTGGATAGAGGATTCCGGGCTCCGAGACGCTGTAGAACGGCTCGACGGTGTGGATGAGCGTAATGTGCGCCTGGGTGATCTGGGCGAGTGCCACCGCCGGATCGAGGATCGCCTCCGACCGGGCGGAGAGATCGAGGGCAACCAGGATTCCGCGCATCGACCGGTGACGCGGCGGCGAGCCGTTGCGATCGGGGTGGACCAGGAGAATCGGGATTTCCAGATGCCGCACCACGTAATCCGCCACGCTTCCCAGCCAGAGCCGGCCGATGGTCCCCCGGCCATGGGTGGCCATGACCACCAGATCCGCCCCCAGGCGCGCGGCGGTCTCACAGACCACTTCCCCGGCCGGGCCGTCCGCATCGATGAATCGCACCGGGCCGTCCCCGACCTGCCCCAACGCGGCGGACATCTCTTCGAGGTAGGCGCGCTCCTTCGCCGCCAGGTCCTCCTCCAGCCCCTCCGGCGGCAGGGCCAGCTCCCCCATCCCCACCAGCGCGGCGACCGGCTGGTGGGCCATCACCAGCTCCAGCCGGCCGCGCGCCCGCGCCGCCAACCAGGCCGCCATCGGCAGGGCGGCCTCCGCGAAACGGGATCCATCGACTGGGGTAAGGATCAGATTGAACATGGAGCCCTCCTCCGGGGATTCTTCTCGCGCTGGACCGGGGCTCGAAGATGGGAGGTGGGCTATGAAGGAGGAATGAATCCGGCGGGAATCACATTCGGAGCGACAGCCAGGTAATCAGCCAGAACCCGACGCCTCCAGCAGCGGCGAGCGCGAGCAGGCCCGGCACCGCCATCCGGCGGTATGCCGCCGAGCCGAGCACGGTGGCCAAGCCGGTCTTCAACAGCGTATTGACGATCACGCCGATAGTCATTGCCCGTGCGGCGATCGACATGAGGCTCGGGTCCTTGGCGAGCTTGTTCATTCCGAGGGTGAGCGCGTCCATATCGGTGAGGCCGGCGATCCCCGCGGAGAGGAATACCCCCCGCTCGCCCGGGCTCTCACCCAGAAGGCTGAGGACCGAGAGGATTACCTGAAACGCCGCCGCCATTTTCATCGCAGACCAGAGGTGCAGCGGGCTCTCGGCGGCTGGCGGGACACCCTCGGGCGCTCCGCCGGCCAGGTGCCGCCGACCGATGACGATGAGCAGCGCGCCGGCGGCGAACACCGGCGCCAGCGCAAGCGCGGCCAAGGGCACCAGGGCGGCGTTAAGGATGAGGGTGATTCCGAGAACCCGCGGGATCAGCACGGTGCACGCGGCCACCGTGCCCACCGCCAGCGGTTTCGAGTTGGCCGGCTCGTGCCGGCTCTGCCGGGAGAAGGACAGGGTGACGGCGGTCGATGACACCAACCCGCCCAAGGCCCCCATGGCCTGGTACCCACCCGCGTCGCCCAGAACCCGCCGGGCGATGTATCCGGCGAAATTGAGGCCGGAGAAGATCAGGACCACCGTCCAAAGGGCGCGGGGCCGGATCCCTCCAAAGGGGCCAAACGGGCCCTCCGGGAGGAGCGGGAGTACCACCAGCGCGAGCACCGCGAACTGGAGCGCGGCCTGCATTTCCGCTTTGCCGATGCGGCGCACGAACTCGCGGATGATCTCCTTCTCGCCAAGGGCGAGGACCGTAACGGCCGCGGCCCCGCTGGCCACCCGAAGCGATCCCAGCCCGGCGAGGGTGCCTATGGCCAGCACGAGCAGCGCGGCGGTCTCGGTGGTGCCGTCGATGGCCTCGGGGACGCGGCGGGCCGCGGTGAGATAGGCCGCCACGATCAGGCCGCCGGCACCGGCGAGCAGCGCGGCGGCCACGAGGGCCCCGTCCGAAGCCAGCAGCCAGCCGGCGAGGCCGCCGAGGGTGCCCAGCAGCAGAAATGTCCGGACGCCGGCGAAACGGGCCTTGGGTCCGGTGGCGTGCCCGGACCACTCCCGCTCGACGCCCACAGCCATACCCGCCAACCCCGCCACCGCCAGCCGACCGGCGGTTTCGAGCTCGGTCACGATCGCTCCCGACTAGATGGGTACTGTCAGGATCGCGCCGGGAACCGAATGGAGCAAGTCCTTGCCGACGTGGCCGGAACCCATCTCCCCGGTCGGACCTCCACGTCGAACGCCGATGACCAGGAGGTCGGCCTCGAACGCCCGCATAGCGGCCACGATTTCCCGCACCGGGTCGCCGTGGCGGACCTCCAGAATCCGGGACCCGCCGAGGTCGGGAACGCGCTCCAGCGCCTCCTCCGCGAGCAATCGGGCCGGGTGCTTCCCGTCGCCGGAGTAGGGTACGCTGACGCTCAAGCCGGGCAGGACCAGAATTGCCCTCACCTTCGCGCCGGTAAGGGCCACCAGCGGAGTGGCGCCACCAAGCACTCCCATTCCTCGCTGGGTGCCGTCGAGCGCCAGCAGGACCCGGAGAATCTTCTTGGTCGCCGACCGGGGTACCAGCAGGGACGGCCCCTTTCGTCGCCGCACCACGGCGTCCGCCGTCGACCCCTCCGACACCGCGGGAGAACTTGGCGGCTCGATCCGCCCGACGACCACCAGGTCGGCGCCCCACGCCTCCGCCCGATGGACAATCTCCACGCCCGGAAGCGGGAGCCCTCCGGTCTCGACCGCGAGCACCTCGACCCGTTCGCCGGCTTCCCGGGAGAGCGCCTGCGCCAAGGCGACGCCACGCTCGCCCTGGGTGGAGCCGTCGGTGGCCGCGAGAATACGCTTGATTCGCATCGTCGGTTCGAAACCCCGGCCCATGTTCGGATAAAGGGATAACGGTCGGAGGGTGAATTCGTGATGAACCTGCCGTGAGGCGAGGCAACACACTAGAATCCGCCGATGAAGAACGAACAACCCACCTCCCAGGCACGCCTCGAGCGGCTGGTGCAGGAGTTCCCCGGCCTGATTTCCGAGACGGCCCACGACGCCGTGCTGCAGCGCGCCACCGATCTCGCCGCCGACATCATCGGCGCTCGGTACGCGGCGGTCGGCCTGCTCGGGCCCGACCGGGTGAGCCTGTCGAGTTTCACCGTCTCGGGGCTCACGCGCGAGGAGCGCGAGCGGATCGGGCCGCCACCGCTCGGTCGCGGGATCCTCGGCCTGCCGATCAAGGAGGGCCAGGCCATTCGCCTGGCCGACCTGGCGGCCCACCCGGTGTCTGCGGGTTTTCCCCCCAATCATCCGCCGATGCGTTCCTTCCTGGGGGTCCCGATCGCCGGGAGGCACGGGGTCATCGGGGAACTCTACCTGACCGAGAAAATCGGAGCCCCGGAGTTCAGCCAGGAGGACGCCCACATCGCGGGGCTTCTGTCGCTGGCGATCGCCTCCGCCGTGGAAAACGCCCGCCTCCATACCGAACAAGGCCGGTTGCTCGAGGAGGTGCAGCATCTGCAGCGCTCCCGGGAGCGCTTCTTTGCCATGGTGAATCACGAAATGCGGAACGCCCTGGCCGCGGTCTACGGATGGGCCGAGCTGCTGGTGCGGAGGAAGGACCCTGCAGACGTTCCCCGGGCGGCCTATGAAATCCTCGATTCGGCCGAACAGGCGGTGGCCTTGATCAGCGACCTCCTCGACCTGAGCCGGCTGGACGAGGACCGGCTCCAGCCGGTCTTCCAGCTGGTGGATTGCGGGGCCGTGGTGCGGGGAGCGATCCAGCGGGTTACTCCTGCGGCCGCCGACCGGGGGGTCCAACTGCTGGCGCAGATCTCCCCGGAGAGTATTCTCAGTCGCACCGACCGCCACCGAGTGGAGCAGATCCTGGTGAACCTGCTGGGGAACGCGGTGCGGCACACCCCGTCCACCCGAACCGTGACGCTCCGGGTCGACCCCGACGGAGAGGCGGTGATCTTCCGGGTCGTGGATCAAGGTCCCGGCATCGCGCCGGAGGACGCCGAGAGAATATTCGACGTCTATTACACCACGGCGGGCGAGGAGCGGCTCGGCCACGGCCTCGGTCTGCCGCTCTCCCGCCGGCTGGCCCGGTTGCTCGGCGGAGACCTGGTGGTCGAGCCCCACTCGGGACCTGGGGCGATCCTCCAACTCCGGCTCCCGGCCGGAGCATCCGATTCATGAAGGAAACTTCAGAGCCTCTTCGTGAGAGGTTCAGTAAGGACCTAGTAGCGTACTCCTTATGAAAGTTCTCGTCGTAGAGGACGACCGAAAGGTCGCCGGGTTCATCGAACAGGGCCTCGTCGAGGAAGGCTACGTCGTGGACGTGGCGCCGGATGGCGAGGAGGCCACGATGCTGGCTCACGTCTACGACTACGACGTGATCCTGCTCGATGTGATGTTGCCGAAGAAGAACGGTTTTCAGGTGGCCATGGAGCTCCGACGGGAGGGGCGGAAGGCCCCGATCCTGATGCTCACGTCGCGAGATGCGGTGGAAGACGTGGTGCGCGGGCTCGATGCCGGTGCCGACGACTACCTGGCCAAACCGTTCCGCTTCGAGGAGCTGCTCGCCCGGATGCGGGCACTGTCGCGGCGCGGCGGGGCCGAACGCATGGAGATCCTCCGGTTCGGCGACATCACCCTCGACCGGCTCCGCCACCTCGCCACGGTCCGCGACCAGCGCCTGGATCTCACGGCCAAGGAGTTCCAACTCCTCGAGTACTTCCTGCTCCACTCGGAAGAGGTGGTGCGCCGGACCGCGCTGCTCGAGAAGGTGTGGGACATGCATTTCGATCCCGAGAGCAACGTGGTCGACGTCCACGTGGGAAACCTGCGGCGCAAGCTCGCCGGTCTCACCCACGCACAGCGTATCGAGACGGTCCGGGGCGTGGGCTTCTGTCTGCGGCACGCCGCCGATTCCTCCGACTCCGAGCAAACGCGAGCATCGTGAAAGTCCCCGGCCGGGAGTTGCTCCGGCCGGCGGGTGCGTTGGTGGCGATCCTCGCCGGCCTGGTGGCGGATGCGGTGCCGGGCTCGCCCTTCCGGGCCCATCTGGTCTGGACCGTCGGCCTCTGGCTCCTCGGCGTCCCGCTCCTGCTGCGGACCGCGGTAGGAGTTGCGCGGGGAAAGTTCGCCGCCGATCTGGTGGCCGGGCTCGCCATCGGCACCGCGATGGCGCTGGATCAGCCGTTTCCCGGCCTCGTCATCGTCCTAATGCAGACCGGGGGAGAGGCACTCGAGCACTTTGCCGAGCGGCGGGCGTCCGCGGCGGTTCGGGAACTCGAGGCCCAGGCCCCTCGACAGGCGCACCGGCTCGACGGCGAGCGGGCCATCGACCTCCCCGCCGAGGCCATCGAAGTAGCCGATCGCATCCTGGTCCGGCCCGGGGAAATGGTCCCCTGCGACGGGGTCGTCGAATCGGGCTCCTCCCAGGTGGACGTAGCGCGCCTGACCGGCGAGCCGCTCCCACAACGGGCCGCGGTGGGGAGCGAGCTGCGCTCGGGAACCCTCAATCTCGATGGACCGCTGGTGCTGCGGGTTACCGCCCGGGCCGAGGCGAGCCTGTACGCGAAGATCGTGGAGCTGGTCCGGACGGCACAGGCCAGCAAGGCGCCGCTGCAGCGGGTGGCGGACCGCTATGCGGTCTGGTTCACGCCGCTGGCGTTGCTGGTGGCGGCGGCCGCGTACCTGGCCTCGCGGGACCCCCTCCGGGCCCTCGCCGTGCTGGTGGTCGCGACCCCCTGCCCACTCATCCTGGCCACCCCGGTCGCGATCATCGGCGGCATCAATCGCGCGGCGCGAAGGCAGATCATCGTGCGCCACGGGGGCGCCCTGGAAGCGCTGGCCGCAGTGGATACCGCGGTGTTCGACAAGACCGGCACACTGACGATGGGACGGCCGGAAGTTTCCGCGGTGCATCCCATCCCGCCCTTCACCGAGGGTGAGCTGCTCCGCCTGGCCGGCGCGGTCGAACAGGGCTCGGGCCACTTGCTGGCCCGGACATTGGTGTCGGCCGCCCATGCGCGGGGCATCGATCTGCCCCAGGCGGACAACGTCACCGAGGCGGCGGGACGGGGCGTCTGGGGGGTGGTCGGGGGGCGGACGGTGACCGTCGGCGCGTTCTCCCTGGTGCGGGAGCGGCATCCCGAAGCCGCCTCCGTGTTGGGCGCACTGCATAACGGCGGGCCGGCGCTCCGGGCCTACATCGCAATCGACGGGAGCCCCGCCGGCAGCGTGACCTACGCCGATCGCATCCGCCCCGACGCCCCGGCAGTGGTCGCGGAGCTCCGGCGCCTCGGGTTTCGGCATGTGGCGCTCCTCTCCGGGGACCACGCCGAGAATGTTGCCGAGGTGGCCCGTGCCGTCGGAATCGATGAGGTGGCGGCGGACCTGCTGCCGGAGGGGAAAGTCGCCCATGTCCAGCGCCTCGGCTTGGAGTCCCGCCGGGTGCTCATGGTGGGGGACGGTACCAACGACGCGCCGGCGCTGTCGACCGCTGCGGTGGGGGTCGCCCTCGCGGCCCACGGCGGCGGGATCGCCGCCGAGGCCGCGGACGTGGTTCTCCTGGTAGATGACCTCTCCCGGGTGCCGGAGGCCGTCGTCATCGGCCGGCGTACGCTGCGCATCGCCCGGCAGAGCATCGTGGTCGGGCTCGGGCTGAGCGCCGTGGGAATGGCCTTCGCGGCGGCGGGGCTCCTGGCTCCGACGGCGGGAGCGCTGGCCCAGGAGGCAATCGACATTGCGGTCATCGTCAACGCACTGCGCACCGTCGCCGCGGGCTCAGCCCGGCCGCAGGCTCCACCCGACGTGACTTGATCGATCCGAGCAAAGCCGCGCCGTCTCTCCCCCAGAGAAGGAGTTCAGCATGTCCGAGATGCCGGAAGGTGTGCCGAAGCACCCGATCGGAACCTTCGCGTTCGTGGGGCTGTACGTCGTGCTCTTCGTGATCGGGTGGTTCGCGGTCTACACCTATCTGTATCTCGGCCGGGGGGCGGTGACCCAGTGAAGACCGATCTGTATGAGCGGATCTGGATGTGGGGCGTCGGCGTGATGCTGGTGCTCTTCTTCGGGACGCTGGCCAACGCCTCGATCCGTCACGGGTTTCGCCCCCCGTCCCACGTCGAGACCATCGACCCCCGCAAGGTGTTTCAGAGTCCTCAGTTCCGGCGGCAGGGGGTTTCAGTGGACGCGGCCGGCGCGGTGCACGTTACCGTCATCGGGCTGATGTTCGTCTGGATGCCGGGGGAGCTGGTCCTTCCGGCGGACACCCCGGTCACCTTCCACCTCACCTCGGTGGACGTGATCCACGGATTCGAAATCGTGCGGAGCAATGGGCAGTCGATGGTGATCCCCGGCTATGTAAGTCAGTACACGACCACCTTCCACGCCGGCGAGTATCTGATCGCCTGCAACGAGTACTGCGGCATCGGCCACCACCAGATGACCGGCGCGATCATCGTCACGGAGTAACATGGCCAATTCTGCGCTCCAACTATTGTTCGAGAGTGAGGGCACGCGGCAAAACGTGGCCAGCAACCGGCCCTTTTGGCTACATGATCCCGGGCAGGTTTGGTGGG
>JBGPEJ010000063.1:0-14025 GCA_041482775.1 Gemmatimonadota bacterium | reverse complement strand
GTGGAGGTTCTGACGCTGTTCGCCTTCAGCCAGGAGAACTGGCAGCGTCCGCCGGAGGAGATCGAGGCGCTCATGACCCTCCTCCAGGAGTATGTGGCGAAGGAGGGAGCCGAGCTGACGGGGCAGGGGGTCGCGGTCCGGATGCTGGGCGACCTCGAACGGCTCACTCCCGCCGCACGGGCCGCGGTGGACACCATCGAATCGGCCACCCGCGGCGGCGCGGCGCTGGCATTGAACATCTGCCTGTCGTACGGCTCCCGGGCCGAGTTGGCCCGCGCGGCCCGGCTCATTGCGGAAGAGGTCGCCGCGGGGCGCCTCTCTCCCGCGGAGGTCGACGAGGCGGCGGTGGCCCGGCGGCTCTACACCGCCGCGTGGCCCGATCCGGACCTGCTGATCCGCACCTCTGGCGAGCATCGCCTCTCCAATTTTCTGCTCTGGCAGCTTGCCTACGCCGAATTTCACGTCACTCCGGTGCTCTGGCCGGACTTCACCCGTCGAACACTCCTCGAGGCGATTCTCGAATTCCAGCGGCGCGACCGGCGATTCGGGCGGGTGCAGGCGCCGTCGTGACCAATCTGGGCAAGCGGCTGCTGTTCGCCGCGGTGGCCATTCCGGTGGCCGTGGGAATCGTCTGGTACGGCGGCCTGGCCCTGGCGCTGCTGGTGATGGCGGCGGCGGGGTTGGGCGTGCGGGAGGTGTTCGATCTGGCCGAGCGCACCGGAGTCCGCCCGCTCCGAGGGCTCGGCATCACGCTGGCGATGGTGGCGCCGCTCTCGACCTGGATGCTCGCCGGGGGCCTGCCCGACATTGCCCTCGGGATCAACCTGCCCGCCGTTCCGATCCTCGGCGGCCTGATCCGCTCGCTCGCCCACGCGCCGCTCTGGCTCTTCTCCCAATGGCCGCTCGCGGCCGTTCTGGCGCCGATCGTCATCCTGACCGGGACGCTCTGGCGCCGGGGGCCCGGAGACCGCCCCCTCGCGGCCGCCGCGGTCACGCTCCTGGCTCCGATCTACTGCGGACTGCTTCCTTCGACGCTGCTCCTCATCCGGTACGGCACCGGGGAATCGGGCTCCTGGGCCGCCACCTGGCTGGTGTTCTATCCCCTGGCCATTACCTGGCTGTGTGACAGCTTCGCGATGTGGGGCGGAACTCTGATGGGCGGTCCCAAGCTTTCGCCGGTCGTGAGCCCGGGGAAAACCCGATCGGGGGCGGTGGCCGGAGTGCTGGGCGGCGTACTCACCGCGCTGGTCTACGTGCCCCTCGCCCTCACGCCGGTTCATCGCGCGCTCCCGATCGCCCAAGCCCTCGGCCTCGGACTGATTCTCTCGGTCACCGCCCAGATCGGAGATCTGGCCGAGTCGCTGCTCAAGCGGGAGGCGGGCGTCAAGGATTCCAGTAGCCTGATTCCGGGCCACGGCGGGGTGCTCGACCGGCTCGATTCGCTGTACTTCGTGCTGCCCATCTGTGCGCTGCTCTATCGGGCATTCGGGGTTATCTAGGCCATGCAGGGGGTCGCGATCCTCGGCTCCACCGGGTCGATCGGCACCAGCACGCTCAAGGTGCTTCGCCGCCACCCGGACCGATTCCGGCTGGTCGCGCTGACCGCCGGCCACAACGCGGCCCTGCTGGCGGAGCAGGTTGCCGAATGGCACCCGGCCTTTTCAGCCGTCGCGGAGGGGGACGGGCCGGGCTGCCTGCTGGAGGCGGCCACTCATCCCGACGTCGCCATCGTGGTGAATGCGGTGGTGGGCTTCGCCGGGCTGGAAGCGACGCTGGCGGCCCTGCAGGCGGGCAAGCGGGTTGCGCTGGCCAACAAGGAGTCGCTGGTGGTGGCCGGCGAGCTGGTGTGCGCGGCCGCCGTGGCGGGAGGCGGGGAGCTGGTGCCGGTGGATTCGGAGCACAGCGCCGTGCTGCAGTGCCTTGCCGGGCAGACCACGGCCCTGCGGCGCCTTATCCTCACCGCGTCGGGAGGCCCGTTCCGTGACTGGCCGGCGGAACGGCTCGAGGCCGCGAGTATCGAGGAGGCGCTCAACCATCCAACCTGGCGCATGGGGAACAAGATCAGCGTGGACAGCGCCACTCTCGCCAACAAGGCGATGGAGGTCATCGAAGCGCACCACCTGTTCGGCTTGGCCTACGAGCGCGTGGAGGTGGTGGTCCACCCCCAGAGCATCGTGCACGCGCTGGTTGAATTCAGCGACGGCAGCGTTCTGGGACAGTTCGGATTCCCCTCGATGGAGCTTCCGATCCTGTACGCCCTCACCCACCCGGAGCGGATTGCCGACCAGGGGATTCGCCCCTTTGATCCGCTCCTGGCGGGAAGCCTGACGTTCGAGCCGCTCCGTGGTGAAGTCTTCCGCGCGTTCCGGGCCGGCGTATCGGCGGGCCGCGCGGGCGGCACGGCGCCGGCCGCGTTCAATGCGGCGAACGAGGTGGCCGTGGCGGCATTTCTGGCGGGACGAATCCCGTTCGGCCGGATTTCCGAAGTGATCGAAGCGACCCTCGATCGGCACCTCCCCGCACCGGCGGCCTCGCTCCGCGTGGTGCAGGATGCCGATGCCCGGGCCCGCCTGGAAGCGGAAAGGCTCGTGGGATGACCAGCGTACTCGTCAATGTGCTCGCCCTCATCGTGGTCCTCGGCGTGCTGGTGTTCGTGCACGAGCTGGGACACTTCATCGCGGCCAAGGCGGCGGGCATCTACGTGCACCGCTTCTCCCTCGGCATGGGAAAGCCCGTCAAGGCGCTCACGACCCGCCGGGGCGAGACCGAATACGCGATCTCCTGGCTCCCGCTGGGCGGGTATGTGAAGATGGCCAGCCGGGAGGAAGACCCCGCCTCGACCGCGCTCGAGGGAGGCGCCGCGAGCGCCGAGGTGCCGCCCGGGCGGGTGTTCGAAGCCAAACCGGTGTGGGTACGGATGATCGTCATCCTTGCCGGCGTCACCATGAACACCCTCTTCGCCTGGCTGGTGTTCTCGGGGCTCTACTACGCCAACGGGCTCACGGTCTACCCGGTCACTACGGTGGCGCGGGTGGTCGTGCGCGGCCTTCCCGCCGGCGCCGGCGAACTGGCCCGCCTCGCACCCGGGGACCGAATCGTGGGGGTGGCCGGCAGGCCGGTGAATGCCTGGGAGGAGATTCAGGAGGCGTTCATCGAAACCTCCTCGGACAGCTTCCTCGTGCAAGTCGAGGGCAAGCCGCCGCTGATGGTCCGGCTGCATCGCGATGCGCTGGAGCCCCGGCTCCGGGCTGCCCAGGCCCTCGAGCCGCACATCGCGCCGGTTATCGGTCAGGTGGTGGCCGGCGGACCGGGTGCCCGTGCCGGCATCCGGGTGGGGGATACTCTCCTGGCCGTGAACGGCACTCCGGTGACGGAATGGCGGGAGGTCGTGGACCTGATCGAAGGTCAGCCCGACCGGGAACTTCGGTTGAGCGTCGGACGCGCCGGCGGTCGAGCCGAGCTGTCGGCGCACACCCTGGTCGACCTGGTGTCGGACAGCGCCGGCGAGCGCCGGGTCGGGAAGCTCCGGCTGGGTCCCGCGTTCCCCGAGCGACACGTCCCGCTCTCCCTCGGTCAGGCGCTGGCCACCGGCGGGCGGCAAACGATGACGGTTTCGACCCAAATCGTCCGTGTGGTGCGCGGCATGTTCAGCGGGCGGGTCTCCACCCGCGAGGTGGGGGGCCCGATCGCCATCGGCGTCGCGGCCGGCCAATCGGCCCAGCTCGGCATGGCGACGTTCCTGGCCTTCATGGCGACCATCTCCGTCAATCTTGCCGTGGTCAACCTCCTTCCCATCCCGGTGCTCGATGGAGGCCAGTTCCTCTTCCTCGCCGGCGAGGCGGTGCTCCGGCGACCGCTGTCGGTCAAGCTCCGGGAGCGGCTTACCCTGGTCGGCCTGGTGCTGATCGTCCTGCTCACGGTGCTGGCATTCTCCAACGATATCCGGCGCCTGTTGGGCGTCTGAACCGCCCGGCCGCCACCGCACATGCTCGTCCGCCTGAACGCTACCCTGCGACGCGGACCCCGGAGAGCGCTCGTCGTCGGGGGCGCGCTGGCGTGCGCAGCCGTGGCTTGGTTCGACTACCGCCTGGGCGTGAATTTCGACATGGCAGCCTTCTACCTCCCTCCAATCGCACTGGTGGCCTGGTATGTCGGGCGCAAGGCGGGCTGGTTCACCGCGGTGCTCGCGACCGCGCTGTGGGCGGCGGCGCACGCGGCAACTCAGCCGGACCATTCGCAGATAGGACTGCTGGCCTGGAACGCGGCGACGCAGGGATTGCTCGGCGGCTTCACCGCGCTCCTGGTTTCGGTGATTGCGCGGCAGACCCGCATGCTCCGGAACGTTTCGCGCGAGGACCCGCTCACCGGAGTGCTCAATGCCCGGGCGTTTTTCGGCGCGCTCAACCGGGCGATCGACTGGTCCCGCCGCCGCGGCGGCGCCTGGAGCCTGGCGTACATCGACGCGGACAATTTCAAGAGGATCAATGACCGGCTGGGGCACCAGGTGGGGGACCGGGTGCTCCGCGCGGTGGCTGGAACCCTCCGCTCCGGCACCCGGCGGATCGACGCAGTGGCGCGGCTGGGGGGCGATGAGTTTGCGATTCTGCTGCGCGAGACGGACGCCGCGCAGGCGCACGCGGTCTTGGAGAAGCTGGCCGGTCAGCTCGAGGCCGCCATGGCGGCCGGGGGTTGGCCGGTAACGTATAGTATCGGAGGGACCACCTTCACGGCCCCGCCCGAATCCGCCGACGCAGCGATGGCGCTGGCCGATGCCTGCATGTACGAGGTGAAGCGCGGGACCAAGGCAGGGGTCCTGCTGCGCAGCTGGCCCCGCTGAACCGTTTCGTCATTCTCCCCGGAGCGCCTCGAGCGGGCTTACCCGGGTGGCGCGCCACGCCGGTGCCCAGCAGGCCACCAGCGCCACGCCCAGCAGGACCGCCACCACCGCGGCGAAGGTGATCGGATCTCTGGGGCCGATGCCAAACAGCAGACGCTGCAGGAACCGCGAAAGCACCACCGCGCCGGCGGATCCGACCGCCATTCCCGCCGCGGCGAGCCCGAGGCCCTGACGGACCACCAGCGACACCAGCCCGTTCCGGGAGGCGCCCAGCGCGGCGCGGATTCCGAGTTCCTTGGTCCGCTCCGTCACGCTCCCCGCGAGAACTCCGTAGATCCCCGCCGCCGCCAGCAGCAGGGCCACCAGCGCGAACGCCTGGAACAGCACGAACGCGAACCGTCGCGGCTGGGTCGTCGCGGAGACCACCTGCTCCATCGTCGCCGGTCGGAGGATCGGAAGGCTCGGATCCACCGCTTGGAGGGCGGCGCGTACGGTCGGGATAAGAGCGAGCGGATCCCCGCGCACCCGGGCGGCGAGCACCATCGCGCCGTCCGCCCCGAGCCATTGGGATTCCGGGATGTAGAGCTGGGGCGCCTGGGTCTCATCGAGGCCGACGTGGTGCACGTCCCCAACGATTCCCACGACGGTGCGCCAGGGCGTTTCGGGGCCACCGGCTTGCACCCGTTCCCCGATCGGGTCCTCTCCCGCCCAGCTCAGCCTGGCGAAGGTCTCGTTGATCAGCGCGACCCGGGGAGCGTTCGGGCCGTCCTGGGCCGTGAAGCCGCGCCCGCGCCGGAGAGGGATCCGCATCGCCCGGATGTAATCCGCTGAAACCGCGTAGCGATCCGCGGAGGGCGCGTCCTCCGGATTGGCGAGCAGCTTGCCTTCGATCTGAACTCCATATCGGTCAAAATCGCCGCCCAGCGGCAACTGACTGGTCCACCCGGCGATCTCCACGCCGGGAACCGCTTTTACCGCATCCATCGCACGATCGAAGAAGGCCCACGTCGCGGCGTTGTCGCCGTAGCGGGCCCCGGTGGTCTGAACCTCCATCGTGAGCAGGCCCTTCGGTTCGAAGCCCGGGTTCACCGCGAGCAATTTCCCGAGGCTCCGCATCAGCAGGCCGGCGCCGACCAGCAGCATAAGGGCCAGGCCGACTTCGCCCACGACCAGGACGGCGCGTGCCAACCGGCGCGAACGCTGGCCGGAGTGCCGTCCGCCGGGGCGAAGCGCGGTGAAGAGATCCGGCCGCGCGGTGGCCAGGGCAGGGACCAGGCCGAAGAGCAGTCCGGTGGCGATCGAGAGCGCGGCCGTGAACCCCAGCGCCCGCGCATCGATGCTGATCGCCGAAAGCCGGGGGAGACTCGCCGGGCCGAGGGCAACCAATCCGCGGATGCCGCCCCACGCCAGCAGCGCCCCCGCCGCCCCGCCAACCAGGCCGAGGAGTATGCTCTCGGTGAGGAGCTGACGGACCACTCTTCCGCGCCCGGCTCCGAGCGCTCCGCGAATCGCGAACTCCCCCTCGCGCTGCAGGGCTCGGCCGAGCAGGAGGCCGGACACGTTCGCGCAGGCGATCAACAGCACAAATCCCACGGCACCCAGCACGGCGAGGAGCGCCGGCCTCACGTCGCGGGTGACCTGGCTCCGCAATGGGACGACATACATGCCTACCCCGGAGTATTCGGTGGGGTGCTCGGCAACCAGTCTCGAAAAGAGGAGGTCCAGCTCGGTCCTGGCCCGCTCAGGGGAGATCCCCGGGTTGAGCCGCGCCACCTCGCGCAGGTGATGACAGGTTCGGCAGGCGAAGGGCAGCGAAGGCTCGTAGCCCAGCGGCGCCCAGAGCTGCGCGCCGGGGGCCAGCAGGCTCTCGAAGCTCTTCGGCATCACGCCCACGACGGTGTACTGAATGCCGTCGAAGCTGACCGATCGCCCCACGATGGCCGAGTCGCCGCCGAACCGGCGCTGCCAGAGGCCGTGGGAGAGAATCGTCACCCGGTGCCTGCCGCGGATGTTCTCCTCGGCGGTAAAGTCATGGCCGAGGGCGGGGTGCACTCCGAGAATGGAGAAGTACCGCTGGGTTACCCGCTGGCCGTTGAGGCGCTCCGGATCGCCGCGACCCTGGAGGGTCGGCTGCCACTGGCTGGTGACCGCGATCCCGTCGAAGGACGTGGCCATCCGCTGGATATCGAGGAAGGTGAGGTAACCGGTATTGTCCTCGCTCCCGTCCTTTTCCCGCTCCCAGAGGGCGACGATCCGGTCGGGGTTGGGGTAGGGCAGAGGCTCGAGAAGAATCGGGTTCACCACCGAAAACATGGCGGTTGTGGCACCGATCCCGAGCGCCAAGGTGAGGATGGAGAGCAGGGTGAACCCCGGGCTCCGCCCCAGTTGGCGCAGCGCGTACCGGATGTCGTTGCCCAGCGTGGTCATGATGAAGTCTCCCCGGCGTGGGGTGAGCGGGATTCGGCGGACCGGGCGGGGGCGGTTGAATCGGAGCGCCCATGCGACGGAGAGCAAGTCCGCCAGACAGTGGAGGCTCCGGCGGCCGCCGTAGGCCTCGTCGAGGTCGCCGAGCACGCATTCGCGCTCGGCTTCGGGAATCAACCAGCCGAGCCAGCGAGTCGGTCTCACGGGGCCTCCCACGCGGCATCGAGTCCCCGGGCGAGCTTCCGGAGGGCGGACAGCGAACGCTGCAGGGCCCGCCGGCCCGGTGCGGTTACCTCGTAATGCTTCTTCCGCCGGCCGCCGCGCTCCGCCGTGGGTTCACCGAAATGGGCCGTCACCAGCCCCTTGGCCTCGAGCCGGAGCAGAGTCTTGTACACCGTCCCGAGGCTCACGGTCCGGCCGCCCCGCCGCTCGAGTTGGGCCCGCACCGTGACCCCGTATGCCTCCTGACCCAGCCCGAGCAGGGTGAGGAGGACCAGCTGCTCGAATTCTCCCAGATTCGTGGTCATCGGCCTTATTTCAGTGACGGAGTCAGAGATATAGACGAGAACGGGGCCCGAAACGTTGCAAGGCGATTGCGAAAGGGGGCAAGTTGCGCCACCCGCGCCGGGGTCTTATCTTGTTGTGATACCTAGGGTTCGCATATTCACAAAGACGGATGTAAAGAGGATACGCACAGGATGCCGTACGACAAGCAGGGCGTCACGACGAAGTACCGCCTCCACGACGAAGACACCGGCTCAGCCCGGGTCCAGGTGGCGCTTCTCACCGAACGGATCAACTCACTCACCGATCACTTCCGCACCCACGCCAAGGATCATCACGGGCGTCGCGGACTGCTCAAAATGGTCGGGACCCGGCGGCGGTTGCTGACGTACCTCCGGAATACCGATCTCGACACTTACCGGGCCCTGATTCAGGAGCTCGGACTCCGGCACTAGCCGGCCCCAGTTGCGCGCGGGCGTCCCGCTTGAGAGCGTGGGACGCCCGCTTCGCATTGAAAGCTGACAGTTCAACCAAGGCAGTTACCGTGCACAAGATCGAAACCACCTTCGCCGGCCGCCCCCTCATCATCGAGTCGGGCAAACTGGCCAAACAGGCCGCCGGCTCCGCCTCGGTGCGGTTCGGGGACACCATGGTCCTCGCGTCCGTCACCGTCTCTCCCAACGTCTCCACCCTGCCGTTCTTCCCGCTGACGGTCGAGTACAAGGAAAAGACCTACGCGGCGGGCAAGATTCCCGGCGGGTTCATCAAGCGGGAGGGCCGCCCCTCCGAGAAGGAGATCCTGGCCTGTCGGATCATCGACCGCTCGATCCGGCCGCTCTTCCCCGAGGGGTTCAAGAACGAAGTCCAGGTCTTCGTGACCGTGGTCTCGGCCGACCAGGAGAACGACGCCGACGTGATCGGCGCTTATGCCGCCGCGCTCGCCCTAGGCGTTTCCAACATTCCCTGGAACGGACCCCTCGCCACCGTGCGGGTCGGGCGGATGGAAGGGAATTGGATCCTCAATCCCACGTTCCAGCAGCTCGAGTTCTCCAGCATCGATCTGACGGTGAGCGGGAGCGCCGATTCCATCGTCATGGTCGAAGGCGGTTCCCTCGAGGTGTCGGAAGCGGACATCCTCGACGGCCTCAAGGTGGCGCATAAGGGGATCAAGGAGCTGGTCGGATTCGGCAAGGAACTGGCCAAGAAGGCGGGCAAGGCGAAGCTGGAATGGACCAAGCCTGCGGTGGACGACGCCCTCACGGCGCGGGTCCGCGAGCTGGCCGAGAAGGAGATGGCCAAGGCCATCAACGCCAAGGACAAGGCCGCGCGGGCTGCCGGACTCTCCCAGGTCAAGAAGGACGTGCTCACCCGCCTGGCGGTGGAATTCCCCGAGCGCGCCAAGGAAATCGGCCACGAGATCGAGGAAATCGAGTACCGGGTCATGCGGGCCCAGGTGCTGGACAAGGGAGAGCGGGTCGACGGCCGTGATATGGATACGATCCGGCCGATCACCATCGAGGCGGGGCTGCTGCCGCGGGCCCACGGCTCGGCGCTCTTCACCCGCGGGCAGACCCAGGCGCTGGTGGCGGTGACGCTGGGCACCAGCGATGACGAGCAGCGGATCGATTCGATCGACGTCCCCGGCGAAACCACCAAGTCGTTCATGCTGCACTACAATTTCCCGCCCTACTCGACCGGCGAGGTCAAGATGATCCGCGGCACCAGCCGCCGCGAGATCGGCCACGGCGCGCTGGCCGAGCGGGCGCTACAGCCGCTGCTGCCGGCGTTCGACGGGTTCCCCTACACCCTGCGCATCGTCTCCGAAATCCTCGAGTCGAACGGATCGTCGTCGATGGCCACCGTCTGCGGCGGCTCACTCGCCCTCATGGACGCGGGCGTGCCGGTCAAGGCCGCCTGCGCCGGCGTGGCGATGGGGCTGATCAAGGAAGGCGACAAGGTCGCCATCCTGACGGACATTCTGGGCTCCGAGGACCACCTCGGCGACATGGACTTCAAGGTGGCCGGAACCGAGCAGGGCATCACCTCGATCCAGATGGACATCAAGATCGAGGGCCTGGATCTCAAGATCATGGAGGAGGCGCTGGCCCGCGCCAGGAAGGGGCGGCTGCACATTCTGGGCGAGATGCACAAGGCCCTTGCGGCGCCGCGGGCCGACCTCTCACCCCACGCTCCCCGGATCTTCACGATTCAAATCAAGCCGGACAAAATCGGCGACGTGATCGGGCCCAAGGGCAAGACCATCCGTGGCATCCAGGACGCCACCGGGGCCAAGATCAGCATCGAGGATTCGGGGGTCGTCACCATCGCGGCGGTGGGCGGTGAGGCGGGTGCCAAGGCCCGCGAAATGGTCATGGCCATCGTGGCCGAGCCCGAGGTCGGAAAGATCTACGAAGGGCCGGTCAAGAGCACCACCGCGTTCGGCGCCTTTGTCGAGATCATCCCCGGTGTCGAGGGGCTGCTCCATATCAGCGAGCTCCAGCACGGCCGCACCGAGAAAACCGAGGACGTTGTCAAGAAGGGGGACATCGTCAAGGTGCAGCTGCTCGAGGTGGATGAGCGGGGCCGCATGAAGCTTTCCCGGAAGGCGCTCATTCCGAAGGAGTAGCGCCGGCGTGAAGCTCACGCAGCTCGACGACGGGCTCATGCAGTCCGTCGCCCCGAACGGCCTCACGGTGCTCTCCGAGGTCCTTCCCGGCGTCCGGTCGGCGGCCGTCGGCATCTGGGTCCGCTCGGCCAGCGCCCACGAGGCGCGCGAGCAGATGGGCGTGGCCCATCTGTTGGAGCACTTGGTGTTCAAGGGCACCGAGCGGCGGTCCGCCAAGCAGCTCGCCGGCGAGCTCGAGATCCGGGGCGGCTCCCTCGACGCCTATACCTCCCGCGACCATACCAGCTTCCAGGCGCACGTGCTCGATGCGGACGTGCCCCTGGCCATCGAAATCCTGACCGACCTGGTCCGGCGCCCGCTGCTCCGCCCCGAGGACCTCGAGCTCGAACGGAACGTAGTTCTCGAGGAGCTCAACGGGGTCCAGGATACCCCGGACGACCTGGTCTTCGAGCTCCATTCCCGGATTCTCTGGCCCGACCATCCCTACGGGTACTCGATCCTGGGCACTCCCGAAAGCGTGGGGCGGCTTGGCGCCCCGGACCTCGCGGCGGTGCACCGGGCAGGGTACTATCGCGGGAATTGTGTGATTGCGGCCGCCGGTCACGTCGACCATACCCAGCTGCTGACGGTGCTGGAACGGGAAGGCTGGTTCGAGGGGGATCTGGAATCCTCACGGCCACCGGTGACCCTGATCCCGGCGCGGCGGGGTGAGGCGCTCCGCGAAGCCCGGGAGACGGCGCAAAGCCACATCGTGCTGGGGACCGATGCCTTCGGCGGGCGCGATCCGCGACGCTACGCCCTCGCCATTCTGACCAACGTCCTCGGCGGCGGGATGTCCAGCCGGCTCTTTCAGCGGGTCCGGGAGGAGCTGGGGCTGGCCTATGCCGTGTACGCCTACCAGCAGTTGTACCAGAGCGGTGGGGTGCTGGGGGTGTACGTCGGCACCCAGCCCGCGACGGCCGATGCGGCCGAGGCGGCAATCCGGACCGAGCTGGGAACTCTCGCGCGCGAAGGCCTCCCCGCCGACGAGCTCGCCGGTGGCCGCCAGCAGCTCAAGGGGCAGGTGATGTTGTCGCTCGAGAGTCCCGGGAGCCGCATGCACCGCCTGGCGGGCACCGTGCTGCATCGCGATCGTTATCGTCGGCTGGATGAAATCCTCGCCGAAATCGATGCGGTCACGGTCGATGGAATCGCGGCGGTTGCCGCCGAATTCTACTCCCCGGAGCGCTGGAGTGTCGTGCGGCTCGGGCCGGGCTAGGAGGGAAGGGAGTCAGGGAGTCCGGGAGTCAGGGAGCCAACAGTCGGGGCTCCCCCGGCTTTCTCAACCACGAAACCTTTCGATTTGAGGCCCCCGTGATCATCGGCGTCCCGAAGGAGATCAAGACCAACGAGAACCGGATCGCCCTGGTGCCGGCGGGAAGCGAGCTCTTCGTCGGCCATGGGCACACCGTGTTCGTGGAAAAGGGGGCGGGGCTCGGCAGCGGGTTCAGCGACGAGCAGTTCATTGCGGCGGGGGCCAGGATTCTCGACACCGCCGACGAGGTCTGGGCCAAAGCAGAAATGATCATGAAGGTCAAGGAGCCGATCGCGGTCGAGTGGCCAAGGATGCGATCGGGGCAGGTGATCTACACCTATTTCCACTTTGCCGCGGCCGAGGACCTCACCAGGGCGGTCATCAAGTCGGGCGCTATCGCCATTGCCTACGAAACGGTGCAGTTGCCGAGTGGGGAGCTCCCGTTGCTGACCCCGATGTCGGAGGTCGCCGGACGCATGGCGGTCCAGGAGGGCGCCAAGTATCTCGAGAAAGTGCATGGAGGCCGCGGGGTTCTGCTGGGGGGAGTTCCCGGGGTCGCCCCCGCCAAGGTCGTCATCCTGGGGGGCGGTGTGGTCGGGATCAATTCGGCCAAGATGGCGGCCGGCCTCGGGGCGAGCGTAACCATTCTGGACATTTCCCTCGAGCGGCTCCGGTACCTGAGCGATGTCCTCGCCGCCAACGTCAAGACGATCTACTCCAACCGGTTCAACATCCTGGAAGCCATCGAACGCGCCGACCTGGTGATCGGCGCGGTCCTGCTTCCCGGCGCCAAGGCGCCGCACCTGATCACCCGGGGGGACCTCAAGCGGATGCAGGCCGGCGCGGTCATCGTCGATGTGGCGGTGGACCAGGGGGGCTGCGTGGAGACCATCCATCCGACCACCCACGAGAACCCCACCTATTTCGTTGACGGCATCCTGCATTACGCGGTGGCGAACATGCCCGGAGGAGTCCCTCGGACCTCCACCCTGGCGCTCACCAACGCCACCCTGCCCTACGGGCTGCGGCTGGGCCGGAAGGGGTGGAAAGCCGCCTGCCGGGATGACCGATCCCTTGCCCTGGGCCTCAACGTGGTGGAGGGCAAGGTGGTTTACCCGGGGGTGGCGGAGGCGTTCGGGCTTCCCCTGGTTGCCGTGGAGGCGGTGCTCTGACCCCCGACGCGTCTCCCTCCCTGCTCGAGATCCAGATTACCCGGCTGCCCCACGGCGAGGGGCTGCCGCTCCCCACGCCCGCCACCGAGGGGAGCGCCGGCTTCGACTTGGCGAGCGCCGAGACCGGGGTGCTGCGGGCTGGAGAGCGGCGCCTTTACCCTACCGGCTTCGCGGTGGCCATACCCCAGGGGTTCGAGATTCAGATTCGCCCCCGATCTGGCCTGGCCTTGAAATACGGTATTACGCTGCCAAACACTCCCGCGACGATCGACAGTGACTACCGCGGCGAGCTCAAAGTGGCATTGATCAACCTCAGTACGGACGCGTTTGAGGTCACCCGGGGGATGCGAATCGCCCAACTGGTGGTGGCCCGGGTCGAACCCGCGGTCTTCCGGGAGGTCGGGCAGCTGCCCGCCACCTCCCGGGGGAGCGGCGGGTTTGGCAGCACGGGAGCGTGAGCCCCCTGAGCCCGCCTGGTGAGTGAGCACTCACACCCGAACGACCGGATTTGGGCGCTTGTAGAAGTCCAAGCCCCACATTAGGTTAGCGAAGGTCTCACCCAGGCATCCCTGCGATCATGTTTTCCTCCTGGAAGCTCGGAAGTTGGCTACCCGCGAATGAGATCGCTGTCGATCTCGGGACGGCGAACACTCTCATTTACGTGAAGGGCGAGGGAATCGTCCTGAACGAACCCTCGGTGGTCGCACTGGAACGCGCGACGGGAAAAATCAAAGGCATCGGACTCGAAGCGAAGCGGATGCTCGGCCGCACTCCGGATGGCATCATCGCGGTGCGGCCGCTCAAGGACGGCGTCATCGCCGATTTCGACGTCACCGAGAAGATGCTCCGCTATTTCCTCAAGACCATCATCGACAAACACGTTTTCCGCGTTAAGCCGCGCGTAATCGTCTGCGTGCCTTCGGGAATTACCGAGGTGGAGCGGCGGGCGGTGCGCGATTCCGCGGAGACCGCCGGAGCCAAGCAGGTGCTGATGGTGGCCGAACCGATGGCGGCCGCCATCGGCGTCGGTCTCCCGGTCGAAACGCCGACCGGCAACATGGTCATCGATATCGGCGGCGGGACGACGGAGATCGCGGTCATCGCGCTCTCCGGCATCGTGAGCGACACCTCGATCCGCACCGGCGGCGACGAACTCGACCAGGCCATC
>JBGPEJ010000062.1:0-14045 GCA_041482775.1 Gemmatimonadota bacterium | reverse complement strand
TAGTCGACGCCCTGTTCCGCCTGCTCGATCAGGGTATCGCGGTAGACCTCCCAGGTCAGCTCCTCGGGCACGCCTCCGACCTTTTCGAGGGCCTGATAGATCGGCACGGTGCCGATGGGCACCGGGGAGTTGCGCAGAATCCACTGACGGGTCTCGTGGATGTTCCTGCCGGTCGAGAGATCCATCACCGTGTCGGCGCCCCAGAGGGTGGCCCAGCGGAGCTTCTCCACCTCGTCGTCGATCGAGCTCCTGACCGCCGAATTGCCGATGTTGGCGTTGATCTTCACCTGGAAGCCGCGGCCGATGATCATCGGCTCGAGCTCGGGATGATTGATGTTGGCGGGGATGATGGCGCGGCCTCGGGCCACCTCGCTGCGCACGAACTCGACCGGCAGCCCTTCCCGGATGGCCACGAACACCATTTCAGGAGTGATCTCCCCGCGGCGGGCGTACGCCAGCTGGGTCACCGGGCCGGTGCCGCGGAGGGCGGGGCGCCGGAGTGCGCGAGGGATGAGCATCGATTCGGCGGAATCGGACAGGGCCCCAGGGCCTGGGGCGGGGATCGGGGCCGACTCCACCGCGCGCGCCAGGATCCACCGCTCCCGCAGCGGCGGCAGGCCCTCCCGCACCTCATAGCCTTCCGGGCCGCTCGGATCGTACACCCGGAGCGGCGGCTCGCCGCCAGATAGGGAAATCTCCCGCATCGGCACGCGGACGTCGGCGGGGCCCTCGACGTACACCTTGGCGGAATTGGGAAACACGCCTCGGTAAGGCGCGCCGGTGGCCTCATCGGGGACCAGAGGAGAATCGATTCGTGCGGGCTGGATCGTGGCGGCCATCGGAGGGCTCCTCATGCCAAAATGGGGAGCGCCGGCCCGAGCTAGTCGGTGGTGCGGCCCGCGCTCCCTACGCCGGTGTGAACCGGATCAGGTTCCAAGGGTAACCTCTCAATCGGCCGGGAGCCGCTGCGGATGCAGCGGCAACTGTCTACGCTGCCAAGGCGTGGCAGCGGCTCCCGGGCGATGCCCCTGGCGGTATGCCGGAATATACGAAGAAAGCCGCGTCAGCGCCGTCTGCCGAACAGCCGGAGGAGGAAGAGGAAGAGATTGATGAAGTCGAGATAGAGGCTGAGGGCGCCCAGGATGGCGTAGGATCCGGCGCGCCCGTCCGGCAGGGCCAGCGCCATCGCGCGGAGCCGGTTGGCGTCCCACGCGGTGAGTCCGGTAAACACCACCACGCCGCAGACCGAGAGGACGAACTGGAACATGTCGTTCTGCCAGAAGATCCCGATGATCGAGGCGATGACCACGCCGACCAGCCCCATCATCACGAACTGTCGCAGCCCGCTCAGATCCCGCTTGGTGGTGGTGCCGTAGAGCGCGAGGGACCCGAACATGCCGGCGGTCACCAGGAAGACGCTGGCGATCGACTGACGAGTGAAGAGCAACAGCACGAACGCGAAGGTGACCCCGGTGAGCGCCGCGTACAGCGCGAACAGCAGCGCCGCCGTGGCCGGGGCGAGGCGTTGCACCCGCGCCGATAGTACGACGACGAGACCGAGCTGGGCAATGACGAGCGCCCAGAAGAGCAGTCGATTGGTCGCGATGGCACCGACCACCGCCGGGGACGCGGCGATGGCCCAGGCGGTGACGGCGGTGATACCCAGCCCAGCGCACATCCATCCGTAGACCGCGCGCAAGAACGAACCGACCCGCTCCACCGCGGCGGAATCCACGACGGCGGAGGGGATGGCGTTGGGGGTCGGGGTCGTATCGTCGGAAATCATGGCGCACTCCGTGACATTTGGGCCGGAGCATGATGCTCGGGCACGCCGCACACGGTCAAGGGGGACGAATTCCCACTCGGCCCGGGACCCCGGGGCCGGTAACGACTTGACGCGCTCCCCCGCACCGGTCGAGGTTTTGCCGATGTCCGCTTCGCCCGATGGTCTGGTGAGGGCGTGGGAACGCCTGCACCGCCTTCCTGGCGGCACCTGGCTTTTCAGCCGCTTCCTCGGCCTCGTGGTGCCGTACACCGGCACCATCGGCGCCCACGTCCGTGCGCTCGAACCCGGCTACGCCCGGATCACGCTCCGCGATCGGCGCCACGTCCGGCAGCACTTGGGCTCGGTGCACGCGGTGGCGTTGATCAATCTGGGGGAGGTGACCAGCGGGCTCGCCATGTTGATGGCGGTGCCCGAAGGCGTGCGCAGCATCGTGACCGGGCTCCGCGCGGAGTACTTGAAGAAGGCGCGCGGGCTCCTCACCGCGGAGGCGCGGGTGACGGTGCCGGCGGTTACCGGGCCGACCGAGCACACCGTGCAGGCGGACATCACCAACGCGGCGGGGGAGCTCGTCTGTCGCGTGTCGGTGCTCTGGCGGCTCGACCTGGCGCCGGCGGCATGACGGCGCTCCAGACCCGACTCAGCCGCGACGCCGGGATCGAGGTGCCTCTCATCTGCGGTGCGATGTACCCCTGCAGCAACCCCGAGCTGGTGGCGGCGGTGTCCGACGCCGGCGGCATCGGCATCGTCCAGCCGATTTCCCTCACCTACGTGCACGGCCACGACTTCCGTGAAGGCCTCCGCCTGATTCGCCGCCGTACCAGCAAGCCGATCGGGATGAATGCGCTGATCGAGGCGTCATCCCGGAAGTACCACGAGCGCATGGTCGAATGGGTGAGCGTGGCGCTCGAGGAGGGAGTTCGCTTCTTCATCACCTCGATGGGCAACCCCCGCTGGGTGTGCGAGAGGGTCCATGCCGCGGGCGGGAAGGTCTATCACGACGTGACCGAGCGCAAATGGGCGCTCAAGGGAAAAGAGTCCGGGGTGGATGGGCTGATCGCCGTGAACCGCAGAGCCGGAGGGCACGCGGGGCCCAGGAGCGCCGAGGAGCTGCTCGCCGAGCTGGGCGACCTCGGGCTGCCGCTGGTGTGCGCCGGCGGCGTGGGCGACGCGCCCGAGTTCGTGGCCGCGCTCCGGATGGGGTATGCCGGCGTGCAGATGGGCACCCGGTTCATCGCCACCGACGAATGCCGCGCCAGCGCGGTCTACAAGCGGGCTATCCTCGACGCGGAGGAGAGCGACATCGTGCTGAGTGAGCGGATCACCGGTGTCCCGGTGGCGGTGATCAATACCCCCTACATCCAGCGGATGGGCCTCAGGGCGGGATGGTTTGCCCGCTGGATGCTGCGCGGGCGCAAGACCAAGCACTGGATGCGAATGTTCTACGGGCTCAAGTCCATCTGGCAGCTCAAGCGCTCTTCGCTCGACGAGTCGGGGGAAAAGGATTACTGGCAGGCGGGCAAGAGCGTCGCGGGAATCACCGGGATCGAGCCGGCGGGAGATATCGTGCGGCGGTTCCGGGAGGCCGCGGTCAGGGAATCTCCGGTTCAGCCAGATCCAGCCAGAGCGCTTCGCCCCGGCGAATGAACGCGGTCCTGCTGGCCAGCACCTTGCGACCATCGAGCTGGCGGATCGTCACCTGAGTCCCCGCCGGGAGATCGCAAAATGCCCAGAGGCCGTGGGCGTCGCCGGTGGTCCGGAGAAAGCGCTCGTGCAGGACGTCACGGGTAACCATATCGACCCATCGAGCTTCGATGCTGAATTCTCCGGGCGCGCTTCCGGCAACCGGAAGCGTGAGGCCAATCAACCGGCCGCCCTCCGACGCCTTCGGGCAGAACGGTCCGATGAGGGATTCCGCGCTGGGAACCGCCAGTACGACAGTCGCCGCCTTGTCGGGGGTGAGCTGCACCGTGAGGGAGTTGCGCTCCGGTGTCAGATCGAGCAACCGATGGCGGAGTACCACCATCCTCGAGCCCGAGACCCGAACGCTCAACGAGAAGGCGCCAACCGAGTCGGTGACCGCGGTGTCCGCCGCCCCGGCCACCCGGACCACGACCCCGGCGAGGCCGCGGCCGGCAAGGCTGTCGTAGATCAGGCCCGTCAGAGTCGACGGCACCTCCTCCGGGCGTGCGGCGCCGACCGGCTCGGCGATTCCGCCTCGTTCGTAGTACCCCCGGACCGAATCCCTTGAAGTCCGGACCGGCAGTCCTCCACCACCGGCGCGACGGACGACATCCGGCATCCGGATAACCCAGTCCCGCACAAACCACTCCCCGGTCGGGAGCCGCTCATAGAGAATCCGGCCGCCCGCGTCGGCGCCGTCGGGGATGAGCTCGGCGTCGGTGTAGCGGTATTCCAGGGAGCGAAGCTCGGTGCTCGCGCGATCGACCCAAAGCACCCCTGTGATGTCGGCGATCCTGCGGTGCCGAGCCGGTTCGAACGCCAGACCTACCTCTCCGGGGAGCCGGCCGGGGGCGGCGATCGCGCGGAAACAATGGGTCAAGACGAACGGGTCGGAGAGCAGCAGTTGGGCGTCGGGGGCATAGTAGGTGACGCTATCGCCCTCCTCGATCACGAAACCGCTCCGCGCCAGCTCGGCCGAAGGCGCCGAAGCATAGGGATTGCCCGTGCCGGCCCGGCCCGGGAGCCAGCGTTCGGCCCGGATGGCCCGGGAACGGGTGAGCTCCCTCGCGAACATCGTGGTGGTGAAGAAGCGATCGCTCTTCTGGGTAAGCTGCGTCGCGATCAATGCCTGACGGATCTGTTCCCAGAGCAGGGCGGCTACGGCCCCGGAGTCCACCGGCGCTCCGCAGTGGCGCTCTCCCTCGACGGTGAGGGGCGGAAGGTTGACTCGGTCATTGGAAACCCGGAGGTCGATCTGCTGATCCTGCCCCGCGGCCAGCTCGATCGGCCAAGGGGGCGGCGTGAGGAAGCCGATCCGTCCGACCTTGAGCGAATACCCTCCCGGATGCGACGCTCGAAGCACGACCCGGCCGGCCGGATTGGTGAGCCCCAGCGCGACGGTGCGCGGCCCGTCGAGCAAGCGCACGATCGCCCCCGCCACCGGAGTCCGAAGCGAATCGGTGAGCACCCGCACGGTGACGGACTGGCCCCGCGCGGCCCCAGTTCCGCCGAGCAGGGCCAGCAGGATTCCCGCCCAGGTGCGAATGGAGTGTACCCGCATCGACGCTTGCGCCGGGCTGCCGATCCTTGAAGGCGATTACCTGTGAGCGCCCACCGGCGCGCCCGACTGAATGTACCCGCCAGGAGATTCGGGGGCGACGGAGACGACATGAATTATTGTTCATGATTCGAACGGCGTGGGTAAAACCATGTATCTCAGGGCCTTATGTGCCGCTCCTGCGCCTCCGCCGGCTTGACTCTCCCGGACCTCGCTCCTCCGCACCCGAGGGATAGTGGCTCGGCCATGCTGAGAGGCCCCGCGAAGCACGGGCGGGGGAGAGTTCGTAGAGGCCAATTGCCGGGTGCCGGAGTCGGAGTGCCGAGGCGATCGGCGACATCTCAGTAATAGGACAAATCAACGGTGGCGGGTGGGAGAAGCAGGGTCGGCACAGGCCGAGAACCAGGCAGTCCGGGCTCGCCGAAAGGGCCGGGGAGGGGCTTCCGCTCGGCCTCGGAAAGATGCAGTTTAAGCGGCCATCGCACTTATAGATGGGGGACCGGCTGGCAGTCTCGATGCCCTGCAGTGCCTGGCCTCCGTCATGTCGTCCGAACCCGGTTGCTCCGTCACCTCCGCCAAGGCTCGACCAATGCCTCTTCAGAACTCGCTGCTGGCCCGGACCTCAGCCGCTGCTCTCCTCGCGTTGGGGGGGCTCCTTCTGGTGGCACCGCCGGCGGCGGCGCAACAGGGGAGCGGTACCATCAAGGGCACGGTCACGCAGAGCGGAACCGGTCAGCCCCTGGTCGGGGTGATCATCAACGTCAATGGGACCTCGATCAAGGCGGTCACCAACACGCGCGGCGGGTACCTGATCGAGCGGGCGCCCACCGGCCAGCAGACCCTGACCTTCCGCTGGCTGGGTTACCGTCCGATCGAGGTGCAGACCACGGTGGCGGCGAGCGGCGCCACCACGGTGGACGCCAAGATGGAGCAGCTGCCGATCCAGTTGAGCGAGCTGCAGGTAACCGGCGCTTCCAAGGTGCCCGAGCGCTCGGTCGAGGCGCCGGCGGCGTTCTCGGTGGTGGAACCCCGGGTGCTGCAGTCCACCGGGATCACCGGGCAGGCGCCCCTCGCGCTGCGTGAGGTGCCGGGCGTGGACCTGGCGCAGAGCGGCATGAACGACTTCAACGTGAATGCCCGCGGCTTCAACTCCTCGCTCAACCGCCGGGTGCTGGTGCTGCAGGACGGCCGGGACCTGGCCATCGCGTTCCTCGGCTCGCAGGAGTGGAACGCGCTCGCGGTGCCGACCGACGAATACTCCAAGATGGAGCTGGTGCGGGGGCCCGGCTCGGCGCTCTACGGGGCCAATGCCTTCTTCGGCGTGCTGAACATCACCACTCCGTCGGCCCGCGAAGTGGCCGGCACCAAGGTCACGGTTGGCGGCGGCTTCCACAGCCTGCACCGGCAGGATGCGACGACCTACGGCGGCACGGCCCAGCGGGTGGACATCCGCACCGCCGGCGTGGTGGGAGCGGGACGCTGGGGCTACCGGCTCAACGGTGGCTACAACCACACCGATTCATGGTCACAGTCGCGCACCAATGCCGACGGCAGGGACCTCAAGCGCGAATACGGCCCGGTCGTGGGGGACAGCGTGGCGCACCCGATCCCGTTCAGTCGCGAGCTCCGGGCCATGAACGGGCAGACCGCGAACCCCATCACCGGCGCGGTCACCGGCGACCCCGACCCGACCTCGAACGCCTACGGCTCGGCGCGAATCGATTACTACGCCAACGACGGCTCGGTCGTCACCGCCGAATCGGGCGTGGCGCAGGTCAAGAACGAGCTGTTCGTGACCGGCATCGGCCGGGTGCAGGTAACCAAGGCGCTCCGGCCGTACGCCCGGCTGGCCTGGGCCAGCAACCACTTCAACGTGATGGCCTACTGGAACGCGCGGCGGACCCAGGATCCCCAGTATTCCCTGGCCTCCGGTGCGGCGCTGCTGGAGCACTCAAACATCCTCCACGTCGAGGGCCAGGCCAGCGAGAGTTTCGCGGGCACCAAGGGCCATACCGTCTTCGGCATGTCGATCCGCAATTACCGGGTCAACACCGACTCGACCCTCATGCGCCAGGCCGATGACAAGCGCAGCGACTACTACTACTCGACGTTCGGCCAGGTCGAATACCAGCTGGCCACCGGCGTGCGCGCGGTGGGCGCGGCGCGGGTCGACATCGGTACGCTGATCGATCCGCAGCTCTCGCCCAAGGCGGCGCTGGTGCTCTCGCCCAACGACCGGAACTCCTTCCGCTTCACCATCAACCGCGCCTTCCAGACGCCCAACTATTCCGAGTTCTATCTCCGGGTTCCGGCGGGGGCGCCGGCGGACTTCACCGCGCTGGAAACGGCGCTGCGGGCCTCCGCCCTGGGGCCGGCGCTGGCCGGCGTCCCGGTCGGAAAGCTGTTCACCACGACGGCGCCCACCGCCTCGACGCCATCCTCGACCGGCGTGGTGCCGGTCTTCGCCCGCGGCAACAACAAGCTGGACGTCGAGACCACGCTAGGGTTCGAGGCCGGCTACCGCGGAGATCTCAGCAAGTCGGTCTATCTGACCGTCGACGCCTACGTGAACCGGATCCGCAACTTCGTCACCGACCTGCTTCCCGGTGTCAACCCGGCGTTCGCGTACTGGACGGCCCCGACCGCGGTGCCGGCAACGGTCCGACCCTCGCTGGTCGACGCGGTGCGCACGGCGCTGCTGGCCAGCTCCCCCACGGCCTCGCGCGGCCTTACCCGCACCGAGGAAGGCAATACCGCGATCGTGGTGTCCTACACCAACGCCGGCAAAGTGACCCAGTATGGCGTCGAGGGCGGCGCCGGGTGGCAGATGACCCACGCTCTCCGCACCGACGGCACCCTCACCCTGTTCGGCTACACCGTCGACAAGGACCAGGTGGCGCGGGGCGACAGCCTGCTCGCCAACACGCCGGGCGCCAAGATGACGCTCTCGCTGTCCTATGCCGACCACCGGTTCACGGCGGCGAGCAGCTTGCGGGCGGTCAAGGGGTATTCCTGGGCCGCCGGGGTATACGCCGGCTACATCGAGCCCAACGTGACGATCGACGCCAACGCCGGCTACGACTTGAACAACAATTTCAAGGTGTTCCTGAACGCGAACAATCTGTTCAACAACCGCAAGTTCGAGATCTACGGCGGCTCGGTGAACGGCCGGAGAATTCTCGGCGGCTTCACGACCAGGTTCTAACCACTCACCGGCGGGGTCTATGGCCGTACCATATGTTGTGCGACGCGCTGTGGCGCTCGGGGCGCTCGGATGCTTTGCGCTCTTCGCGGCACCCGGACGAGCAGGGGCCCAGCAGGTCACCGGAACCGTCACCGGCAAGGTCACCGATCAGCAGACCGGTGAAGCGCTGGCGGGCGCCCGGGTTTCCGCGCTGGGGATTCTGACCGTCACGGTCACCCGGAACGACGGCACCTATCGGATCGTCCTGCCGGCGGGGAGCCACGACCTGAGAATCAGCGCCATCGGCTTCAGCACCGGCCGCGCGACGGTCGCGGTGACCGCCGGCGGCACCGCGACCCAGAACTTTGCCCTGGTGCGGGCCGCCGTGGCGCTCGAGGAGGTCTCGGTCACCGGCTCCCGGCGCACCGAGCGCTCGGCGATCGACCAGCCGGTGCCGGTGGACGTCCTGACCCAGGAAGAGATCCGCCAGACCGGACGCACCGAGACGGCGCAGATCCTCCAGGCCCTGGCGCCCTCCTTCAACTTCCCCCGCGCCTCCATCGGCGACGGCACCGACCACGTCCGCCCGGCCACGCTACGCGGGCTCGGCGCCGACCAGGTGCTGGTGCTGGTCAACGGCAAGCGGCGCCACACCAGCGCGCTGATCAACGTGAACGGCACGGTGGGCCGCGGGCAGGGGATGGTGGATCTGAACGCGATTCCCGCCACCGCCATCGAGCGGATCGAGATCCTGCGCGACGGCGCGGCGGCCCAGTACGGCTCCGACGCGATCGCCGGCGTGATCAACATCATCCTCAAGTCCAACGCCACCAATGAGCTCAGCAGCACGCTGGGCCAGACCGCCAAGGGCGACGGCGGCGTCACCAACGTCGACGGCACCTACAGCGTGCACTGGGGGGACAACGGCTTCCTTCAGCTCGCCGCCGAATACCGCGACCGCGGTTACACCAACCGCTCCCTGCCGGACGGCCGGGTCCAGTACTTCACCGGCGATCCGAAGAACAGCGATCCGAAGCTCGTCAGCCAGATCAACCACCGGCAAGGCGATGCCGCAACCAAAGACGCAGTCGGCTTCGTCAACCTCGGCAAGCAGCTGGGATCCAAGTCGGAGCTCTACGGATTCGCCGGATGGGGACGGCGCGCCGGCAACGCGGCTGGATTCTGGCGCCGGGCCAACGACGACCGGACGGTCCGGGCCCTCTATCCCAATGGATTCCTCCCCTTCATCTACTCGACGATCTACGACGGCTCGGCAGTGGCTGGAGTCCGGGGCGACGCGAGCGGCTGGAATTACGACCTGAGCGCCGGCTTCGGGCGCAACTCGTTCCGCTTCGACGTCAAGAACAGCGCCAACGTCTCGCTGGGCGCGGCGAGCCCGACCCAGTTCTACGCCGGCACCCTGGTCACCGGTCAGCTGACCGGGAATCTCGACGTGAGCAAAGGCTTCAAGGTGGGGCTCGCTGCGCCGCTCAACGTCGCCGTCGGCGCCGAGATCCGATCCGACAAGTATGAAATCAAGGAAGGCGAGCCCGACAGCTACCGGAACGGCGGCGTTCCGATCCTCGACGGGCCGAACGCCGGCAAGGTGGCCTCGATCGGGGCGCAGGTGTTCCCCGGCTTCCGCCCCTCCGATGCGGTCAACAAGAATCGCAGCAACCTGGCGGGGTACATCGATCTCGAAACCAACGTCACCAACGCGCTGGTGCTGGGCGCGGCGGGCCGCGCGGAGCACTACAGCGATTTCGGCAGCACCACCAACTACAAGGTGAGCGGCCGGTACGAGCCGACCAAGGGCATCGCTTTCCGCGGCGCCTACAGCACCGGCTTCCGGGCGCCCTCCCTGGGCCAGTCGTGGTTCTCCTCCACGGCCACGAACTTCGTCAACGGCGTGCCCAACGAGAACCGCACCTTCCCGGTGAGCGATCCGGTGGCCAAGGCGCTGGGCGCCACGGAGCTCCAGGCGGAAAAGTCGAAGAACACCAGCTTCGGCATCGCGTTCTATCCGGCGAAGGGACTCACCATCACCGCCGATTACTACAAGATCACCATCAAGAACCGCATCGTGCTCTCGGGGACGTTCAACGATCCCTCGGTGGTGGCCTTCCTGGCGGCACAGGGATTCGCGGGGGTGGGCGGGGCGCGGTTCTTCACCAACGCGATCGACACCCGGACGGCGGGAGTCGACATCGTGGCCGGGTACGGCCTGGCACTCGGCACGTCGGCCACCGCCCGGTTCACCCTCGGGTACAACAACAACAAGAACACCGTGCAGAACGTGCAGCCGACTCCGGGTGTTCTGGTCAACTTCGGATCGGTCCTGTTCGACCGGGTGGAGCGCGCCCGCATCGAGAAGGGGCAGCCCCGGAACAACTTCAACCTCGCGGGTGTCCTGACCTACCAGGCGTGGACCTTCAACGCCGGCACCCACCGCTACGGGGAAGTGACCAGCTACGGCACGCTGACCGACGGGTCGCTCGATCAGACGTTCAGCGCCAAGTACATCACCGACGCCAGCGCGTCCTACACCTACAACAAGAAGCTCACGCTGATGATCGGTGCGGACAACATTTTCGACACCTACCCCGACAAGAACAGCCTGGGGAACGCGAACACCGCCGGGAACTCGAACTTCGGCATCTTCCCGTACAACGGCATCTCGCCGTTCGGGTTCAACGGCCGTTTTGCCTACATGCGGGTGAACTGGCGGTACTGACCGGCACCGGGGAGAAAGGCAACGGCCCGGGCGAGAGCCCGGGCCGTTGTATTTCTCCGCGGCGTCCGCTCAGAATCCGAGGAAGGGAATCCGGATGCCGCCGGTGAAGCGGACGTCATGCTGCTTTTGTACCGCGGTCGTGCCGCCGGTCGCGTCGAAGCTGGCGTTGTAGAGGTAGTCCTCGGCGCCGAAGTTGATCGCCAGAATCCGGCCGAGCCGGATTCCGGCCGAGGCGCCCACGATTCCGCCGACGTTGGTTCCGGACTTGAGCCCGGCCGTCGCGGCCGCGCCACCCGCGGCAAAGGTGTGGCGCACCGCGCCGACGCCGCCGCTCACCCCGAGCCAGAACGGGCTGGTACGGGGGATGAGGTAGAAGGTGAGCTTCCCGGCCCCGGTGAGAGTCTTGACGTCCTGGTTGTAGGCCGTCCCGGTGGAGGAGACCTCGAGGGAGCCGGGGGAGTAGCCGACGTCCCCATCGATGCCGACCCGTTGGCCGAGTCCGATGCCGAGGCGTCCTCCGAAGACGAATCCGATGGGAAGCTTGGTGGTCTGGCTGTTGTAGTTCAGCAGGTCCTTGGTAGGAATCACCACGCCGAGGTACGGAGTGATGGAGAAGCCGGTCTTGGTGGCCGGCGCCCCGGACTGGGCGACTGCGGACCCCGAAGCCGCCAGCGCGGCGAGGGCCAGCAGTGTGGGGCGAGCGACGGAACGCATGAGGGTCTCCGCGAAGGTGAGGGGCCCGAGTACCCACAGGTATCATAAACGGTTCGCGAGCGAGACGACACTGGCTCCGGGAGAACATGATCGAGCGCCGAGAGTACCCGCTCCCCGGGACCGGGGAGCCGGAACAGGTGACCCTGGAGGTTCTGCCCGAGATCCTGAGTCCGCAGCTCCGGAACTACCGCGATCTGCTGGTCGCCCTCCCGCCGGGGTACGCCAACGACACGGCCCGGTATCCGGTGGTGTACCTGCAGGACGGCCAGAATCTCTTCGACCCGAAAACCAGCTATGCCGGGGACTGGGGGCTGCCGAAAATCCTGGTGGAGCGGGCCCGGGATGGCTACCCCGCGATCGCGGTCGGCATTCCCAATACGGGGCGCCGCCGTCGCTATGAGTACAGTCCATTTCGCGATATTATCCACGGGGGAGGCGGGGGTGACCGCTACCTCGCTTTTCTGGTCGAAACGGTCAAACCGCTCGTGGATTCGTCCTACCGGACCCTTCCGGAGCGTCCTCATACCGTCATTGCCGGTTCGTCCCTCGGCGGCCTGATCAGCCTGTACGGCCTCTACCGCTACCCGGAGGTCTTCGGTGCGGCGGGGGTCCAGAGCCCCGCCCTCTGGTTCGCCGACGGTGCCGTGCTCCGGTTCGTCGAGGAGATGGGCTCCCTTGCGGTGGGGAGGATTCATCTGGACGTCGGCACCGAGGAGGGCGGCGAAGCCATGCTGGAGGTGCGCCGGCTCCGGGACTTGCTGACGGCGGCGGGGCACGTGGAAGGCCGCGATCTCTCCTATGTCGAGGAGGAGGGCGGAGATCACGACGAGGCGGCGTGGGGGCGGAGATTCGAGGCGGCGCTGCCGTTCCTGCTGGGGAGCACCGAGTAGCCACCGGTAACCGGCGGAGCTGAGCCGACGCATGCGGCACGAGCACCACTCCTGGATGAGCCCCACCCTCGGCCGCGAGATGCACCTCGAGGTCTTCGGTCACGCCGGCGCGCGAGTGCTGGTGTTTCCGACCACGCTGGGCAGCTGCTACGAATGGCGGGACCGGCACATGCACGAGGTGCTGGCCGACCATCTCGAGAACGGCTGGATCCAGATGTTCTGCCTGGATCACGTTCACGACGAGAGCTGGTACAACAAGGAGATGCACCCGGGCGCCCGCGCCTGGCGTCATCTACAGTACGATCACTACCTGCTGACCGAGGCGCTGCCGTTCACCGAACGGGTCAATCCCGACCCGTTCGTGATCACCGTCGGAGCCAGCTTCGGCGCGTACCACGCCGCGAGCTTCGGCTTGCGCCATCCGGAGCGAGTGCACCGGATCATCGGGCTCTCCGGGATGTACGACGTAAAATCGATGACCGAGGGATATTCCGACCTCAACGTGTACGGCTGCAATCCGTTCGACTTCATGCAGCACGAGCACGATCCGGAGCGGCTGGCGGCGTTCCGGCGGCAGGACATCATCCTGGCGATCGGCAAGGAAGACCCCTCCTACCAGAACAACCTCCAGTTTTCGGGGATCCTGTGGGGGAAGGGCATCGGCAATGCGCTCCGCGAGTGGGACGGATGGGCCCACGATTGGCCGTACTGGGAGCGGATGATTCGACTGTACATTGGGGGACATGACTAGGCAGGAGGGCGCCCCCTCCAAGGAGCTCGACGCATGCCAGCAAAGATCGGCCTCATCGTCGGCCGGGAGTGGTCCTTCCCGCCGGCGTTCATCGAAGAGGTGAACCGCCGGAACGACGGGGTCACCGCCGAGTTCGTGCAGCTGGGCGCTCCCCGGATGGACGAGGCGGCCGAGTACCGGGTCATCATCGACCGGATCTCCCACGAGGTGCCCTTCTACCGCACGGTTCTCAAGCACGCAGTGCTGCGCGGCGTCACCGTCGTGAATAACCCCTTTATGTGGAGCGCCGACGACAAGTTCTTCGGCGCCACGCTCGCCACTTCGCTCGGGCTGGCCAGCCCCAAGACCGTGGTGCTCCCCAACAAGGACTACGTGCCGGGGATCGTGCACAGCGAGTCGCTCCGAAACCTGATCTTCCCGCTCGACTGGCAGGCGGTGGCCGACTACGTCGGCATGCCCTGCATCCTCAAGGACGCCCACGGCGGCGGGTGGAAGGAAGTCTACGTCTGTAACACGCTGGAGGACCTGCTCCACAACTACGACCACTCCGGGCTCCTCACCATGATCGTGCAGGAGTTCATCCATTGGGACGAATTCGTCCGCTGCGTCTGCCTGGGGCAGGACGACATTCTCCCGATCAAGTACGACCCCAGGGCGCGGAAGTATCACGTCGAGCGCGAATTCCTTCCGTCCAAGCTGATGCAGCGGATCGTCGACGATTCCCGGACCCTGGTGCGCGCGCTGGGGT
>JBGPEJ010000061.1:0-14249 GCA_041482775.1 Gemmatimonadota bacterium | reverse complement strand
CTCTGCCTGATCCTCTCCGCGCTTCCCCACCCACCCCGCCCGGAGCTGGACGAAGTCCGGCACCGGATCGGAGGCGACGGTCCCGGGGTGGTCGTGTCGCTCGGCCCGCTCAACGGCGCGGCCCTGCGCGAGCTCGCCGCCTGGGCGCTGCCCGGCTACGATCCGATGGCGCTGGAACGGGTGTGCCGCCGGGTGGCGAGTGATTCCGCCGGACTCGCCCTGCTCGCGGTGGAGCTCCTCTCCGCGGTGGTGCACGGTCTCGATCTCCGGGAAGGCAGCGTGGCCTGGCCCTCCCCGATGCATACGCTGACCCAGAGCCTCCCGGGAGATCTGCCCGATGCGGTGATCGCCGCGCTGCGCATCGGGTACCGGCGCCTGAGTCGTGACGCGCAGCAGGTACTCGCCGCGGCCGCGGTGCTCGATGATCGCGCCACCGAAACGCTGCTGGCCCGCGCCACCGGGCTCCTCGCTGCCCGGACTCAGACGGCGCTCGACGAGCTGGAGTGGCAGCGCTGGCTCGAGAGCGACGGTCGAGGCTATGGGTTTGTCGCACTGCTGGCTCGCCGGGTCATCGCCCTCGATATGGTGACGCCGGGACAGCGCGCGAGGATCTGCGAGCGCGCCGCGGCCCCGCGGGAACTGGCATAGGTCTCCCGCCCCGCCCAACTCGCCAGTGTCGGACCCGCCGAAGCGTCCCAATTCGACCGAAGGGCGACCTGGGGGTAGCTTCCAGCGTCCTCCTTCGGAGTATCGCATGCGAGCGATCTGCCTGGCGATCCCGCTGCTCCTCGGCACCGCCCTCCCGCTCCGCGCCCAGAGCGAGGAGCGGGACGTACTGGCCGTGGTACGCCAGCTCTTCGACGGCATGCGCGAGCGCGACACCGCGAAGATGCGGGCGCTGCTGCACTCCGATGCGAGGCTGGTCTCGGCGGCGGAGCGGAACGGTGTCCCGGTCGCCCAGATCGACAGCCCGGGCACCTGGCTTCAAGGCGTGATGCGCGCAACCGGCGGCACGCTCGACGAACGGATCCGGAATCCCGTGGTCAAGGTGGATGGCGGGCTGGCCTCGGTGTGGGCCGAGTATTCCTTCTACCTTGGCGATCAGCTGCGCCATTGCGGAGTGGACGCGTTCCACCTGGTGAAGACCGCTGAGGGGTGGCGCATCATCGATCTCGCGGATACCCGGCGCCGCGAAGGCTGCGCGCCGTAACCATCCCCGGCCACCGGGCATCCTAACAGATCATGCTCCGTCCCCTCGTCTCCGTCGCGATCGCTGCCGGTTTGTGCCTCACAGGAGGCGAGGCCCGCGCCCAGGGAACCCCGGGGTTCCCGATCGACACCACCCTCGCCGGCCGCTATTTCCGCGAGGCCGCCGATGCCGCCGCACGGGACGCCGGCCGTCTCTGGGGGCGGAGCCTGGCGGGACCGATTCTCTTCATCGACCCCACGACCCGGACGCTGCTCGCCGAGGAGCCGGACAGCGCCGGTCTGCTTCGGGCGCTGGGCGGCTACTACAGCGCACCCCTCCCCGCCGCGGAGAATCCGGCGAACATGGCGATCCGCCTGGGCGGGCGGACCTGGGCGATGGTGCTGTGGCCCCCACCGTCAGATTCGACCGAACGGGGGATTCTGTTCGCCCACGAGCTGTGGCATCGGATCCAGAGCGGACTCGGCTTCCGGCTCGCCGACCCGGTGAATCAGCACCTCGCCACCCGTGACGGCCGCCTGTGGCTGCGGCTCGAGGCGCGGGCGCTCCGGAGAGCGCTTGCGGCGAGTGGCGCCGCGCGCGCCGGCGCCCTGCGGGACGCCCTCGCGTTCCGCCGATCGCGGCAGAATCGTTTTCCCGGCTCGGATTCCACCGAACGCCAGCTCGAGCTCAGCGAGGGACTCGCCGAATTCACCGGGGTCGCGATCGCGGCGCCGGCGCCCGAAGCGCGCCGGGCGCTGGTGGCCGGCCGGCTCGCGGTCATCGATACTGCGGCGCACTTTGAGCGCAGCTTCGCCTATCAGACCGGCCCCGCCTACGGGTTCTTCCTGGATGCGCTGGCACCGGGATGGCGCGGTGCTCTCACCTCCGCCGATGACCTTGCCGGCCTGCTCGATCAAGCGGTGGGCGGGAAGCGGGCCAGGCCCGCGAGCCTGATTGGCCGCGCGGAAATCTACGGATACGCCCGGGTCAGGCGGGAAGAAGATGCCCGCGCGGCGAAACGGCGCGTCCACCTTGCGTCGCTCCGGCGGCGGTTCATATCCGGTCCAGTGCTCCAGCTCCCCTTCGCGCAGATGAAGGTCGGATTCGATCCCCGGCAGGTGGAAGCGCTGGACTCCCTCGGCTCGGTCTATGGCGCTCTGCGGCTCACCGACCGGTGGGGGGTGTTGCAGTGCGATGCGTCGGGGGGACTGATCCGGGGAGATTGGTCCGGCGCGGTGGTGCCGGCACCGTCCGACACAGCGGGCCGTCGGCTCACCGGCCCCGGCTGGGTGCTGGAGCTGAATCCTGGCTGGCGGCTGGTGCCGGGACCCCGCCGGGGGGACTGGACGGTAACCCGGGAGCCTTGAAGGCGCGCCGCTACCGCGTGGGCGCCTTCCGCTCGGGTCCCAGCCGGATCCTTCCCGTCACCCGTCCCGTCACCGCGTCGGCCGGCGCGGAATAGATCTCCCCACTCACATCGAAGGCCGAAGTCGCGCGCCAGGTGGCCCCGGCGAAGAGTACCGCGCGGTCGAGGTTTACGATCACCCGTCGCCGGTCGGTGAACGCCGACTGGTTGGTGAAGTTCACCTGGAAGCGGGGCGCCAGGTGGTTGTAACCCGCGCCCATGAAGGGCCGGAACGACTGGCCCGCCGGCCAGCTCATCGTGGCCTCGATCCCCATCGTGTTGGGCTTGAACGAGTCGTCCGACCGGGTGCCCTGGTAGCAGATGCTGCCCGCATCGCGCAGCGCCGCGTCGTTGCAGGTGATCGGGGCCTTGATCACCCCGAACATTCCGTGGACCCGGATGCCGAGCAGGGCGCCCCGCCCGCCGATCGGGGTGGTGCGGGCCAGCGCAATTCCCACCAGATCCGCCTTCACGTCACCGATCCGGATTGGCGGCGTCCAACTGGCCTCGAGTGAAAATCCCGCCGGGAGCGCGAGGAACCCGCGTGGGCGCGGTGCCGCGAACAGGAGATCGGTGTTTTCCGGCGTCAGCTTGTCGGGTCGACAATAGGTCGGGATCGCGGTGGCGCGGCCGACATTCGGGAGGTAGCTCAACTCGAGCCCAAGGTGCACCCGCCCGCTCGGCTCGGCGGCCGGCGCGACCGCCCCGCTGAAGGCGAGGGCCACGTCGAAGATGGCCATCATTCGGGCTTCGTTCGAGCCCCTCGGAGGGAAGCAGTCGTCGTTCCCCTGCGCCGATGCGGCGGCAGAAAGCGATACCAGCGCGGCCGCACCCGCCAGGATGGCGCGCATTCAGGGTGCCACGATGAGTTTGGCCCTCATGCCGCTGGTCGGAGAGCCGTGCACTCGGCAGAAGTAGCTGAACGTGCCGGTTGCGGGGAAGACCGCGTCGAAGTTGAACGGCGCGAGCTGGGCGGTCGGGTCTCCGGGGATGAGAGGAACGGTGTTGGGCGCCACCGGTGTCACGGTGTGCGGCCCGGCACCGGCGCCCCAGACGAACGACACCGTGCCTCCCTGCTTGATTGTGAAGTTGCTGGGGTGGAATTCGAAGTTGACCACGTTCACGGTGACGGCAGTGCCCGGCGGGCCCGAGGTGGCGGTGAAACTCACCGGGCTGCCGGTCGCGCCGGTAACACTGGCGGTGATGGAGCTGGCGGCAGCGAACGGCGGCAGGGTGACGGTGGTGGTTGCGACGCCATCGGCCCCGCTCGTGGCAGCGGCCGGGTTCAGCGATCCCTCGGACGGATCGATCTGCCAGGTTACGCCGACCCCGGCGACCGGGGCCCCGTTCCGAGTGACCACGACCCGGAGCGGATTGGGAAGCGCCGTACCCACGTTCCCCGATTGGCCATCGCCGCTCGGCGACCCCTGGGCGATTGTGGTTGGGGGCGGGGGTGGCGGTGGTGGACTCACGACGCCGCTGCCGCCGCCGCACGCCGCACAGCACAGCAGGGCGCTCGCGACGATCGCGCCGGCGGGGGGTGTTCCTGACATCCGTGCCTCCTTGGCGGGATCCACCTGACCAAGAGTTTAACTCAGGGCTGAGGGGTTGGCGAGTGGCGCGGGCAACACCATCTTGCATGGCCCCCGCGCGCCACGCCCGAATCCAGGCCGCCTGATGCTGACCGACGTCTCGCTGACGTTCTTGACCGCATTGCTCGACGCACCGGGTCCCTCGGGATTCGAGGCGGGGCCCGCGCGGCGCTGGCGCACCGAGGCCCAGGGGTTTGCCGACGAAGTGCGGGCCGACGTGAGCGGGAATTCGCTGGCGACGCTGCGGGCCGGGCCGGCCGGCGCGCCGCCGGTCATGTTCGCTGGTCACGTTGACGAAATCGGGCTGATGGTCCTGCACATCGACGACCAGGGGTACCTCTGGTTCGAGCCGATCGGAGGTTGGGACCCGCAGGTCTTCGTGGGCCAGCGGGTGACCCTGCTGGGAAAGGACGGGCCGGTCCCGGGGGTCATCGGGAAGCCCGCGATCCACCTGATCGAGAAAGAGGATCGGGAGAAGGCCTCCAAGATCAGCGACCTCTGGATCGACGTCGGGGCGACGTCGAAGGCGGAAGCGGCCGGCTTGGTCCGGGTAGGGGACCCGGGGGTGCTGGCCAGCACCATTCAGCACCTTCCCAACGGCAGGATGGCGAGCCGCAGCCTCGATAACCGGGTCGGGGCGTTCGTGGTGCTCGAGGCGCTCCGGCTTCTGGCGGCGAATCGGCCCGCGGTCCCGATCACCGCGGTGGCCACCTCCCAGGAGGAGATCTCCTACACCGGCGGGGGCGCCCGCACCTCGGCCACCGGCCTGGCGCCGCTTGCCGCGATCGTGGTGGACGTCACCCACGCGACCGATACCCCGGGGGTGGAGAAGAAGAAGCACGGCGAGGTGACGCTGGGCGGCGGGCCGGTCCTCTCCCGCGGCTCGGCGGTGAATGCACGGGTCTTCGATCTTCTCATGGAGGCGGCGACGAGCGAGGAGATTCCCTGCACGGTGCAGGCGGCGGCGCGGGATACCGGCACCGACGCCGACGCCATCTTCACGGCCAATCGGGGCGTGGCAACCGGGCTGGTATCAGTGCCGCTGCGGTACATGCACAGCCCGAACGAACTGGTGGCGCTGGAGGATCTCGACCGCACCGCCCGGCTGCTCGCCGCGTTCGCCCGCCGCATCACCGTCAGCAGCGACTTCGTGCCGCGCTGACTGATCAGGCCCGGAGCGCCGCGAGGGCCGCCTCCGCCGCGGCGCGCACCTCGGCCTCATCATCCCGCTCGAGCGCGCCCAGCGCATCAATGGCGGCCGGTCCGGCGAGCCCCAGCGCCTTGACCGCGGTTACCCGGGCTCCGACCGGCCGCCGGCCCATCACCCTGCCGCCCGGCGCCGCAAACTCCCGCAGCACCCCGACCGCCTCCACCGTCCCGATCCGCCCCAGCGCGAGCAGGGTCTCGCGCTGCAGCTCGGGATTCTCGTCCCGCTGCAGGAGCTCGGCGAGGGACCGGGTCATCCCGCCGGCCCGGCGTCCGCCGAGATGCGCCACGGCGTGGAGCCGCACGGCGAGGGCGGGGTCGGCGAGCATCTTCCGGAGCGGCTCGAACGCGAGCGGCGTGGCGATCTGCGCGAGCGCCTCGGCGACCGCCTTGCGCACTCGCTCGTCCGGGTGCCCGGTTTGCCGGGCAAGGTGGGGCACCGCCGGGGCGAGGCGCATCTCCCCGCACAGCTCCGCGGCGTTCCGCACCACGTACCACTCCTGGTGCACGAGGTGATGGATGATCGCGTCGGTGCCGTCGCGCATCTGGGTGATCGCGGAGAAATAGCCGCGCCGTTCCCCGAGCGTCATCGCCTCGACCAGGAGCTCCATCAGGATTTCGGTCGAGGCGGCGCCGCAGCGGCGGAGCAGGGCGATGGCGTCGTCCCGCCGCTCGCCGTGGGCGAGCCGCGCGATCATTTCCAGATGCCGGCGGGACATCAGACGCTTGAGCTCGATCCGATAGGTGCTCCCCGAGATCTCGGTGGGCGCCTCTGATTCCGCCTCGAGGAGTTGCAGCGCGGCCTCGAGCAGCCCGCCCCAATCCTCCCGCTCGATGGCCTCCCGGCCGCTGCGAAGTACCCGCTCGAGCGAGGGCTTCGTCGGCGAGGCCGGAAGCGCCGGGCGGAGGTCCGTCGCGTCGTCGCGACGGATCTCGGGCAGGTCGAGCGGGGGCATTTCCGAGTGCGCAGATGGATACTCCGGGGAGGCGCGGTACACCTCGAAGTCCCCCGCCCCCAGGGTCAGATTGATCCGGGAGGCGGCGGGGCCCAGCGCCAGCCGCACTTGCTCGAACGAAACGTAGGTCCCGGGGAATGCCGCGAGGACGCCAACCAGACGGAGCAACTCGGCGTCGCCGAAATCTCCAGGAACCTCGGCCTGTCGCAGCCCGTGGATCAGCAGTTGTTCGCTGAGCAGCCGCGCACCCGGCGCCTCGAGGGCCATGGCCGCCCGGTTGATCGCCAACGACTCCGGTTCCGCCGTGAGGACCAGGTCTGCCCCCTCGAGCGCGGTCCGGATTGCCGAAACCAGCGCGGCCTGGTCCTGCGCCGATTCCGGCTGGTGCCGGAGCAGGAAGACCAGCGCGCCGAGCAGCGTGGCGATGGGATACGGGCTGAACATCGAGGTCGGCGCCGGGGCGAGTGAAGGGGCAAGATAGGATTACTTTCGGAGACCGGCAAATCACCAGGGGATGCGGATGGCCGTGTTGCCAGGAGATCGAATCGTCGCCGCCCTCCGGGGCGCCTTTACCCGGGACCTCCCGCGGCGGGAGCTCCTGCAGCTGGCGGCGGATCGGATCCAGGCCGCGGGACCCCCATACACCTCGGTGTACCTGTACATGCTGCACGGCCAGGAGTTGCTGCTGGAGGCGTGGAGCGGGCGGGAAACCGAACATCACAGAATCCCGGTCGGGAAGGGCGTCTGCGGCACCGCCGCGGCCACCGGGGTCGATCAGAATGTCGGCGACGTCCGCGGCGTCGAGAACTACCTCGCCTGTAACCTGTTCACCCGATCGGAGCTGGTGGTCCTGATTCGTCGCGGTGCGCTGATTCTGGGCCAGATCGACGTGGACAGCGATGTGCCGGACCCCTTCTCGGCCGCCGAAACGGCGGAGGTGAAGAAGATCGCCGATGCACTCGCCGTGCTGCTGTAAGGGAAGGCGTCATGGCCCGCCCCCCGGCTGAGTGTGCCTGAGGCCTTCGCCACCCGCGCCGTGCGGGGTGTCACCTTGTTCGAGCGGCGGCTCGGCGCGGGGCCTCCGGTCGTGGTACTGCACGGGGGTCCCGGCGCGCATCACGACTATCTCCTTCCCGGATTCGATCGGCTCGCCATCGGCCGCACGCTGGTGTACTACGACCAGCGGGGCGGGGGCCGCTCGCCGGTGCCCCGCGAGGTCCCGGTCGGCTGGCGCGAGCAGGTCGAGGACCTGGAAGCTCTGCGCGCGCTCTGGGGCTTCGAGCGCCTGACCCTCGCCGGGTACTCGTGGGGCGGGCTGCTCGCGCTGCTCTATGCCGTCGAGCACCCCACCCGGATGGAGCGCCTGGCCCTGGTGTCCTGCGCGCCCCCGTGGCGCGGAGCCCGTACCGAGTTCGAGCGGCGCCTCGCCGAACGCAACAACGCGCCCGAGGTCCGCGCGGAGCGGCGCGCGGTGCAGGACGGGGGACTTCGGGAGCGCAGCGTCGAGGCGTACCGCCGACGGATGTTCGAGCTCTCGGTTGCCGGCTATTTCCATGACTGGAGGCGCGCCCGCGAGCTCACCCCGTTCCGGATTACCGGCCGCACCCAGCAGGAGGTCTGGGAAAGCCTGGGCGATTTCGACCTCCGGCCAAGGCTGGGCCGCGTCCAGGTTCCCGCGGCCGTGGTGCACGGCGAGGACGATCCGATCCCGATTGCCGCCGCCGCAGAGCTCGCTCGCATCCTCGGCGCCCCGCTGCATGCCATCCCCGACTGCGGGCACGTTCCTTACGTCGAAGCGCCCGAGCAGTTCGTCCAGGCGCTCGACCGCTTTCTCCCACGGGAATCCTGATGGAGGAATCGCGGCCCACCCCGTTCACGCTGGTGTTCGGCGGCATCGCGGAGCAGCGCTTCCCCCGCGTCCGTGACGGCATTGCCGCCGCGGGCCGCGACCCGCACGATCGGGACGCGTTCCTCCTGGTGCGCGAGGTCGTCGAACTGCTTCAGGACCTCCGCCCGGAGGCCGGGCTGGGGTCCGGGGTGGACGCCCTCGTGGCTTTCGTTCATCGGGCGTATCTCTATTGGGTGGACGGAGCGCGCACCGCGGTGTGGCATGAGGAGGCGCTGCGAGCGGCCCTCGCCGATCGTTCCGCCGCGCCTCCCGACCCTCCGGAGGCCGCGGCCGGAACCCGCTACGTCCAATTGCCGGGACGGCGGGTGTGGGGCGTTCCGGTCGCCGGGGCTCCCCCGGAGCCGCTCGATGGGTGGTTCGTCACCAGGACCAGCGACCGGCTCTCCCTCCTCGCGGTGTTCGGTCTCCATCGCGGCCGCGACGGCTTCACTGCGGTCGAGGTCGACGGCCCGCGCCCCCACCCGCTCCGGCGGCCGGACGGATCGCCGCTCTTCGCGCCCGCGCTCGCGGGGGGGCGTGAGGCCGGGCTTTACTCGATCGAAGGAATGGAAGAGCTGCTCGAGCTGGCCTGGCGGGTCGAGGTGTCCCCATGACGATGGATCGTACCTCCGTCGAGCACGTGCTCGAGCTGATCGCCTCCCATCTCGAACTCAAGGGTGAGAATCCCTTTCGGGTGCGCGCCTTCCGCACCGCCGCCAAGGCGGTCAGCGGCCTGACAGTGGAGCCGGCCGAGGCCCTGGCCGACGGATCACTCGGAGCGGCCAAGGGGGTCGGTCCGGGCACCCTCGCCATCGTGCAGGAGTTGGTGTCCCTGGGCCGCTCTGAGCTTCTCGAGCAGCTGCGGGAAGACGTGCCGGCAGGGCTGGTCGAAATGCTCGGCATCTCCGGCCTAGGGGTCTCGCGGGTTCGCACCATTCATGACCGGCTGGGCATCGAATCGCTCGCGGAGCTCGAGGTGGCCGGGCGCGACGGGCGGCTGGCCGCGCTCCCGGGGTTCGGCGCACGAACCGCGGAAAACGTGATCAAGGGCATCGCCTTCCTCCGGCGGGCCCAGGCGTTCCGGCTTTCCCACCACGCCGCCGAGGAGGCGGAAACGCTGCGCGCCGCCCTCGAGCGGCTTCCCGGCGTCGCCAAGGCCATCGTCGCCGGGGAGGTCCGGCGACGTTGCGAAGTGGTGCGGGAGCTGGTGCTGGTGGCGGTGGGGGAGGTCCCGGCCGGAGATATCTTCCGCGCGCTCGGGGAGCTCCCCGGAGTCGACGAGGTGGCCGGCGAGGATGAGCGCCGGGTTACGCTCCGCACCGCCGGTGGGATGGCGGCCCGGATCGTGGTGACGCCGCCGGTCAACGTCGGGGCCGTGCTGGTCCAGGCCACCGGGAGCGAGGCCCACCTGGAGCGCCTCGCCGCGAAGGCCGGGGCACGCGGATTCGGCCTCGACGGCGCGGCGCTCTGGAAGGGCAGTCAGTTCGTGCCCACTCCGGACGAAGCGACACTCTACCGCGCGCTGGGCCTGGCGGAAATCCCTCCCGAGCTCCGCGAGGGCGGGGACGAGGTCGAGCGCGCCGCGACGGGGCCGTTTCCTCGGCTCCTGGAGACCGGGGATCTTCGGGGCTTCGTCCATTGCCATACCAGTTACTCCGACGGCGTCCTCGGCATCGAGGAGCTCGCCCGGGCGTGCCGCGAGGCGGGTTACGCCTATGTCGGTCTCACCGATCACAGCAGGGCGGCGGCCTATGCCGGCGGGCTCTCGGTGGACGATCTCCACCGGCAGTGGGCCGAGATCGACGCGGTCAACGCGGCCCTGGGAGCGGTCCGGGTGCTCAAGGGCATCGAGTCGGACATCCTGGCCGACGGCCAGCTCGACTACGCCGACGCCACCCTGGCCGGCTTCGAATTCGTGATGGGCTCGATCCACTCCCGCTTCGCCATGAGCGAAGCGGAAATGACTGCGCGGGTGCTCCGGGCGCTCGACAGCCCCTATCTCACCATCCTGGGCCATCCCACCGGCCGCTTGCTCCTGTCGCGGGAGGCCTACCCGCTCGATCTCGAGCAAGTCTTTGCCAAGGCCGCGGCCAACGGGGTCGCGATCGAGATCAACGCCGATCCGCACCGGCTGGATCTGGACTGGCGGGTGCTTCGCCGCGCCCGGGAGCTGGGCGTGATGATTTCGATCGGCTCCGACGCGCACGATCGGGCCGGCATCGGAAACATGGCCTACGGCGTGGGCATGGCGCGGAAGGGCGGGCTCCGGAAGGAAGACGTCCTGAACACCGGATCGGCGGAGGAGTTCCTGGCCTTCGCCCGGGCGCGGCGGACCTGATGGCGGCCCCGCGGTCGCGGCCCCGCCCTCCCCCCCCCCGGGAATCCCGCGAGGCGCTGGTGCGGCGCGCGCGACACATTGTGGCGCGGCTCCGCCGGGAATATCCCGACGCACACTGCGAGCTGACCCACCGGACACCCTATGAGTTGCTGGTAGCGACCATTCTCTCCGCGCAGTGCACCGATGTCCGGGTCAATCTGGTGACGCCGGCGTTCTTCTCGCGGTACCCCACCCCTGCCGCCCTTGCCGCGGCGGAGCGCGCCGACGTCGAGGCGCTGATCCGTTCCACCGGCTTCTTCCGCAACAAAGCGAAGAGCCTGATCGGCATGGCCATCGCCCTGGTGGAACGTCATGCCGGCGAAGTGCCGCGGGAGATGGACGCCCTCCGTGTGCTGCCCGGTGTCGGCCGTAAGACGGCCAATGTGATCCTCGGCAACGCCTACGGACTGAACGAGGGGATCACCGTGGACACCCACGTGACCCGGCTCTCGGCGCTGCTCAAGCTGACCCGGCAGAAGACGCCCGAGAAGATCGAGCGGGACCTCATGGGATTGATCGCGCGGAAAGACTGGACCCTGGTGTCGCACCTGCTGATCTGGCACGGCCGGCGGGTGTGCATCGCGCGACGACCGCGCTGCGGGGAATGCGCGGTGCGGCGCCTCTGTCCTTCGGCGCAGCTCTGACTCAGTCGTTGCCCATTCCCAGCAGGTTCTTCCACCCCCGCGGTTCCTTTTCCTCCCCGGTCCGCCGGCGCTCCTTGATATCGAGGCTTCCGAGGAAGACCCGTCCGGTGATCCGGATCAGGAGCCCGATCGGACTCGCGCCGCGGGCCGAGCGGGTGGAGTGGCTGGAGCTGCTATAGCGCTCCTCGCATTCGTTTTCCACCTGCGCGCCGGCCGGCACGATCAGCGTCAGGCTGCCGAGGGTCACGTGGACCAGCACGTCGAGCAGGTCCGCGCCGAAGACCGCATCGCGGAGATCGATGGTCAGCTCGCCCATCACCACGCGAAGCTCCAGGCGGAGCGGCACGGTCCAGGTGCCGCCCCGCTTCGAGCTGCCGAACACCGTCGCAATCCGGAGCACCTCGGCGGGCTCCACCGGCGAGTACGCGGTGTGACCGGCGACTGCGGGCGCCAGGCCTGCCGGAAGGGTGTAGGCCCCGCTGGGGAGGAGGTCGGCGACGATCGCGTCGAGCGTGGCGCGGTTGGGGGCCTGGCGGACCAGCGTCAGGCGCGACTCGAACTGCTCGACGGAAAGCTGGTCCGAGGTGAGCGCGGCGGAAAGGGTCCGGATGGCATCCCGGCGAAACGACTCGAGCTCGTCCATCCGCCTATTGTACTAGCTTTGCGCGGGAGGACCAACCGTGCGGGCGGCACCGGGCTCAGCTACACTTCTACCCGCGGTTTGCTGCGGGCGACTCCCTCATCGAGGATTCCGATCGACATGAAGACCGCCACCATCGTCACCTCGCGAGGCACCATCACCGCGGAGCTGTTCGACACGGAAGTCCCCTCGACCGTGGCGAATTTCGAGAAGCTCGCCAACGCGAAGTTCTATGATGGGACCCGGTTCCACCGGGTCATCTCCGACTTCATGATCCAGGGCGGAGATCCCCTCTCCCGGAATCCGACTGACGCCCGGGTCGGGACCGGTGGGCCGGGATACAAGATCAAGTGCGAGACCCATCTCAACACCCACAAACACGTGGCGGGTACCCTCTCCATGGCGCACGCCGGTAAGGACACCGGCGGGAGTCAGTTCTTCATCTGTCACTCCCCCCAGGCGCATCTCGATCGGAAGCACACCGTGTTCGGCCAGGTGACCGCCGGGCTCGATGTCGTGAACGTGATTCGCAAGGACGATGTGATCACGTCGATCCGGGTCGCCTGAGGTGCAGGTCGACTTCGCGGTCCTCGCCGACTACGCCCTCATCGACCAGCACGGCAAGCTTTCCGTTCTGGGCATCTTCCAGCACGTCTGGGTCGCGACGTTTCCGGCGGTTCACCCGCGCACCCACCTGGTGCTCCGGGTCCGCGGGCGCCGCACCGAGGTCGGCGAGCACCCGATCCGGATCCGCTTCGTCGACGATGCCGGCGCCGAGCTGATGGGTGGCGAAGGGACCGTGCAATTCGGCGAGCCACCCGCCGGAATCACCGAAATCGAGGCCGGCGCCGTGCTGGTGTTCGACGTCCCGCTGCCGCGGCCTGGCGCCTACGCGTTCGAAATCGCGGTGGATGCCGGCACGGCAATGCGGGTGCCGCTCTCCGCGTCGCAGCTGCCCCCGGAAGGTGGCGGGACCCAGCACTAGCTCCCCAGCTCCCCGACTCCCTAGCTCCCTCGGCCCCATGCTCACCCGCGACGACGCACTCTCCCTGATGCACGAGTACACCGCTTCCGATGCCCTGCGGAAGCATATGTACGCTGTCGAACTGGCGATGCGCGCGATGGCCGCCAAGTACGGCGCCGATCCGGAGGAGTGGGGCGTGGTCGGGCTGCTTCACGATTTTGACTACGAGCGCTTTCCCAACCCGGAGCGCGCCCCTGATCGCGAGCACCCCTCGGAGGGGGTGCGGATTCTCGCCGCGAAGGGGCTTTCGGCCGAGGCGCAGCAGGCGATTCTCGGCCACGCCGCGTACACCGGCGTTCCGCGAACCACCGCCATCGCCCGGGCGCTGTTCGCGGTCGATGAGCTGTGCGGCTTTCTGGTGGCCTGCGCCCTGGTGCGGCCGTCCCGCAGCCTGGCCGATCTCGAGGTCGCCAGCGTGAAGAAGAAGCTCAAGGACAAGGCCTTCGCGCGAGGGGTGAGTCGCGAAGATGTGCTCAAGGGCGCTGAAGAACTGGGCGTGCCGCTCGAGGAGCTGATCGCCTTCGTGATCCTGGCCCTCCGGCCCCACGAGGGGTTGCTCGGCCTCGGCTCCGGGTGACCGGTCCCGCCAATTCGCGGCACGGCCTCCCGATCGAGGTCGTCGAGCGCGCGATGGACCGCGCGGCCGGGAGCCGCCCCATCCCCGGGAACCGGGTCACCCTGCTTTTCGACGGACCCCGGGTCTACCCGGCGATGCTGGAGCGGATCGCCGCGGCTAAGAAGTGGATTCATCTCGACAATTACATCATCCGGAGCGACGCCACCGGCCGGCAATTCGCCGAGGCGCTCTGCGAGCGGTCCCGCGCCGGAGTGAAGGTGCGGGTCCTCACCGATTGGCTCGGCTCGCTCACCACACGGCCCTCGTACTGGCGCCGGCTCCGGAACGCGGGGGCCGCGGTCCGAAAATTCAATCCGCCGCAGTTCCTCCGCCTCCGCAACAACCTCGCGCGGAACCATCGCAAGCTCCTGGTGGTCGACGGCGAGACCGCCGTCACCGGAGGTCTCTGCATCGGGGACGAGTGGGCCGGATCCCCCGCGCGGGGCCGCGCGCCGTGGCGGGACACCGCGGTGGCGATTGACGGGCCGGCGGCCGCTTTCCTCGACCGGGCCTTTGCGGGGGCCTGGCGCCTGGCCGGGACCCCGTTGCACGAGACCGAGCTGGCCGGTGAGGCGCCGGTGGCGGGAGATTCGGCGTTGCGCATCGTGGTGGGTGAGCCCGGCGGCGTCCGCGCCGCCCGGGCGACCGAGCTCCTCCTGGCGGGCGCCGCGGAACGGATCTGGATCACCGATGCCTACCTGGTGCCGCCGCG
>JBGPEJ010000060.1:0-14290 GCA_041482775.1 Gemmatimonadota bacterium | reverse complement strand
GGGGGGGGGGGGGGGGGGGGGGGGGGGGGGGGGGGGGGGGGGGGGGGGGGGGGGGGGGGGGGGGGGGGGGGGGGGTTTTGGGGGCTCCCGCGCCCACCGGGGAACGGCCCCGCGTCGTGATGCAATTCCCCTCAACCCCCGATGAGATGCTGCTCTCCGGGACGTTGGCGGGCGGTCAGACGCTGGCGGGCCGCGCTCAATTGGTGGACGCGCCGCTGGGCAAGGGCCACGTCGTGATGTTTGCGATCCGCCCGTTCTGGCGGTGGCAAACCCAGGGCACCTTCTTCCTGGGCTTCAACGCGATCCTCAACTGGAACGATTTGGACGCGGGGAAGGGGGAGCCGGGGGCCCGGCCGGTCGGCGGACAGTAGCGGAATCCGCGAAAGCCTCACTCGCGGGGTCATTGGCGCGGAGCCAGGCGACCGTATCGGCCAGCGTTTCCGATGCGGGGCGGCTCCGGTACCCGAGCTCGGGCCCGGCGTACAACGAGTGCACCGACCAGTGGTGCGACGCCATTTCGATCAGGTCCCGGTCGGGGAGCAGCTCGAGCGGTGCGCTCAAACGCGCGAGCCACCAGGCCAGCCGGAACGGGAGCGCCACGCGGGGCGCCGCGCGGCCCGACACCTGCGCCACCATTCCATAGAATTCCCGGATGCTGCACACAGTGCCGGGCAGGTGATACACCGGCCGCACCCGGGGCAGCTCCATCATGCGGAGCAGAGCGGCGGAGACATCCCGCACGTCGGCGAAGTGCATTCCCCCGTCGATGACGAAGGGCACCTTTCCCGAGAGAAACCGCCGGACGTGGTTGGATGATCGGAAGCGGTGATCGCCGGGGCCGAGCAGCACCGGCGGGCGCGCGATGACCAGGTCGACCCCCAGCTCCTCGGCGAGGCTCCGGGCCAGCCGTTCCGCCACCACCTTCGAGTGGTAGTACGGCCACCGCCGCACCGCGTCCTCGCAGAAGGGCGCCCCCTCATCGGCGGACGCATCCGGGCGCTGGAAGCAGCCCACCGTCCCACTGGTCGACACCAGCACCATCCGGCAGCGGCGCCGCCCGGCCACCCGCACCAGGTTGAGGGTGCCCTCGACGTTGGTGCGATAGACCTCTTCGGCGTCACGGCGGCAGTGCCGCACTAGCGCCGCCAGGTGGAAGATCCCGCCGATTCCGTCGAGCGCCGGAGCATCCTCCCACGCCGCCGGCTGGGTAACGCCGCCGACCAGCGGGTCCACCCGGGCAAGAGCGCCGGTCCACGGCATCGCTCGCCACTCATCGAGGTCGCGCACCAGAGCGACGGCCCGGGATACCGGCCCGGCTTCCTCGATCCTCTGGAGCAGATGGCGGCCGAGAAAGCCGCTGGCGCCGGTCACCAGCCAGGGCGGCCGGCTCACCCCACCGGCTCGCGTTCTCGTCGGTCGGCGGAGTCCTTCCCGGACAGGATGGCCCGAAAGCTCGTCAGCCGCTCGTCGCAGCTGCCGTTCCCTTTAAACAGGTGGGCAAACTGGTGCCGCAGCGTCGCGGCGATCAGCGGGTCGAGATCGTCCGGCGGGGTGAGATCGCTTTCGATGACCCGCCCGCCCAGTTCCCGGATGGTGTCCCGCAGCCAGACCGCGTCAACCGCCTCGATGGGGTGGCGCTGGAGAAACGCGCGGAGATGATAGGTGGTGGAGACCGTCGCTTCCTTCAGCCGCTGGATGACGGTATGGCTCACGTCGTGGACGTCGCTCTCTCCATCGAGGTGAACCGGGGTGCCGCACGCGATGTGAATCCGCCCCAGATCGATCCGGCCCCGCCACGCCTTGAGGGTCCAGCCGAGCAGCGGCCCCAGGCGCATCCCCGCCTTCGGCGCCCCTGCCAGCTCGGCCGCAAATGCCGCCTCCTCGGGCACCCGGTCGTAGGAGATCGCAATGGGGAGCAGGGTGCAGCGCTTGCCGGTCGCCTGGAGGCAGCGCAGGAGCCCCCGTTTGGGAGGCAGAAACTCCCGGGTCCGGCTCCGTTGTCCCTCGATGAAGAATTCCAGGGTCCGCCCCTCGCCGATCAGGGCGTGGACCCGTCGGGTGAGCTCGGGATCCTCCCGCCCCTGCCCGCGGCGCAGATAGAACGCGTGCAGCGCGGCCAGGATGCGGCCCAGAATCGGAATCCGCCCGAACTCGATGGTGGCCGCGATATGCGGAATCGCGATGCCCAGGTCGGGCCGGGCAAAGCAAAGGTAAGAGCACAGCACGAAGTCGAAATAGCTGCGATGGTTGGGGACCAGCACCAGCGGCGAGCCGTCTCCCGCCGCCCGCCGCGCGGCCTCGAAGGAGGGAATGTCCACCGTCACCCGGGTCACGGTGCGGCGCAGCACCTTGGTCATCACCCAGGAGGCAAAGCGAATCCAGGCGTTGCCGTGCGGCCGCCCCAGCGACCAGCGCAGATCGCCGCTGTGGCCGGGATGCAGCCGCCCGGCCAGGGGCCACTCGGTTTCGTCTCTCCGGAGAAGCTGCCGGTACACTCCCCGACACACCCTCCGCACGTAGGCCCGCGCTTCGAACGAGGGATCCAGCGCGACCGACGATTCGAACTCGAAGGAGCGCGAGGTGAAATAGGGGAACACCCGGTTGAGATGGGCGATCCGCGTCCGCATCTGCCTTGCCGCGCGGAGCGTTCCGGAGGTGCGCAGCGCGGCCACCGTCGGCGCCAGGCGGTGATGCACCAGATCAGCGAGCGCGAACCGGAGTCCGCGCCGTCCCAGAAAGCCGATGACCGGGCGCCGATCGACCCGATGATCCTCGAAGAACTCCTGGATCGTCCCCCAGCAATCCTGAATCCGCGCGCTTCTGGCCACTCCGGCCACTGCGTGCCGGAGGACCGGCGCGCGGTTCGACGGCGCTTCGCCACCGCACTCGTCCAGGACCCAGCGGGCCACCTCGTCCACCGGGATCAGGTCGAGCCGCGCATCGGGCGCTCCCACCACCACCCGGAGCTGGCCCAGTCCGAGGAGTACCACGAAGCTGCCGAACCCCGCCGTGCTGTCGATCCACCCCGGTAACGGATGCCGCCAGCTCGCCGAGATGATGCTGGGCCGGATGATCGAGAGCGGAACCTGGCCGCGTCGCTCGAACAGGAGATGTTCCGCCAGCGACTTGGTCAGGGTGTAGGTGTTGGGATGGCCCGACTGCTCGAGCAGCCGGGACTCATCGGCATCGCCCCGGAGGATCGCGTCGTAGATCGTCGCCGCGGGGGCGGGGAGCCCCGCGAGAGTCTCCCGGATCGGGACGCCTTGTCCCGGGTGGGGCGTCACGTAGGCGGTCGAGAGCGACACCATCCGCTCGAGCCGCGCGAATCCGCGCGCCAGCTCCAGCAGGTTGAGGCTGGTCGTGACGTTCGACCGGGCCGCCTGCTCCAGCGGCAGATCGAACTTGACCGAGGCAGCGGCATGGATGACGTGGGTTACCCGCGACGCGAGCTGGTCCCGCAGCCCCGCCTCGAGTCCGAGGCCAGGGCGCTCCAGTACGCCCTCGACCACCACCACGTCCCGCGCCCAGCCCTCGGGGAGCTGGCTGAAACAGGGCGAGGCGGCCACCTCCCGGCGGAACCGTTCCTCGGCGTGCCGGGAGCCCCTCGAGCGGATCACGACGTAGACCCGCTCGAGGGCGAGCTCCTCGCGCCGCCGGAACATTTCCTCGAGCAGCACCTTCCCGAGGAATCCGGTCACCCCGGTGAGCAGGAAGCTGCGGCCAGCGCCCGCGCTCCGAACCGATTCCGGCATCGCGATCATACCGCCGAGCGGGCGGGCGTGTCGGCGCCCAGCATCTGATTGCCGATGCCGAAAACGTTTCCCGGATCCACCGCCCGCTTGACCTCGGCGCTCCACGCCAGCGCCGCCGGCGACATGATTCTGGGAAGGAATCCCCGGCGCAGCTTGCCCACGCCGTGGTGGTGGGAGAGGGAGCCCCCCGAGCGCAGGATCTCGTCCCGGGCACAGCGCTCCAGCTCGCCGTACGCCTCCGCCGGTTGCTCAACCCCTTTGTGGTAAAACCCGAAGTAGAAATAGACACACACCCCGGTCTGATACACCTGGGTAACCCGGCAGGTCACGAAGGGCCGGCCCGGAAGGCCGCGCCGGGCGCACTCGAGGGCCAGCCGCCGCTTCACGTTCTCGCAGAGGGCCAGCGCGCCGCTCCACGACACCGAGGTCTCGAACGATTCGCCCAGCACGTAGTGCTTCATCACGAAATCGCGGATGTACGCGATGCCGAAGGTGAGCTGGTAGCCCCGCTGCCCGTTCTCGGCGCCGGCCCGCATCCCGCCATGCCGCCGCGCCAGCCGGCGCACCGCCGCCTCCTGCGCGCGGACCTCTCGGCGGCTCCCCTCGAAAACCAGTGTGCAGGCCACCATGCGCTTGGGGTCGAACCCGCGCACCCGGGTGACGAACTGCTTTTCCACCCGCCGCTTGAGCCGGGCCAGGCCGCCGGTCTTGGGTTTGAGCGTCTGACTCAGCTGGAACTGGAGATTGTCCACCAGGCGCACGCTCGCGGGGGGAACCGCTTCGCGGGTCAGGTCGAAGAGAAAGGCCACCCCGGCTTCGAAGTCGGGAAAGAGCAGCGCATCGTAGCGCGCCACTTCCGGGAGCGGGAAGATCTTGACCACGGCGCGGGTGATGATGCCGAGAGTTCCTTCGGAGCCGAACACCCAGCGGCGCGGATCCACGCCCACTGATTCGCGGGGCGCCACCTGCGCGCGGGAGAGGGTTCCCTGGGGCGTCACCACGGTGGCATCGAGGACCAGGTCCTCGATATTCCCATAGCGGTTCTTCTTCATCCCGCTGGCGTAGGTGGCGATCCACCCTCCCAGCGTCGAGAACTCGACGCTGTCCGGCTCGTGCCCCATGGTGTACCCGTGGGTGGCCAGCTGCGCCTGGATCTGCCGACCCACCGCGCCGGCCTCGATGCACGCCATCAGGTTCACCGGGTCGATCCACCGGATCCGGTTGAGCCGGCTCAGGTCTACCGAGACGATGAGTCGCGATTCGTCCGGCGGGCAGCGCAGCGCGTCGGTGACGTTGGTGCCGCCGCCATAGGGCACCAGACAGACGTCGTAGCGTCCGGCCGCCTCGACCAGCGCCTCCACCTGTTCCTCGGTGGCCGGAAAGACCACCAGATCCGGCACCCGCTCCAGGCTCCCGTACTTGATGGCGTACATCTCCTCCAGGGTGTGGCCGTGGCCGTGCCGCAGGCGCACGTCCGGATCGCCGGTGACGGCGTCCGCGGGGAGCAGCGACCGGAGCTCGGCCTCGAACTCGGGATGGCGCTGGGGCGGCGGCACCGGTGGTGGGTACGCCGAGGGGTGGGTGTCGGCCACCGGAAGCTCGACCCCGAGGACCGAGCGGATCCAGGGCAGAAGATCGGGCAGCTCCTCGCCCGAGAGCGGGTAGCGTGCTCCGGTGAGGAGCACGTTCCCGTTCGGCAGCACCGTGAAGGCCGAGTCCCGGAATCCCCAGACGTCGGGACTCTCCGCGTTCGCGCCGTCCTCCACCGGCGGATCCGGCACGATGCGATTCGGGGGCTGCCGCGCGAGAAGGTCGGAGCCGCCCGGTGAGGCGGCGGACTCCATCGAAGTGGCACGCTGCATCCAGCTACAATAACGCCCGGCTCGGATCTTGGCGACAACGGTCTGCCCCGCCGCTTACACCCAGTCCTCGACCCGCGTAGTGCGGCGGAGCGCCTCGGGGTGCCGGCGGAACCAGCTCATGAGGAGCAGCATCTCTTCGATCGTTCCGGCGGCGAGCGGCCCCACCGGTTCCACCTTCGCCACCTCGTCGGCGACCACGGCCCGAAACGCCTCCTGCTCGATCGGTGTGGCAGGCCAGGGATAGCAGGCCCGCACAGTACCCCGGCGGATCAGATAGGCCCGATCGTCCCCGTGGGAGCCTGGGTCCCGATACACGAAGCTGAGCAGGTCCACCGCCGCACGGGCGCGGGTGGTGGCCGCGAGAAGCCACTCCAGGGCGTCAAACCGCTGCCGCCAGCGCGCCGCCACCTCGAACTCGCCCCGCTCCGCCGCCGCCATCATCCCCGCCACCACCCGGTCCACCGGGGCGATGGCCCGGCCCTCGAGAAAGGCCAGCGCCGCGGCCATTTGCCCGCGGTATCCTTCCTCGGTCACCAGCCCCGCGCACGGCCCGCTGCAGGACCCGAAGTCGTAGCGGGGACAGGCCGCCTGCCGCGGAGAGTCGAAGAAATCCCCCTGCTGGGCGAAGGCCATCGGCATCCGGTCGGCGCAGTCGCGCAGTCCCAGGAGATCGTTGAGCACCCGGATCGCCTCCGCGGTCCGGCCCTGGGAGGGGAGCGGCCCGTAGTACCTGACCCGCTCCCGGGAGGGGCTCGCGGTGCTGGTGAGTTTGGGCGCGGGACCCTCCGAGGCGGCCACGAACACGGCAGTCCGCCGCCGGTTCATCTGCACGTTGTAGGGCGGGCGCCATTTGCGGATTTCCCGGAGCTCGGCCAGATGCGCCGCAAACTCGCTGGAGACGTACTCCCAGGCGATGTCGTTCGCCGCGTGCAGGATCCGGGCGCCCTTGTCCTCGGGATACTTCGCCTGGAAGTACCAGAGCAGCCGAGCCCGCAGCTGTTTGGCCTTCCCGACGTAGAGAACCCGGCCCGAGCCGTCGAGCATCCGGTAGATGCCCGGACGCGGTTCGGCGGTGCCCTTGACCCGGCGCTTGAGCCCGTCGAGGTCCGGCGTGGGGAGGGGCAGCGCGATGGCGTGCGCGGTCACGTCTGGCACCGGTGGCAGAAGACGGTGATGCGGGCGTCGATCGCGTGGGTACCGGCGAGCGAAGTTCCACAGCGGACGCAGGGCTCGCCCTCCCGCTCGTAGACCAGCAGCTCGAACTGGAAGCTGCCCTTTCTCCCGGTGCCGGTCCGATAGTCCCGCACGGTGGTTCCCTGGGAGGCGATCGCCGCTCGAAGAATGCGCACCAGCTCGCGATGCAGCCGCCGGGCCTGGCCGGCGCTCACCGCGCTGGCCGCCTTGGAGGGGTCGATGCCCGCCGCGAACAGCGCCTCGTTGGCATAGATATTCCCCACTCCCGCCAGGGCCCGCTGATCCATGAGGACCTTCTTGACCGCCGCCCGCGAGCCGCCGAGGATGCGGGACAGCGCCTTGGGCGAGAACCGGGCATCGAGCGGCTCGGGCCCGATCGCCCCGGTGTAGCGGCTCCAGGCGTCCGGATCGAGCCAGAGGAGCGTGCCGAGCCGCCGGACGTCGCGGTACACAGGGTCCGTCCGTCGTCGAGCGCAATGCGCAGCACGGCGTAGCGGCGCTCCTCCCCGGTGAGCGGCCGGTCGAGCACCAGGAGCGACCCCGTCATCCCCGGCTGCACCACCAGCCGCCGGGTCTCAGTTTCGATCACCGCGTGCTTGGCGCGCCGCGAAATCGAGCGCACCCGCGCTCCCTTGAGGCCGGCCAGCAGGGTCCGGCGGGATACGCCGCGCAACACGTCGTCGTGGGAGAGCCGAGCCGCGAGGAAGCGCCGGCCGGACAGTTGGGGACGGAGATCCCGAACGATGGTTTCGACCTCGGGGAGTTCGGGCATGGGGGAAGTTAGCTCCCCACCCTCCTTGCCTCCCTCCACCCGATGTCCGTTCGGAACTGTTTCCCCTCGAACTGAATCGCCCCGGCGGCCTGGCGGCTGGCGGCCTGCGCGGCCGCAAAGGTGGCGGCCGTGGCAGTCACCGCGAGCACCCGTCCGCCATTGGTGCGGAGCACGCCCTTCTCGTCCCGCTGGGTGCCCGCGTGGAAGACCGTCGTGCCTTCGGGGAGGTTGTCGGGGATGACGATCTCATCTCCCCGCCTCGGCGCCTCCGGGTAACCCGCAGCGGCGAGCACAGTGGTTACCGCGGCCCCGGAGCGCGTGCTCAGGCGCGGCAACGACTCACCGGTCGCCGCCGCGCGGAGCCCTTCCAGCAAGCCCGAGGTGATGAGCGGCAGCACCGCTTGCGTCTCCGGATCACCCAGGCGGCAGTTGAACTCGATCACGTTGGGGGTTCCGGCGGCATCGATCATGAGCCCGGCGTAGAGGACCCCGCTGAACGGAGCCCCCCGGCGGGCCAGCTCCGCCAGCGTCGGAAGCAGCACGTCGCGCTCGACCCGCTCCAGCAGCCGGCCGGTGGCCACCGACACCGGACTGTAGGCCCCCATGCCTCCGGTGTTCGGGCCCCGGTCCCCCTTGAGCAGCCGTTTGTGGTCCTGGGCGGGCGGCAGGAGCGCCACCTCGCGGCCGTTGGTCAACGCCAGGACCGAGAGCTCTTCGCCTTCGAGGAACGCCTCCACCACGACCACACGGCCCGCCTCCCCGAAGGCGCCGTCCCGAAGCATGGCGTTGACGGCCGCCCTCGCCTCGGCGCGGGTGAGGCAGACGATGGCGCCTTTCCCGGCCGCGAGCCCGCTGGCCTTGATCACCAGCGGCTCGACGTGCCGATCCACATGCGCCAGCGCGGCGTTGAGCTCGGTGAACGCGCGGCTCGGGGCGGTGGGGACCCCGGCGGCGAGCATCACCTCCTTGGCGAACGCCTTCGAGGCCTCGATACGCGCGGCGGCGGCGGTGGGCCCGCATACCGCGCGATGCACTGCCCGCAGCCGGTCCACCAGGCCCTTGGCCAGCGGCCCTTCGGGCCCGACTACCACCAGGTCGAGGGCGTGCGCCGCGGCGGCCGCCACGAGGCGGTCGAGGTCTTCGGATCCGATCGGGAGGTTGTTGGCGACCAGGGCGGTGCCGGGATTACCCGGAGCGCAGAAGAGGTCGGCGGAAGGGAGGTCCCGGCGGAGCGCCCAGCAGAGTGCGTGCTCCCGGCCTCCCCCTCCGACGACCAGCACCCTCACGGTTGCTGGGCTTTGCGGAACGCGTCGCGCGCCGAAGAGGCGGCCTGCCGGGCCGCGTCGGCCACCTTGTTGATGACTTCACGGGCTTCACCGGCGTAGTGGTCCTTCGCGGCCTTGAAGTCCTCCTTGAGGGGGCGGTCTTTCGCCTCGGTGCCGCGGCGGGTGTACTCCCCCCGCAGGATCCGCTCGTAGTCGCCGCTCTGGATCCACTTCTGCAGCTCGGCCGCCCGCACCGTGTTCATCGGATGGGTCAGCGCCAGCGTGTTGAGGATCTTGTAGACGATGTCGAGCCCATCGTTGGTGGTGATGTACTCGTTGGCCTGGGTGATGAAGGGATCCAGCGCCATCTGACCCGACTCCAGCGCCCCCCGATACCCGCCCGCCATTTTCATGAACAGCTGCTGCGACGCGATGATGTTCTGGCTGCCCAGCAGCCCGGCCCGGTCCGAGGACAACTCCGATTTGCGCGACCACTCGAGAATCGCCAGCCGGACCGGCAGCAAGGCGATGCCCGCCAGGAACGGCAGCGCGCCCAGGCTCACGTTGAGGAAGATCTCGGCGATGGTGCGGTAGAGGGAGTGCCCGCTCACCACGTGCCCCATCTCATGCGCCACCAGCGCCCGAAGCTCCTCCTCGTCCAGCAGCTCCAGCGCGGCCGAATGCAGCACGATGAAGGGATCATCGACGCCGTAGGCACCGGCGTTGAACACCGGGGTCTGGGACACATACAGCTCGGGCACCTTGGGCCAGTCGAAGGTGGCGGCCACTTCGACCAGAAGGCCGTGAGCGCGGGGGTACTGCTCGACGCCGGCGCGCACCGCATTGCCCTGGAAGAGCAGCCGAATGCCGCGCTCTCCGCCCAGGATGGCGACGATCTTCCGGACCACGTCATCGAAGCCCGGCACCGCGCGCATCGCCTGCAGTGCGGCCCGATCCGCGGGATGCTCCCAGGAAACGCCGGCGATCTGCGGGAAGGCGACGCGCGGGCGCGGGGCGGGGACGGAGGTCATGAGCGACTCGCTTCAATGGAGGATGCGGGACCTACGCGGCCCCAGGCGAAATGTTTCATGTTGGGACCCGGAACGGAAGCGGGCCGATCCCCGGTCTACGCCATCGCCTGGTCGAGATCGGCGATCAAGTCGTCCACCGCTTCGACGCCCACGCTGAGCCGCAGCAGTGAATCGGTGAGGCCCATCTCATCCCGGATGGCCTGGGGCACCGACGCGTGAGTCATCGAGGCGGGATGCCCGATGAGGCTCTCGACTCCTCCGAGTGACTCGGCCAGCTGGAAGATCTTGACCCGCTCGACCAGGCGCCTGGTTCGGGCCACGTCGCCCAGATCGAACGAGACCATCCCACCGAACCCGGTCATCTGGCGCCGGGCAAGGTCATACTGCGGGTGTGAGGGAAGCCCGGGGTAGTAGAGCCGCTTCACCGCCCGGTGGCCCTTGAGCCACTCGGCGATTCGCCGGCCGTTGGCATCGTGCTCCCGCATGCGCAATGGCAGGGTCTTGGTGCCCCGGAGCGCCAGCCAGCAGTCCATCGGTCCGGGAACCGCCCCGCTGGCGTTCTGGATGAACCCGAGCCGCTCGGCCACGTCGTCGCGGCTGGTGACGAGCAGCCCGCCCACCATGTCGCTGTGGCCGTTCAGGTACTTCGTGGTGGAGTGCAGGACGATGTCGGCGCCGAATTCGAGCGGCCGCTGGAATACCGGCGTGGCGAAGGTGTTGTCCACGCCGAACAGGATTCCCCGCGAGGCGGCAAGGTCTCCCACCGCCTGGAGATCGGTGAGGAACATCATCGGATTGGTCGGGGTTTCGCAGTAGACCAGCCGCGTCGCCGGGGTGAGCGCGCGCTCGAAGTTCCCGACGTCCCGGCTGTCCACGAAGGTGCACTGGAGCCCGTAGGGCTCGAAGATCTGCCGCATCAGGCGCATCGAGCCGCCGTAGATGCTCTCACCCGACACCACGTGGTCGCCCGCCTTGAACAGCTTCAGGATCGCGTCGAGCGCGGCGAGTCCGGAGCCGAACGCGAAGCCGTGGGTTCCCCCCTCCAGCGACGCGACGTTCCGTTCCAGGGCCTCCCGGGTCGGATTCTGGGTCCGGGCGTATTCATAGCCCTTGTTCTTGCCGATCCCCTCCTGGCGGTAGGTCGAGGTCTGATAGATCGGCGTCATCACCGCGCCGGCGAGCGGGTCGGCCACCTGGCCGGCGTGAATGGCGCGGGTGGCCAGGGCGTGCTCGAGATCGTGCGGGAGGATCCGGGTCATAGGGCTCCAGGTGGAGGCGATCGGTCGCCGAGAATCGGCGTTTTCCGCCTGCGGCTGTCATTGAAGATTATCACTGCTTTACCTACCTTGCTTCCGTGACCACGCCGTCATCCGGCTGGGCCGGTCGGGGGGACGTTACTACCCGGGCGCTCGTCGTGGACGACGACACGCTGGTCCGACGTACGCTCGCGCGGATTCTCCAGTCCGTCGGATTCGAGACGCTCGAGGCGAGCAACGGCCGGGAAGCGCTCGCCCTGCTGGAATCCCTCGGGGGAGTCCCGCTGATCGTCAGCGATATCAACATGCCGGAAATGGACGGGATCACCTTCCTGCGGGAGGTGCGCCGGCAATGGCCCGACTCGGCCGTGCTCATGCTCACCGCGGTGGCCGACGTGGACACCGCCGTCGAGTGCATGAAGTCAGGGGCGTCGGATTTTCTCCCCAAGCCGGTGCGGGTCGCGGAGGTTCGCGCCCGGCTGGAGCGGGCCCTCGAGACCCGTCGCCTGGTTCTCGAAAACCGGTTCCTGCAGCAGAATTATCGGGCTCGACTGGAGGCGTCCGTCCGGGAACTCGACCAGCGGAATAAGGAGCAGTTCTTGGGACAAATCCAGATGGCGGTGCGCATGCTCGAGAAGAAGGACATCTACACCCGGGGCCACTCCCAGCGGGTCAGCCGCTACGCCGTCAAGACGGCCGTCCTGCTGGGCATCACCGGGGACCTGCTCGAGCAGATCCGGCTGGGCGGGGAGCTGCACGACATCGGGAAGATCGGGACCCGGGACGCGGTCCTGCAGAAGCCCGGGCCGCTCACCGCGGCGGAATTCGCCGAGATCAAGAAGCACGTCACCGAGGGCGAAGAGATTCTCCAGCCGCTCCGGCGGGAGCACCCTCTGGTCCTCCAGATCGTGCGCAACCACCACGAACGGCTGGATGGTTCGGGGTTTCCCGACGGCCTCCGGGGGGAGGCCATCCCCCGGGTGGCCCGCCTGGTCTGCGTGGTCGATGCGTTCGATGCCATGACCACCAACCGCTCCTACCGCGCGCCGCGGCTCCCCGCCGACGCGATGGAGGAACTGCGCCGGTTCGCCGGTGTACAGTTCGACCCCGAGGTGGTCGGCGCCTTCCACCAGGCCTACCCGGACCCCGACAAGCTGCCGATCGAGGTCTGATTCTGATGCTGATGGTCTCGGTTTCGGGTATGCGCGGCATCGTCGGGGTGGATCTGACCCCGGAGCTGGTGACCCGGCACGCCGCCGCGCTGGCCGCCTGGGCCAAGGCCTCCGGCAAGCCGGTGGTCGTGCTGGGCCGCGACGCCCGGACCAGCGGGCCGCTCTACGCCCATGCTGCCACCGCGGGAATCCTCTCCGTCGGCTGCGACGTCATCGACCTGGGGCTGGTTCCGACGCCCACCACCCAGCTGGCGGTGGAGCACCACCACGCCGGCGCCGGACTCATCCTGACCGCGAGCCACAATCCGGTCGAATGGAACGCCCTCAAGTTCGTGGGGCCCGATGGGGTGTTTCTCGACGCGGAGGCGGGCGCCGCGGTGCGGGCCCTGGCAGAGCGGGGGCCCCCCCGCGCCGGGTGGGACGGGATCGGATCGGTGCGGGAGGACCGGGAGGCCATCGCAAGACATCTCGGCCTGGTGCTGGCGCTGCCGCAGCTGAATCTCCCAGCCATCCGGAAGCGGAAGTTCTCCGTCGCGCTGGATTGCGTGCGGGGCGCCGGTGGCGCCATCGTCCCCCTGCTGCTCGAGCGTCTCGGCTGCACCGTCTCCGCCATCAATCTCGAAACCGACGGCCGATTTCCCCGGGAGCCGGAGCCGATTCCCGAGAACCTCGGCGACCTGGGAGAGCTGGTGCGCCGTTCCGGCGCCGAGCTCGGTCTGGCGGTGGACCCCGATGTAGACCGTCTCGCGGTGGTCGACGAACGGGGCCGGGCGATCGGGGAGGACTACACCCTCGCCTTTGCGATTCGGGCGGTGCTCCCGCGCCCCGCCGCCGGGCCCCAACCGACCGTGGTGGCAAACCTCTCCACCAGCCTCGTGGTGGAGGACGCTGCCCGGGATGCCGGGGCGCGGTTCATCCGGGCGCCGGTCGGTGAGGCCAACGTCGCGCGGGCCATGAAGGAATCGGGGGCGCTGATCGGTGGAGAAGGGAACGGCGGAGTCATCCTGCCCGCACTCCACATTGGCAGGGATGCCCCCCTCGGGGTGGCGTTGATCTTGCAGTACCTGGCAGGGGAAAAGCGCCCCGTTTCGGAGTTGGTGGCGGCGGTTCCCCGGTACCGGATCGTCAAGGCTAAAGCCAAGCGCGGAGGGGATTTACCGGCTGCGTATCTGGCGCTGAAGACGCGTTTTCCGGAGGCCAGCAGCGACGAACGAGACGGGCTCAGACTGGCTTGGCCGGATCGCTGGGTCCATTTGCGTCCTTCGGGAACCGAGCCGGTCATCCGCGTGATTGCCGAAGCGCCGACCGAAGCCGAAGCGGAGGAGTTGCTGGCGGCGTGCATGGCTCTACTCTAGGCGCGAGGTAGTTCACGCGATGTGTGGCATCGTCGGCTACGTCGGACCCAAACAAGCGTCCCCGATCCTGATCGAGGGGCTGCGCCGGATGGAATATCGGGGGTACGACTCCGCCGGTGTCGCCATCATCAATGGTGACGGCATCAAGGTCCAGAAGGCCGCGGGAAAGCTCGCCGCGTTGGTGGACAAGCTTCGCCTCGACACGCCGCACGGTACCATCGGGGTCGGGCACACCCGCTGGGCCACCCACGGCGCGCCCACCACTCCCAACGCGCATCCACATCTCGACCAGACCGGCCGGATCGCGGTCATCCACAACGGCATCATCGAGAACGCCACCGCAATCCGGAAAGCGCTCGAGAAGCGGGGCCACACCTTCAAGTCCGAGACCGATACCGAGGTGCTGGCGCATCTGATCGGCGCCTATTACGAGGGCAATCTCGAACAGGCGGTCGCCGCCGCCCTCTGGGACATCCAGGGCGCCTATGGCATCGCGGTCCTTTCGGCCGACGAGCCCAACGTGCTGGTTGCCGCGCGGAACGGCTCGCCGCTCCTGGTCGGCGTGGGTGACGGCGAATACTTCGTGGCGTCGGACGCCTCCGCGATCCTCGATCATACCCGGAGCGTGGTC
>JBGPEJ010000059.1:0-14612 GCA_041482775.1 Gemmatimonadota bacterium | reverse complement strand
CGTTCGACGTGCAGTTCAATCCCGCGGTGGACCTGTTTCTCGCCATCATGGGGATCGGCGGCGTCATCGCCGTGACGGGGGCGCTCTCGTTCATCCTCATTGCCGTGAAATCGGTGTTCTTCGGCGAGCTGGTGACCGATTTCCCACGCGGCGCCGAGGTCGCGGGCATCCCGCAGGGGCTCACCAACCCGCCGGTGCACGCCGCCAACGTCGATGAGATCAACGAGGCGCTGCACGCGCCCGGGCGCGGCATCGCGGGCGCAACGCCCGGAACCCTGGTGCTGGTGGGCGTGTTTCTCCTGGCGTTCATGCTCTACTACTTCACCAACTGGAAGCTGCTCAGCTTCATCTGGAAGATCGGATGACCCGGCCATCGGCCGGCCGGCCCGGCGCGGCCTCCCTTGCCCTGCTGCTGATCCTCGCGATCACGGCGGGGTGGTGGGCGCTCGCGCTCTGGCCGGCAGGTGCCGGTGAGCCGGAGTGGTTGCTGCGGACCCGGGCGGCCTGCTTCGGATCGGCGCCGGGTGGTCTTCCCGACGCCGGCGGGTGGATCCTCCTGATCGGTGAGCCGATCGGGATGGTGGGTGTGCTGCTCGCGGTCTGGGGTGGGGCGCTGCGCGAGGATCTTCGCCGGATGCGCACCGATCACCGGTGGCGATTGGTCATGGGCGGGGTCGGCGCGGTCAGCCTGATCGGACTGGTCGCGTTGGGTCGGCGGATGGCGTTCGCTACGGGGCTGGGAATCGCCCCACCGGCGGCACCACCCGGCATCCCGACCCGGACCGACGTCGACGCGTCCGCCTTCGTCCTGACCGACCAACAGGGCCGGCGCACATCACTGGCGGATTTCCCCGGCCGGCCGGTGTTGCTCACGTTCGCCTTCGGCCACTGTACCACGGTCTGCCCGACCATCGTCCACGACATTCGGACCGCGCGCGTGGTTGCCAACCGCCCCGAGGTGCCGCTGCTGGTCATCTCCCTGGATCCGTGGCGGGATACGCCGGCGCGCCTTCCGTCGCTCGCAGCGGCGTGGGCGTTGGGCCCGGAAGACCGGGTGCTCTCGGGGAGCGTCGAGGAGGTCGAGCGAACCCTCGATGGGCTCGGGGTCGGGCGACGCCGTGACGACACGACCGGAGACATCGATCACCAAGGCACGGTGATGGCTCTGGACCCGCGAGGTCACGTCGTATGGCGGCTCGACGGCGGGTGGGGCCGGGTGCGCGAGCTGCTGGCCGCCATGCCCCGATCCGGCGGTCGGTAGCGAGGTCCGGAATCGCGAGTGTCATCAGGGCGCGAACGACGCGGTGTACGGTCAGCTCAGGACGGGGTAATCACCATCCAGACCGGCAATGGATTGCCGATGGCGTCGGGATTCGCGAAGCCCCGTTGAGCGACCCTCCGACCCGGCCCGGCATCCTGACTCTCATGCGCTCCACCTCATACGCCGTGCTGGCGGCCCTGGCCGCCATTCCACTCGCTGTCCAATCGTCCGCGATTCCCGAAACCCGGCTCACCATGCCCGAGCGGAGTCTGGCGCACGATTTTGCCCAGTTGCGCGGCCTCCGGGAGCTGGCGGACGGCCGGCTCCTGGTGAGCGACCGGTTGGAGCCGGCGCTGTACCTGGTGGACGTCGCGTGGAGCCGAGTCTCCCGCATCGGCCGGGAGGGCCAGGGCCCGGCCGAGTACCGACTGCCCAGCACCCTGCTGGCGCTTCCCGGAGATTCGACCCTGGTGGTCGATGAGGGCAACAGCCGATTTCTGATCCTTGGACCGGATCACCGCATTGCCCGCTCAATTTCAAGCGAGCGCCCCGGTCTGGCGTCCGCGCTCTGGCCCCGCGCCGCCGATTCGCGCGGACGGCTCTACTTCCAGATTCCCCGCTGGGCCATGGGTCCCGCAGTGTCCGCCACCGAATCGCTGTATGTGGCGCGGATCGATCTTCGGACCGGGAGCGTCGATACCCTTGGCAGGGTAAACGGCAGCACGGAGCCCCCGGGCCAGATCCAGCACGGCATTCCCTACGTTCCCTTCGCGCCGGAGGACGGCTGGCAGGCCACAGAGGAGGGTCGTGTGGCCCTGGTGCGGTCCGGCGACTATCACATCGACTGGCGCGAGGCAGACGGTCGGACCGTCCGAGGGCCGGTGGTGAGCTACTCCGTTCTGCCGGTGACAGCGGCGGACCGGATCGCCTACACCCGGTCCTTTCTCGAGAACAGCAGCATTGGTGGACGGGGGAGCGGGGCAACCGCTCCGACCGGACCGAGCGCCGTGCCGAGCGAGATGCTACGCCCCGCCAGAGTGGCGGAGATCGCCGCCCGTAACACGTTCGCGGCGCGCAAGCCCGCCTTCACCGATTTCCCGCCGCGCGCGGGGCCCGACGGCTCACTCTGGGTCGAGCGCTCGGTGCCGGTCGACGCACCCCGCGCCTTCGACGTCTTCGACGGCCGGGGCCGACTGGTAAGGCGGGTGACCCTCCCCCCCGCGCGGCGTCTCCTCGCCGTGGGCCGGCGCGTATTGTATCTCGTGGCCGTCGACGAGGCCGGGCTGGAGCGCCTGGAGCAGTACTCGAGGCCCTGAGTCGGCGCGAGGGCCAGCAGCAGCGGTGGCTAGAACAACCCCACCCTCCCCTTCACCGAGGCAATCAGCTTGCCGGGGTCGTACCCGATACCCTGCTTGAACACCAGCTCCACGCGGCGGATGTCGGCAATGTTCGTCGAAGGATCGCCGCCGATCACCAGGAGGTCCGCCTGCTTGCCGACGGCGAGGGAACCGATTCGATCGGCTCTGCCCAAATAGGTGGCACCATTGAGGGTGCAGATCCGGATCGCTTCGAGCGGAGTGAACCCACTCCCCACCAGCAGCTCGACCTGGCGCTGATCGGAGTAGCCGGCAATCACCCCTCCTCCGCCGGTCGGATCGGTGCCGGCGATCAGCAACCCGCCGGCGCGCGAAAACCGCAGCTCCATCGCCCGCTCGCCGGCGAAGAGCTTGGGAAAGGTCGAGCGGGCGTTTCGCTGGGTGGCGGCGTAGCGCTCCTCGAATTGCTGCTTCAGCACGGGATCGAGCACGTCGAGGCCCGGGGGGATCGGCTGGCCCGGCGTGAACGTCTCGAACACCGTCAGCGTCGAGGTGAGCGCTACATGATGCTGGATGAGATCGTGGATCAGCGCAGCGAGTTCAGGGCCGTCCGGGTCGAGCGGGGCGAGGGCCGCCTGACCCGCACTCTGTCCGGGGCACACATCGGGCTTCTTGTCGGGCACGAAATCGGTGCTCGCGAAGAAACCGTGTTCCAGATCGTCGATGCCGAGACCGGCGGCCTCGCGGTAGGTGACCGAACAGAGATGCCCGGTCACCTTGATCCCGCGCCGGTGCGCTTCCTTTACCGCCGCGCCCAGCTCGGCGCGGGTGATGTGCATGTAGGACTTGAAGGAGGTGGCACCGGCGTCGGCCCAGAAATCCACCATACGCCGGGCCTCGGCGACGTCCTGGAGCTCGTGCACCTGGCCGAGACCGAGGCCGGGGCCTTCGAGGTAGGGTGCGGTGGCGTCAATCCACGGGCCGGGTTTTTCGCCCCGGTCGATGGCGCGCGCCAGGCCCAGTTCCCCGTACCCGCTCATGTTGCCGCCGGTGCGCATCGACGTGACGCCGCCGGCCAGGTAGAGCCGGGAGAAGCTCTCGGAGACATTGCCGTACACGCCGGGGCCGGTGGGGTAGAACAGATGCTCGTGCATCATCACCAGCCCGGGGATGACCGACTTGCCGGTCAGGTCGAGCACCTGGGCGCCAGCCGGCACCGGGATGGCAGCGGCGTCACCCAGGGCGGCGATGGCGCCGTCGCGAATGATCAGGGTCTGGTTTTCGCGGGCCGGGGCCCCGGTGCCGTCGATCAGGCGTGCATGGGTCAGGGCAACGATGGACGTGTCGATGCTGACATACTGGCGGACGTTTGGTCCCAGCCGGGGCCGCTGCGCCGCGGCGGGAACCGCGAGGGCCCCGCCGAGGGCGGCCAGCCCCATCACAACGCCGTTGCGCACAGTGAACCTCTGCGAGAGAATCATTAGGACCGCGGGCGGAACCGAGAATCAAGCCGCGCCTCCGGATCGGCGCAACCATCCGGCATCTTACCGTGTCCCACAGGAATCCCGAGCCGAGACCCTTCCGGATGCGACGCCACCTCCCTCCCCTGCTGGCCATTCTCCTCGCCGGGTGCGGCCAAGCTAAATCCGTAACGCTCGCGCGCGCGGTTACCGACACCCTGGCCCGCGGTGTGGTTCGGGTGACGAGTGCCGGGCCGACGGCCTGGCTGGACTCGGCGGGAGCGGCGCTGGTCGAGGCGGGGCGGTTCAGCGGCGCGGACGGGACGCCGGCCGAACTGGGCCAACCGAGGAGTCTCGCCGTTGACGAGGCGGACCGGATCTACGTGGTGGACGGGAAGCCGGCCTCCATCAAGATCTTCACGCCCGAGGGGCAGTTGATTCGCTCGATCGGGCGGGATGGGGAGGGCCCCGGCGAGTTCCGGGTGGGATTCATCGCGGTCCGGGGCGGCCGGATCGTGCTGCACGATCCCCAGCTCGCGCGCACCTCCGTCTGGGACACCGCCGGCGCATTCATCAAGAGCTGGCACTCCTCCTGTTGTTACTGGTCCGACATTGAAGTGGATCGGCAGGGGCGAATCTATGTCCCGAGCATGAGCGGTGCCAAGCCGGGCGACCCGGCGCGAGGCATCCCCTACGTCCGCTGGTCGCTGGAGGGGGGGGAGCTCGATACCGTCTGGGTGCCTTCGCGGAACGGGGTGAAACTCTGGATGGTGAACCAGAAGCGGGCTGGAAAAATCGTGGGGACGATGACCACCACGGTGCCGTTCCAGCCGGTGAACACCCACGCCCTGCATCCCGACGGCGGAGTGGTGTACGGGTGGACCGGCTCGTTCACTATCGTGCGGAGCGTCACCGGAAAGGATTCCCTGCGGGTATTCGGGCGCGCCTGGACACCCGAGCCCGTGAGCGATCAGCGGCGCAGGGCTGAGCTGGAGAACCGGATCAGTGGGGCGAAGGAAGCCTATGGAGAAGAGAACGTGCGGAGCGCCTTTCACCTCGAGGACGTCCCCACGACGCTGCCGGCGTTCATGAGCCTCCGGGTGGACCCGGCGGGGCGGGTCTGGGCCCGCCGCTTCGCAGGGGCCGACACCACCCGCACCTCGTTCGACATTTTCGACTCCACTGGTGCCTATCTCGGCCCGGTCACGACGCCGGTCAAGATCCCCGAGTACGGCGCGGCGGCCTGGACCCGCGACGGTCTGGTCGCGGTGATCGAGGATGCGGAGGGCCGGCCCACGGTCGTGCGGCTCCGGCTGCGTCCCTCCCGGCCATCCACGCATCCTTAGCCTCAGCCTCGGCACCACCATCCGACCTCGCCGGGAGGCCCGTACGGTATCTTCCGGGCATCGCTCGCCACCTTCGTGAGGACCCCGTGCGACGACTGAGCCTCGTCCTGGCCTCCTTCGCACTCCCCCTCACCGCTCTCGGCGCGCAGCAGCGCGCCGTAACGCTCCCGGAAGCCCTCCGGCTCGCCGAAGCGCACTCTCCGAACGTGATCCAGGCGGAAGGCACCGCCCGGGCCGCCGGCGCCGGCCTTCGGGCGGCCTGGGGAGAATTTCTCCCCCGGATCAGCGGCTCCTCCAGCTACGGCACCAGCTTTTCCGCCGGCCCGTCCCGGACCGATCCCATCACCGGCGAGGTGATCAGCGGGAACGCCTCGAGCAGCTCGTTGAGCCTGGGCGGCAGCGCCTCGATCGATCTGTTCACCGGGTTCCGCCGCGGCGCCGACTTGAGCGCGGCTCGCGCCGGCCGCACCGACGCCGACGCGTCGCTGGCGTTCGAGCGCTCCCAATCGGCCCTCAACACCACCAACCAGTTCCTGGCCGCGCTCATGGAGGGCGATCTGGTCCGGGTCCGCCAGGAGGGGATCCGCCGCGCCCAGGAAAAGTTCGCCATCGCGAGCGCCAAGATCGCCACCCGCTCGGCCACCATCGCCGATTCGCTCCAGGCGGTGGTGGACCTCACCAATGCGCGGCTCCTGCTGCTGAGTGAGGAGCGCAACCTGACCGAGGCGGAGGCGGGGCTGGCGCGGCTGGTGGGCCAGGACGGCCGGGTGGCGGCGCGGGCGGATTCCGCCCTCTTCGGGATCGCGACGATCGGCGATACCACGGCACTCCTCGGTGAGGCGACGGAGCGCTCGCCCGCGGTGGTCCGCGCGGAAGCCCGGGCCCGCTCGGCCCGAGCCTCGCTCGCCATCGTTCGCTCGACCTACCTGCCCAGCGTTACCCTGACCGGCAGCAGCTCCTTCAGCGGCAGCGATCGCAACTCCTACACCCTCTTCAACAACCGCAGCCTGAATCTCGGGTTGCAGTGGTCGCTGTTCAACGGCTTCGGCCGGGAGCGCGACGTGGTGCAGCGCCAGGCCACGCTCGACGCCGCCGTCTCCGCCGCGGCTGACGCGCGCCGCCAGGTCGGTGCCGGCCTCACGACCCAACTCGCCGCGCTCGGTACCGCCCAGGAGCGGATGACGCTCACCGCGCAGAACTTGGACGCCGCCCGGGCGAGCGCGCGGGTCCAGACCGAACGCTACCGGCTGGGCTCGATCGGCATCGTCGAGCTCAACGCCGCGCAGGACGCGCTGAGCCGCGCGGAAACCGACGCCGTCTCCGCGCGGTTCGACTATCTCCGCGCCAGGGCGCAGATCGAAGCGATTCTCGGGAGGATGCTGTGAGGCTGATCCAGGAACCCATCGGCAGCGCCGCCGACCGGAGGGGAGCGCTGCTCCTGCTGCTGGCGCTGGCCGCGCCCTCCGCCGGGTGCTCCAAGAAGCCCGCCGAGGCCGCCAACAAACCCGGCGGCGCCGACAGCGCCCAGGCGGCGGGCGCCACCGTAACGCTCCCCGTGGTTGGCCAAGAGGTTCGCAAGGGAGATCTGATTCTCTCGGTGGTCACCACCGGCCAGGTCCGGTCCGAGGCGATGAGCCTGCTCAAGAGCGAAACCCAGGGCACCATTGTCGCGGTGCTGGTGCGTCCCGGCGACCGGGTGAAGAAGGGCCAGGCGCTGGTGCAGGTGGACCCGCGGCCGCTCGACCTGGCGGTCCAGGACGCGCAGGCCAAGGTGGAGGAGGCGCGGCTCCGCCTGCTCGACAACAGCCTTCCCGACTCGATCGTCACCGGCAAGGCGTTGAGCGGCGAGCGGCTCCGCAACGCGGAGATCCGCTCCGGACTCGACGGCGCGCGGGTAACGCTGGAGCAGCGGAAGCTCGAGCGGGAACGGGCAACCATCACCGCGCCGTTCGACGGCGTGATGGATGAGCTCAAGGTGGCGGTGGGCGAGCGCCTCAGCACCGGCCAGGACGTCGGGAAGATCGTCGACCTGGACCACCTGCGGATCGAGGCGGCCGTTCTGGAGCACGATCTTCCGCTGATCCGGGTGGGCGGCCAGGCGGTGGTGACGACGGCGGCGGCGCCGGACCATCCGGTCATCGGCACCATCGCCGCGATCCTCCCGATCGTGGACAGCGCCACCCGGGCGGGCCGGGCGGTCATCCGCGCCGGCGGTGGCGGCGTGCTCCGCCCCGGGATGTACGCCGACGTGCGCCTCGAGGCAGCACGGCTTACCGGCCGGGTGATCGTACCCGCGAGCGCGGTGATCGAGCGGGACGGCCGCCCGCTGGTGTTCGTGGTGAAGGACGGGCGCGCCCAGTGGGTGTACGTCACCCCGGGCCGCTCCAACGGAGTGGACACCGAGGTGCTCCCCGACAGCGCCACCGGCCTGATCCCGGTGAAGGCGGGGGATCTGGTGCTGGTGGAGGGCCACCTCACCCTCACCCACGACGCGCCGGTACGGGTGATCCAGAAGGCGGAGCAGGCCAAGCGGCCATGAGGCGCCGCTGATGTCGATCGCCTCCGCCGCCCTCAAGCGCCCGGTCACCACCCTCTCGGCCACCCTGGCATTCGTGCTCCTGGGCGCGGTCTCGCTCGGGCGCCTCCCGGTTTCGCTGCTCCCCGACGTCTCGTTGCCGGTCCTCACCATCCGCACCGCCTATCGCGGGGCCGCGGCGAGCGAAGTCTCCCGTTTCATTGCCGAACCGATCGAGGAAGCGGTGGCGGCAACGCCGGGGCTGGTGGATCTGCGGTCGGTGAGCCGGAACGGAGAGGCGGTGACCACCCTGCGCTTCTCCTGGGGCACCGACATGGCGACGACGGTGCTGCAGGTGCGCGAGCGGCTCGACAACGCCCGCGCCAGCCTTCCCGACCGGGCCGAGCGGCCCACGCTGCTCACCAGTGACCCCGGGGAACGGCCCATCGCCGTACTCGGACTGACCGGCGCCGGCGATCTCCGCTCGATTGCGCGCACCGCGACCGACGTGCACGCCCGCCGGCTGGAACAGCTGGCGGGGGTGGCCAGCGTGGCGGTGGTGGGTGATCCCAAGGACGAAATCCGGGTCGAGGTCGATCCCGACAAGGCCCGCGCCCTGGGGATTACGCCGGACGACATTTCCCGCGCGGTGCGGGATGCCAACGCCGGCGCTCCCGGCGGCACGGTCCGGCGCGGGCAATTCCGTTTTGCCCTCCGGGCGTTGACCGAGTTCCAGAACGTGCCGGAGGTGGCCCGCACGCCGGTAGGCCCGGCCCGGAGCGGGATCACCCTGGGTGACATCGCCACGGTCGCGATGGGAAGCGCCGACCCCAAGACGATGACCCGGCTTGACGGCGCGCCGGCGGTGGGGCTCGTGGTGTACAAGGACGCCGGCGCCAACACCGTGGCGGTAACTCAAGCCATCTACAACACGATCGATGCCCTGACCCGGGAATTCCCCGGGGTCAAGATCAAGGTGGTGGCGGCGCAGGCGCAGTTCGTGACCGACGCCCTGGGCAATCTCTGGCAGGAGATCATCGTCGGAGGGATCCTTTCCCTGATGGTGATCGTGGTGTTCCTGCAGGACTGGCGCGGATCGATCGCCATCGCGCTGATCATTCCGCTCTCGGTGCTGACGGCCCTCACGTTGCTCCAGCTGCTCCACGTCACCGTGAACATCCTCTCCCTGGGCGGACTCGCGCTCGGCGTGGGCCTCCTGGTGGACAACGCGATCGTCGTGGCCGAGGCCACCGGTCGCTACAAGGAACAGGGCTTGGACGACGTCGCCGCCGCCCGCCGGGCCACCGACGAAGTGGCGGCGCCGCTCATCGCCGGCACCCTCACCTCGGTCCTGGTCTTCGGGCCGATCGTGTTCGTGCACGGCCTGGCCGCGGCGCTCTTCCGGGATCTCTCCCTGAGCGTGGTGGTGACGCTCACCACGTCGCTGGTGCTGGCGCTCACCCTGATGCCGGTGATGATGGTGCGGTGGCGGAAGCGCCGGCGGGGCGCCAACCCCGGCCCGGCGGCGCCACCTTCCGCCGGTCTCGTGGCGCTCAACCGGTGGGGCCACCATGCCGCCGAGCTCTATGAGCGCGGCATGGCCTGGGCCCTGGGCCACCACCGCACGGTCTTCACCGGCTCGGTGCTGCTCGCGGGGGTCACCGTGCTGGTGGCGATGCGGCTCCCGCGGGAAATTCTCCCCCGGGTGGACGAGGGCATTGCGGTGGCGCAGCTGGAGCTGCCCCAGGGCACCGCCATCGAGGAAACCGCGCGGCAGGCGGCGCGGCTCGAAGCCGCCGCCAAGTCCCTCGGCAGCAGCGGCATCTATGCCCGCGTGGGCACCGCCACCGATGAGGAGGTGCTGGCCGGCGCCGATCCGGGTACCAGCGCCACCGCGCAGCTCATCGTCCCGGTGCCGGATGGACAGAACGCCGCGCGATTCGCCGAGCGGCTGCGCGCCGCGGTGCCCGATCTCGCCAAGGGGTCGCTCGCCATCGATCTGGCCGGCCAGTCGGAGTTCGGAAGCCTGATCGGCCGGGAAGGACGGTTGGTCCGGGTCGAGGTTTCCGCGCCCAAGCCGGACGAGGCGGGCCGGTGGGCCGATTCCGTACGGAGCCTCCTGGGGCCGCTCAAGACCCTGGCCGACGTGCGCGACGCGTTCAGCAGCACCCAGCCGACGGTCGAGATCACCCTCGAGCGGCAGCGGATCGCGCAGTACGGCCTTTCGGTCGAGGCGGTGGCCAATGCCCTTGCCGGGGGGCTCGGCGGGGTCGCTTCCGGGGAGTATCGCGAAACCGACCGCCGCACACCGATCACCGTCCGCTTCGCGGGGAACGCGAACGAGGATCTGGCCACGGCGCTCGCGACTCAGGTCCGCGGCATCCCGGTGGGGCAGCTGGTGAGCGCCCGGGAAATCCGCGCCCCGGTCGAAGTGGTTCGCATCAACCAGCGCCCGGTGAGCGTGGTCGAGGCCGTGGTGGAGCGGGGCGGCACCGCGCGGGCCAATCGGGACGTTTCCGCCTCGCTCGCGCGCCTGGCGCCGCCGCCGGGCGTATCCTGGCAGGTGGCCGGTGCCGATGCCGAACAGCGGCGGACCACCCGGGAGTTGAGCCTGGTTGCAATTCTCTCGGCGGCGCTCATGTACCTGGTCCTGGCGGGCGAGTTCGCCTCCTTCACCGTTCCGCTGCTGGTCATGCTCACGGTGCCGCTCGCCGCGGGGGGCGGCCTCATCTTCCTCTGGATGACCGGGCAGAGCCTCAACGCGGTGTCGCTCATCGGCATCGTCGTGATGATCGGCATGGCCGACAACGAGGCGGTGGTCAAGCTGGACGCGATCCGCCGCTTCCGGGAGCAGGGCCACTCGATCGAGGAGTCGGTGCTCCTGGGCGGACGCCAACGGCTCCGGGCCATCGCGATGACTTCGATCACGACGGTTACCGGCGTACTGCCGCTGGTGTTCGGCTGGGGCAGCGGCGGCGCGCTCTATCAGCCGCTCGCGGCGGGAGTGATCGGCGGAAGCGTCTCAGCCCTGCTGGTGACGTTCTTCCTGCTGCCGACGGCCTATGCCTGGATGGAGCGCCGGAAGGAGGCCCGGGCCAGGTGATCAAGTGGGCCTCCACCCGTCCCGCCGTCATCTGGGCGTTCGGCGGCGCGCTGGTCCTCGCGGGCGGCGTGGCGTTCACCAAGCTGCCGCTGGCCACCCGAACCAGCGTCGAGCTTCCCCGGCTCCGGGTCAGCGCCACTTGGCCCGGCGCATCGGCGGAGCTCCTCGAGACCTACATCACCTCCCCGATCGAGGCCGCGGTGCAGGCGGTGCGCGGAGTGCGCAAGGTGAACAGCCGGTCCGACGAGCGGGGAGCGCGGATCGACGTCGAGCTGGAGCCCGATGCCGACGTGCAGCTGACCCGGCTGGCGATCCACGAGAGGCTGGAGCTGCTCCGCAGCGACAGCCTCTTTCCCCTGGGCGCCACCGCACCGCAGGTGTCCAACTACGTCCCCGAGGAACTGAGCGAGCAGCCGCTGCTCCAGTACTCGCTCTCCGGCCCCTACACCCCGGGCACCCTCACCCGGCTGGCCCGCGAACAGCTGGCGCCCCGGCTCACCGCGGTGCCGGGGGTATCCACCGTGCAACCGTTCGGCTCCGCCGAGCTCGGAGTCTCGGTGGCGTACGATGTCCAGCGGCTCCGCCAGCTCGACATACCCCCGGCCTATCTCTCCCTGGCGCTGGCCGGCGCCCGGATGGTCCAGGCCCTGGGGGAGGAGCGCGAAGGGGCCACTCAGCGGACGGTGGTTCTCAGGGACCAGCCCCACGCCTATCAGGACCTGGAACGGCTCCCGGTCCGCGCGCCGAGCGGGCGGGTCTTCCTGCTGGGTGAGCTCGCGTCGGTGCGGCCCGAGGAGGACACCCGGGGGTTCTTTTCCCGGCTCAACGGGGTGCCGGCGGTCGGGCTCGAGATCACCCGCCTTCCCGGCGCCGACGTGATCCAGACCGCGGCCCGGGTTCGGACGGCGCTGGCGGACATCCTGCGCATCCTGCCGCCCGGCGTCACCGTCAAGCTGGAATCCGACGAGAGCATCGAGCTGGGCAAGCAGCTCCGCGACCTGGTCATCCGGGGTGCCGTTGCCTTCGCGGCGGTCACCCTGGTGTTGCTGATCGGGATGCGACGGCTGCGGGCGGTGGCGCTGGTGATGGGCAGCGCCGCCATCGCGATCGCGGGAACGGCCCTCGGACTCTATCTCCTCAAGGTGCCCGCCAACCTGCTCACCCTCGCCGGCCTGGGAATGGGGATCGGCATCCTGGTGCAGGACGGCGTGGTGGTGGTGGACCGGCTCCGGCGGGTGGCCAACACCGCGGAGGCCCGCGCGGCGGCGGGAAGCCGGATTTCCCGCGCGGTGGTAGGCTCGACACTCACCACGCTGGTGGTGCTCTTCCCGTTCCTCTACCTGCAGGGCAACGCCCGCGCCGCATTCGTGCCGTTTGCGGCGGCGTTTGCGCTGGCGCTGGTCTGGTCGGTGTTCTCCTCGATCGTGATGATCCCCGCCGTCGGCGTGGGCGAGGGAGGGCCGGCGGCCTGGCCGGGGCTCCACCGGGTCTACCTCGCGACCCTGGCCCCGCTGCTCCGCTGGCGCCGGACTTCGGTCGGGGTAACCGTGGCCCTCCTGGGTGTCGTCACCTGGGGCTTCGTCAAGCGGGTGCCACGGTCGTCCTTCGGGAACTGGTACGGCCAGCGCACCACGCTCAGCGTGTACCTGGGCTTTCCGCGGGGCTCCGACCCGGGGAGCCTCGACCGCAGCATCCAGGAATTCGAGCGGATCGCGGTCGGCCGCGCCGGAGTGGAGAAGGTGGAGGCGCGCGGCGGCGGGTCGTTCGCCCAGCTGCAGGTGACCTTCGACAACGTGGCGGCGCTCACCGCGCTCCCGCTCGCGATGCAGGAGGAAATGACCGAGCGCGCGGTGCTGGTGGGCGGCGCCTCGGTGAACGTGAGCGGCAAGGGCCCGGGATTCTACAACGGGGGCGGCAGCGCTTCGGTCGCCTTCCGGATCAAGCTCCTGGGCTACTCCTTCGGCGGCGTCGAACGGCTGGCGCTCGACCTCAAGGAGCGGCTCGAGGGAATCTCCCGGGTCCGCAACGTCAACATCAATGCCGGGGCGTACTACGGGTCGGAACGCGCGGTGAGCGTAATCCTCACCCCGGACCGCGCCGCCTTGGCGCGCGCCGGCGTCACCTCCCGGGAGTTCGCCAGCACCGTCGCGCGCGAGGTGCAGGGAGCGGTGGGCGGGCAGCGGCTCGAGTTCGACGGCGAGGAAACCAACGTCTCCCTCAAGGCCAAGGGCGCGCGGGAGCGCTCCCTCGACGAGCTCCGGACCACGCTGGTCGCCAATCCGACCCGGGCTCCGGTCCGGGTGAGTGATCTGGCGTCGGTGGACGAGCGGGAGGGTCTGGCGACGATCGAGCGGGAAGACCAGCAGTACCTGCGAATCGTCAGCTACGATTTCCGGGGTCCGCAGCGGCTCGCCAACCGCACCCACGAAGCCTTCATGAAGTCGATCTCCGCACCGGCGGGCTATTCAGTGAGCGACCAGCAGTTCACCTGGGAGGAGGACGACAGCGCCAAGGGACTCTGGCTGGTGTTCGGCGCGGGGGTCACTCTGGTGATTCTCGCGGTCGCGATGGTGTTCGATTCCGGGTGGGCGGCCGCGATGGTGTTCCTTTCGCTGCCCCTCTGCCTCGCGGGAGTAGCGGCCACCTTCTGGGCCACCAAGACCTCATTCAGCCGCGAGGCCGCGGTGGGGGTGATCCTGGTGGTGGGCCTCGCGGTGCACCAGGCCATCCTGCTGGTGGATGCGGCGCTGGAAAAGCGGCGGAGCGCCCGGCTCACCATTGACGACATTCTGGCGGCCGCGGCCGACCGCGCCGGGATGATCGTCCTGGTGACCCTCACCACGCTCGCGAGCCTGGTGCCGCTCGCGGTGGGTGCCGACCCCGACAGCCTGTTCAGCGCCATCGCGCTGGCCACCGCGGGCGGCACCTTGGCGGGCACTATCGGAGCCCTCTGGATCGTGCCGACCTACTTGGTGGGGCGCAAGCGCAAGGCTGCGGCATAATCCGTTGATCTGCAAATAGTTAGACCGCTTGGCCCGGGTTGCCCCTGGCACCCCGGTCCCGCTATATTCGGAGTGTCGCCCGGGCCCTTCCGGGCGCGCCTCCACCTCCGCTCCACACGCCGATGACCGCACCGAATTCGCGCGAACGGATTCTGCCCCGTCCCATCGAAGAAGAGATGAAGCAGAGCTTCATCAATTACTCGATGAGCGTGATCGTGTCCCGCGCGCTCCCCGACGTGCGGGACGGGCTCAAGCCGGTGCACCGCCGGATTCTCTACGCGATGAATGAGCTGGGCCTGGTGCCGGGCCGCGCGTACAAGAAATCCGCCACCGTGGTCGGCGACGTGCTCGGGAAGTACCACCCCCACGGCGATGCGTCGGTCTACGACGCGCTGGTCCGCATGGTGCAGGATTTCTCGCTGCGGTACCCGCTGGTGGACGGCCAGGGCAACTTCGGCTCGGTGGACGGGGACCCCGCGGCGGCCTACCGGTACACCGAGGCGCGGCTCACCCGCGTCGCGGTCGCGATGCTCGAGGACATAGACAAGAACACGGTCGACGTCCAGATGAACTACGACGACCGGCTCGAGGAGCCGACCGTCCTGCCCT
>JBGPEJ010000058.1:0-14623 GCA_041482775.1 Gemmatimonadota bacterium | reverse complement strand
GCTCCAGATCGATCGACACGATCAGGTCCACCTCGCCGGCGCCGCGGGGGGGAAGCGCCAGAACCACTCCTCCGGCCGACTCGGTGTAGGGCACCGGCGCGCCGCCCAGCAACCGCCGCACCGCCCGGATCCGTCCCGGCAGCGGCGGCAGCGCGAGCAGAGGATCGTTCCAGGCCAGCACGTGCAGGTAGATCGTATTTCCGTGGCGGGTGGTTACGCCCCAGGGCCGCGGCGCAATTGGTCCACCGCGGGTGTCGTAGATGGCCTCGCCGTGGGCGCGGAGCCAGACGCCCAATTCGGTGAGCCGCTCCACGAACTCGGGCTGGATCCGCCCGTCGGGCATCGGCCCCACGTTGACCAGGTAGTTCGCGTCCCGACCCGCCGCGTTCACGACGCCGCGGATCAAGTCGGCGGCGCTCTTGTAGGCGGTGTCCCAGAGCCGGAAGCCCCAGGTGTCGTTGATCTTCTCGGAGATTTCGAGCGGGAGCTCATTGCCCGCCGGAATATTTCCGGGGACGATGGCGTGCTCGAAGGTGATGATGTCCTCGCCGGGGTGGGGTGGGCCGTTGTGGTTCGAGGCGATCAGCGCCTGGGGAGCCAGTCCGTGAATCATCCGATAGGTCTGGGCCAGCCGCCAGTCGGCCTCCGGCCGGTCCCAGAATCCGTCGAGCCAGATGCCCGCGAGAGGACCATACCCGGTGAGGAGCTCGCGGAGCTCAGCGTCCATGAAATCCAGATAGCGGCTCCAGCTCCCGCTGTCCGGCCGCCCGGCGGCCCGGCCGGTGCCGCCCTGTGGATAGTAGTCCGGGTGGTGCCAGTCGAGCTGCGAGTAATAGAGGAAGAGCGGCATCTCCTCCCGGGCCGTGACGGCGGCCAGCTGCCCGATAACGTCCTTTGCGTACGGGGTGCGATCCACCACGTCCCAATCGGAGACCCGCGAGTTCCACATCGCGAACCCGTCGTGATGCTTGGCGGTCATCGTGATGTAGCGGAGCCCGGCCGCCTTGGCGAGGCGGACCCATTCGGCGGGATCGAACGCTGCCGGATTGAACAGCGGCGGGATGCGCTCGTATTCGGCGGCGGTGATACCCCGGTTGTTCATCACCCACTCGCCGTCCATCAGCGCGCTGTAGGCCCCCCAGTGGATGAACAGCCCGACCTTCCATCCGCGGTAGGCCGCGGGGGCGGCCGGAATGGTGTCGTGGTTCGCCGGCGGGAGAACCGATTGAGCCCACGAGAAACTCGGAGTGGCGCTCAGGGCGACCGAGGCCACCAGCGTTGCGAGGAGCAGGGGCACCTCCAAATCATCACGACTCGCCCAGCGAGGCGCAAGCGCTAGATTCCTTCCCCATGCTGCTACTCCTCACGCTTGCGGTCCTGACGCAGTCTCCACCGGCCCACACCCTGATGCCGGTCCCGGCTTCGCTCGCGTGGCGGGAGGGTCGCTATCGCCTCGACAGCACCTACGCCGTCAAGCTCAGCGCCGGCGCCGGGGATGACCGGCTGGAGCGCGCGGTGGCCCGGTTCCTTCACCGGCTCGGAGCCACGACGGCGCTCTCCCTCGGCAAGGGCACCGGCGGACTCTCGGTGGCGGCGCACCGCCGGGGTGAGGTGGTCCAGTCTCCGGCGGAGGACGAGAGCTATGCGCTCGAGGTCACACCCGCCGGTGTGACGCTCGACGCGCCGACCACCGTGGGCGCTCTCCGCGGGCTGGAGACGTTGCTGCAACTGGTGGATTCCGATTCGACTGGGTGGTTCCTCCCGGCGGTCAGGATCGAGGACCGGCCCCGGTTTCCCTGGCGCGGGCTGCTGATCGACGTCGGGCGCCACTGGGAGCCGCCCGAGGTCATCAAGCGTCAGCTCGACGGGATGGCGGCGGTCAAGCTCAACGTGCTGCATTGGCATCTTTCCGAGGACCAGGGCTTCCGGGTCGAGAGCAGGCGCTTTCCGCGGCTGGCGGAGTTCGGCTCCGACGGGCTCTACTACACCCAGGCCCAGATCCGCGAGATCGTGGCCTATGCGCGGGACCGCGGCATCCGGGTGGTCCCGGAGTTCGACATGCCGGGGCACTCGACCGCCTGGTTCGCCGGATATCCGCGGTACGCCAGCGCCGCCGGGCCGTTCCCGATCGAGCGGCGGTTCGGGGTCTTCGCGCCGACGTTCGACCCGACCCGGGAGGAGACCTATCGCTTCCTCGACGGCTTCCTCGGCGAGCTCGGCGGCCTCTTTCCCGACCGCTACTGGCACATCGGCGGCGACGAGGTGGAGGGCTCGGAGTGGCGGGGCAACCCGCGCATCCGCGCCTTCATGCGAGCTCGCCGACTCTCGGACAACGCCGCGCTCCAGGCGTATTTCAACCGCCGGCTCTCCGCGATCCTAACCCGCCACGGCAAGCGGATGGTCGGCTGGGACGAAATCTTCCATCCCGACCTGCCGACCACCACGGTGGTCCAATCGTGGCGCGGCCAGGAATCCCTGGGCCAGGGCGCCCGCCAGGGGTACAGCGGCATCCTCTCCGCCGGGTATTACCTCGATCATATGCGGACGGCGGAATTCCATTACCTGGTGGACCCGCTGCCCGAGAACAGCGGGCTCACCCCGGCGGAGGCGGAGCGGGTGCTCGGCGGAGAGGCGTGCATGTGGGGCGAGCACGTCACCCCCGAATCGATCGACTCCCGCATCTGGCCGCGCCTCGCCGCGATCGCCGAGCGGTTCTGGTCTGCCCGCGAGGTCCGGGACGTCCCCGACATGTACCGCCGCCTCGCGGTCATGCGCGGGCGGCTCGAGGCAATCGGTCTGGGCCACGAGGGCCACACCCCGCGAATGGCCCGCCGGCTTGCCGATGGGCACGATCCGGTCCCGCTCATCCGGCTCCTCGGGCTCACCGAGCCGGTGCGCTTCGGAGAGCGCGTCGGTCTCCAGAAGCTCACCCAGGAAACACCCCTGGTGTTCGTGGTGGACGCGGCGCGCCCCGATCCTCCGGCCCAGTGGAATTTCCGGGCGATGGTTGCCGCGGCCCTCGGTAGCGGAGCCGCAGCCACCGCTGCGCGGCGCGAGCTCGGCCGGAGCTTCACCGCCTGGCCGGAGCTTGAGGCCGGGGTCGATTCGCTGGGCGCCCAGGCACCGCTGGCCCGGGATGCCGCGCCCGCCGCGCGCGCGCTCGCGCGGGTGGCCGCCATCGGCGGTGAAGCCCTCGCGCAACTGGAGCGCGGCCCCCCACCGGCCGACTGGGTCAAGACCCGGCTCGCCGCGCTCGATTCCCTCGCCCGGCCCCAGGGATTGCTCCGGATCACCGTCGTCCCGGCGGTGCGGCAGCTGGTCGAGGGCGCCGCAAACCGGTGACGGTCTATTTCGCGTACGGCGCGAACATGGACCCGGTCCACATGGCGGAGCGATGCCCGGCGGCCACCCGCCTGGGCCGGGCCGCCCTGGCGGAACACCGCTTCGCCATCGCGGCGGGCGGATACGGAATGGCGCGCCCCGCGCCCGGGAGCACCGTGCATGGCGTGCTCTGGCAGCTTACTCCGGCGGACGAGGCGGCACTGGACAAGTTCGAGGGGGTGGCGGCGGGGTTCTATCGGAAGATCGACGCCACGGTGCTGCGCGCCGACGGGAAGGCGGTAGCGGCGATGCTGTACACCCCCGCCGATCCAGCCCCCGGCCGCCCGGTGCCCGGGTACCTCGAGCGGATCATTGAGGTGGCAAGGGCGCTCGGCTTTCCCGCCGAGTACCTGCAAGGGTTGGAGGCCGAGCTCGCCTAGGCGAGACCGGAGAAAGGCATTCGCATGCCGGCGACCGCCAAACCGAAACACCCGAAGTACAGCGTCCACCCCGGTGTGCTGATGGTGGAGACCTGGATCACCACTCTCAAGCCCAAGACGGGAAAATCGCTGCCGGAATGGATTACCCTCGGAACGAAGCAAGGGCCGAAGCACGCCAAGGCGCTCCGGGAGTGGTTCAAGACCGAGCATGGATTGGGCACCAATTCCGCCTGGTGGATCGCGGATCGCGTGCTGGGGCTCGACCAGGGAGAAGAGGACACTGGATCCGGGTACCTCACGAAGGCGGTCCAGTACGTCGACCAGATGTACACGGGCGACAAGGCGGGGCTCCGCCCGCTGCATGACGCGCTGATCGAGCTGGCACTCTCGGTGGGGAAGGATGTGCGGATCTGCCCCGGCGCCACGATCGTGCCGCTCTATCGGAACCACGTCTTCGCCCAGATCAAGCCGTCGACCCGCACTCGCATCGATTTCGGCTTCGCGCTGGGCAGCCAGAAGCCCACCGGGCGGCTGATCGACACCGGCGGGTTCGCCAAGAAGGATCGGATCACCCACCGCATGGAGATCACCTCCCTCGGCGAGATCGACGCCGAGGTCAGGAAATGGCTTCGGACGGCCTATGACCGGGACGCGAAGTAGAGAGGATCGGCTCCTATGGATCGCAGAGATTTCCTGCAGAGTGCCCTGACGGTCGGCGCGGTCTCCCGACTGGCGCCCGGGTCACCCAGCCGCCCCGCCGCTCCGCCCCCGCCCGCAACCGCTGCCCTTCGAGCTGGAGGAGGCGACCGTGGCCCAGCTCCAGGAGGGGATGACCTCGGGGCGGCTCACCGCGCGCGGCATCACCGAGCAGTATCTGGCGCGCATCGAGGTACTCGACAAGCGCGGCCCCGCGATCAACGCGGTCATCGAGCTCAACCCCGAGGCGCTCGCGATTGCCGATCAGCTCGATGCCGAGCGAAAGGCCAAGGGTCCCCGGGGGCCGTTGCACGGGATTCCGGTCCTGGTCAAGGACAATCTCGACAGCGGCGACAAGATGGCCACCACCGCCGGATCGCTGGCCCTGGCCGGGAGCTCGGCGCCGCTGGATTCCACCGTCGTGGCCAATCTCCGCAGGGCCGGCGCGGTGCTCCTGGGCAAGACCAATCTTTCCGAGTGGGCCAACTTCCGATCGACCAACTCCACCAGCGGATGGAGCGGGCGGGGCGGGCTCACCCGGAATCCCTATGTCCTCGACCGGAACGCCTGCGGCTCCTCCTCGGGGTCCGGCGCCGCGGCGGCGGCGAACTTCGCCGCCATCACCATCGGGACGGAGACCGACGGTTCGATCACCTGTCCCTCCTCTATCTCGGCGCTGGTGGGCATCAAGCCGACGGTCGGGCTGGTAAGCCGAGCGGGCATCATTCCGATTTCGGCCACACAGGATACCGCCGGACCGATGTGCCGGACGGTGGCGGATGCGGCGGCGGTGTTGATGGCCATCCAGGGCTACGACACCCGGGACCCGGCGACCCGGCCGATGCGGACCAAGGTGGCCCGGGACTACCTGGCCGCGCTCAAGCCCGATGCGCTCAAGGGCGCCCGGATCGGCGTGGCGCGAAAGGGCTTCGGCCTTCCGACGAGTGTGGAGCCGGTGCTCACCGAGGCGATCGCGGCGCTCAAACACGTCGGCGCGGTGATCGTGGACCCCACCGACATCGGGCAGCTCAACAAGATCGGGGACATGGAAACGGTGGTCCTCGATTTCGAATTCAAGGTGGGCATTGCCGCCTACCTCGAGTCGCGCGGGGCAACCACGAAACTGAGAACTCTCGCTGACCTGATCGCCTTCAACGAGGCGAACCGGGAGAAGGAGATGCCCTGGTTCGGCCAGGAAATCTTCCAGCGGGCGGTCAAGCGCGGGCCGCTTACCCACCCCGACTATCAGAAGGCGCTGGCGGTCTGCCGGCAGCTTTCCCGGGCCGACGGGATCGACGCGGTCATGCGGAGGCACCGTCTCGACGCGCTGATCTCGCTCACTGCGGGGCCGACCTGGCCCACTGACCTGGTGAACGGCGACCGCTTTACCGGAGGGGCCACCACCCCCGCGGCGGTGGCCGGGTATCCGCATGTGACGGTGCCGGCCGGCGCCGTGCACGGTCTGCCGGTAGGGCTGTCGTTCTACGGCAGGGCGTGGAGCGAGGGGCTGCTCATCGGATACGCCTACGCGTTCGAGCAGGAGACGAAGCACCGGAAGCCGCCGCAGTTCCTGGCAACGATCTGAGTCGGTGGTGAACCGCGCGGTTGGATTTCTGATCGCCGGCGGCGCCTGGGGGGCGCTGGCCTACGGGCTGGGCGCCAGGCTCTTCGGCCCCGGCCTCTGGGGGGGAGTGATCGCATCGCCGCTGATTGGGCTCTCGGTTGGCGGGCTGTTGCAGGCGCGGTTCGAGGAGAGCGCCGGTTTTCGGCGCGCCGGCGTGGTCCTGATCAGTCTCTACCTGAGCGCCACGCTGTTCGGCCTGGCGGCGGGCGGGTACGATGCCGTGCTCCGGAGAACCGGGGGCGCTCCGCTGGAGCGGATCGGAGAGATGATCGTTGCAGTATGGTGGGGCGTTACCATGACGGGCTATCTGCTTTTCCTCTTCCCGCTGGCCTATCTCACCCACACGATCCTCGGTCTCGAGCCGGGGACGCTGACCGGTTCGCGACGCCGCTAGATTCTTCCGTCATGCGCAAGACTCGCTGGTTCTGGCCCGTCGCCGCCACGCTGGTTCTGGCCGACTGTTCCACCAAGGAGCTGGTCGTCTGGGAGCTCAGCGGGAATCCCGGCCCCCACTCGGTGATCGGGGACTGGATTCGCGTCACCCTGGCGTACAATACGGGGGCCGGGATGAACCTCTCGCTCGGCGCGGGCTCCCGGATCGGGTTCAGCATCATCGCGATCGCCGCGCTGGGCCTCCTGTTCCACCTCTACCGCCGCACCGCTCCCGGCGCCGTGCTCCGGGCCGGGGCGCTCGCGCTGGTTGCGGGCGGCGCCCTGGGCAACCTGCTCGATCGGGTCCGTTCGTCGCGCGGGGTGGTGGATTTCATCGACATCGGCATCGGGGATGCCCGATTCTGGACCTTCAATCTCGCGGACCTGGGGGTCACCATCGGGGCGTTGTTGCTGGCGTTCGTGCTGTGGCGCGAGGATGGGAGGCGCCGTGAGTCGGCCTGAGACGCCGCGGGCTCGCCCCGCCCTCGCCGTGGGGGCGAGGTGGATTTCAGGCCTGGCGGCGATCTGCCTGATTCCCTGGGCCACCGCGGCGCAGGGCGCCGCGCCGGGTCGGCTTTCCCGTGCCGGCGTAGTACGAGCGCAGGCCGTCGTGGACTCGGTGTTCCTCGACCGGAAAACGCCGGAGGGTACCATCGAAGGCGGTGACTGGGCGTCGTACCTCATGGCGCGGCTCGGCGCTCCGCTCCCCGACAGCATCAACTTTCGGGTCGCAGTGGACAGCGAGCGCATCACCCTCTCGGGCCGGATCCAGGATCTTCCGCCGGAGGCCCGGGCGATGATCGGTCCGCTGGCCGTCCTGGTGGACTCCACCACGGTGCTGGCCGCCGAGGTGGTGCTGGCCCCGGCGATGAGGGGGCTGGCGCACTTCCGGCTCCGCGCGGTCAGCGTGGGGAACATCCCGGTGCCCGAGCTGCTGCTTCAATCGATGCTGTTCAACGTGGGCGATCGCTATCCCGCCCTCACCAAGTCGGGGCGGGACCTTTACGTGGAGATTCCTCCCGACGGCAGGCTGACGCTGGCCGCCGGCGCGGTGCGCTTGGCGGTACCACTACCCACCACTCCTCCCTGAGGTCCACCAAGGTCCCCATGGCCGCCGCAACGTACACGCCGAGCATCTCCGATGAGGCCGTCGCCGCGAAGACCGGCTGCACCTGGGCAAGGTGGTTCAAGGCACTCGACCTTGCCGGAGCGCGAGGGCTCGACCACAAGGGCATCGCCGCCATCCTCTCGACCAAGTTCCGGGTCGGCCCCTGGTGGCGGCAGATGATCGCGGTGGAGTTCGAACGCTCCCGCGGCAAACGCCAGGTCCATCAACAGGCGGGCGGCTTCACCGTCAACGTTTCCAAGACGATGGCCGCGCCGGCGGGCCGGTTGTTCGACGCGTGGAAGCACCCCGCGACCCGGCGGCGCTGGCTGGGGAGCGGATCGCTCACCATCCGCACCGCCACCCGGCCAAAATCGCTCAGGATCACCTGGCGGGGCGCCACCAACGTGGATGTGGGCATCGCGACTCGCGGCCGCGGCAAGAGCCAGGTGGCGGTGGAACACAGCAAACTTGACAACCGGGCCGCGGTGGAGCGGGCCCGGGCGTTCTGGAAGCGGCGGCTCGCCAACCTGGAAGCGATGGTGACGGGATGACGGACCTGCAATATCCGCTCGGCAGGTATGCCCCGCCGACCGAGATTTCGGCCCCGCAGCGCGAGGAATGGATCGCCCAGCTGGTGGACGCGCCGGCGCAGCTTCGGGCCGCAATACACGGGCTCAGCGAGACCCAGTTCGATACGCCGTACCGTCCCGGAGGTTGGACGGTGCGGCAGGTGGCCCACCACGTTCCGGACAGCCATCTCAACGCCTACATCCGATTCAAGCTGGCGCTCACCGAAGAGAACCCCACGATCAAGCCGTACCAGGAGGCGCTCTGGGCGGAGATGGCGGACACCGCCGGAACCCAGGTGGGCGTTTCGCTCATGATGCTGGAAGCGCTGCACCGGCGCTGGGTCGTGTTGCTCCGCGCCATGAACGAGGGAGACTGGTCGAGGACGTTCTTCCATCCCGAATCGAAGAAATCACTTCGCCTCGATTGGGTCCTCGGCATGTACGCCTGGCACGGACGCCACCACGTGGCGCACATCACCTCGCTCCGCGAGCGCAACGGCTGGCGCTAGCATGACCCGAGCACCGGTTCGCCGGACCCTGGTCGCGGCTGGCCTGGTGCTGCTGGCGGGGCTCCTGCTGGCGCCCTCCCTCCCCATCGGGGCCATCCGCGCGGTCTCGGTGGTCTGGCTCTTCGCGCTGGCGGCGCTCACCCGCGGCGCGTACCTGGTGCTCCGCCACTGGATGCCCCGCGGCCCCGCGCTCACACTTTCCCTGCTCGGCCTCGCCTCGCCGGTGGTGCTGACCTCGGTGCGGGCCCCGTCCGCCGTCGCGATCCATTTGCCCTGTCATCGCAACTGGGGGTGGATGCCCACCTGGCTCCTGCGGTCGAGCCCGATGGGCTCGACGGTGTTCCGGGTCGGCGGCAGTGTGGTCAAGGTCTGCTACGGGCGCCCGGATGCCCGGAGACGGGTTATGCTCGGCGGGTCCCGGGTACCGTTCGGGCGTCTCTGGCGGACCGGCGCCAACGAACCGACCACCATTATCTCCACGGCCCCGCTCGAGGTCGCCGGAGTGGCCATCCCGCCCGGCCGCCACACCCTCTACACCGTTCCCGGTCCCGAAACCTGGGAAATCATTCTCAACGGCGCCACGTGGCAGTGGGGGATCGAGTCGGAGTACACGCCCGAGATCAGGCGCGAGGAGCTGGGCCGCGGGATCGTACGCAGCGAGATCGGCGCGGGATACGTCGAGCGGCTGACCTTCACAGCCGATCCTCGACCCGACGGCGCCGCCGATCTCGTCCTCGCGTGGGAGTCCACCAGGGTACGAATTCCGTTTCGCCTCCTCTCGCGCTGAGCGAGGGGTTCTGGCGCTCTGCCGGAAGTACCCGCTGCGGCACCGGCACCGGGCCGCGCCCTCGCCAGCATCGGATCGAGTCACTGTCCGGTAGGGCATCCTCAGGTGTCAGGAATCCGACGTCCGCCGGGTCCTGCCCAAACGATTGCGGGGCAACGCCCAAGCCACGTTGGGGATGATCGAAACGAGGCATCTCCATCGATCGCTATCAATAAGTCAGACATCATGCCGTTTGGTGCACATCACGACAGGGAATCCCAGGCCATCTAAGTTATGACTGGATCGATAAATGCAGCATATTATCGAAACCTTAATGCATTCGACCGGCCTGCTCAGTCTCAGGTCGGCCGGATGTTGTCTACCTACGAGAGGGACCGCGTGCTCGACCGACTGGCTGATCCTCTGCTCAGGACGTTCGGATCGCTCGACGCGCTTCCGCCGGCATGGCGCGAAGTTCTCGACGGGCTCAACGTGACCCTGACCGAGGCGGAGGATGAGCGGGCCCGTCTGGCGATGGCTCTGACCGGGAGCCGGACCGAGCTGCACGAGCTGCTGGTCGAGCTCGACGCGCTCCGGCGAGCGCGGACCGCCGCCGAGTCCACCAATCTGGTGCGGGGAGAAATCCTGGCCACGGTGAGCCGGAGCATGCGCACCCCGACCGACGCAATCCTCGGACTGACCGGGCTCCTCAAGACCGGCGCGCTGCTCCCCACGCAGCGGGCCTACGTCGAGGCCGTCAACGGTGCGGCGGAGGCGCTGCGGGGAATCCTCAACGACGTCTCGGATTTCTCGCGGCTGGAAAGCGGAACTCTCCCGCTGGAGCCGATCTCGTTCGATCTGCGGGTGATGGTGGAGGACATGGCCACCAACCTGAGCACCCAGGCCCAGGCCAAGGGGCTCGCCCTGCGGCTGGCGTGGCGCCCGGGAACGCCTCGCTGGGTTACCGGGGATCCGGGGCGGGTGCGACAGGTGCTGACCGCGCTGGTGCGCGACGGCCTCGCCCGGATCGAGCGGGGGGAGATTCTGGTCGAGGTGTCCCACGGCGCGATGCGCATAGCGGGCTCCTCCGGCGGCGTCCAGTTTGTGGTGGAGGACACCGGTCCCGCGATTCCGGCCGACCTCCTCCCCACGCTGTTCGAGCCGTTCACTCGGGGAGACGTGTATCCGACGCGGGACGCCGGGCTTGCCCTTCCGATCGCGCGGCAGCTCGCCCACCTGATGGGCGGTGAGCTCACGGCGGCGAATCTCGAAGACGGGGGCACCCGATTCTCGGTCCTGCTGCCGCTCGCGGTGGTGGAGGAAATGTCCCGTCGCCCGGCCGCGGCCGCCGGCGAAGCCGAGTCGGCACCGGGCGCCCTGGTGGTGGTGGAATCGGATCTCGACCATCGCGCGCTGTGGAGCTCGATCGCCGAGGCGGCGGGGTACCAGACCACCGGTTTCGGCGGACGGGCCGAGGCACTCGCCGAAATGGGGCGCCGGGCCGAGGCGGGCCGGCCGGTGCGGATCGCGGTGTTCAGTGATCACGATGCGCTGGGCTACGATGACATCGGGCGGCAGATCCTCAACGACGACCGCCTGGGCCACCCGGCGCTCATCATGCTGCCGGCGGTGGGCAACCCCGGCGACGCGCGCCGTCTCAGGGAAGCGGGGTTCCGGGGGTATCTGGTCAAGCCGGTGGCGCCCTCGGATCTCCGGGAAACCCTCGAAGCCCTCCGGCGCACGCCGCATTCGGTGTGGCATTCGCTCTTCCTCACCCGTCACTCGCTGATGGAAGCGCGGCGGGGCGGCGATGTGCGCGACGAGGAGCTTGAAGCCAGCCTGGAGCATCTGATCAGCGGAGAGACGCCCGCGCCGACGCTGGACTAGGGCACCGCCGGGCTTTCGGCCCGCCCGGATCGGAGTAGACTACGGAGCCGCGCCTGGAGGCGCGGCTCCGTTCGTTTCACGCCCGGGAGGCCGTTCATGCGCCGGATCCGCTTCGCAGCCCTCATCGTGTTGGCCGCCTCGGCCGCCCCCCAGGGAAGAGGGCTGGCTGGGCAGGGGAAGCCGGGCGGGCCGGCCGCGGCATCCGATTCGGCCCGATACGGCGGGCTGGAGTGGCGAAGCATCGGCCCCTGGCGGGGTGGGCGGGTGACCACGGTGGCCGGCGTGTCGGGGCAGCCGCTGGTGTATTACATGGGCGCCACCGGCGGAGGCGTGTGGAAGACCGTGGACGCGGGGATGACCTGGCGGCCGATCGGCGACGGGCAATTCCGCATGGGGTCGATCGGCGCGGTGGCGGTGGCGCCCGACGATCCCAACGTGATCTACGTCGGAACCGGAGAGGCGCCGGTGCGCGGGGTCTCGTCCTCCTACGGCGACGGGATGTACAAGTCCACCGACGCGGGCCGCACCTGGGCGCGTATCGGACTGGGCGAGTCGCGAACCATTTCGCGGGTCATCGTCCACCCCCGCAACAGTGAGCTGCTGTACGTCGCCGCCCAGGGCAGCCGCTGGGGCCGGAGCGCGGAGCGGGGAGTGTACCGGAGCAACGACGGCGGGAAAAACTGGAAACAGGTGCTGGCGTCGCCCGACTCGGTGACCGGACCGGCCGACCTCGCGATGGATCCGTCCAATCCGCGGATTCTCTACGCCGCCATGTGGGAGCACCAGCGGACACCGTGGCAGGTCCGGAGCGGCGGTCCCGCCGGCGGCATCTGGAAGACCACCGACGGCGGGGACACCTGGACCCGGCTGCAAACCGGGTTACCGAAGCTGATGGGCAAGATCGGCGTCGCGGTCTCCGCGGTGAATCCGGACCGGATCTGGGCGATCGTCGAATCCGACGAGGGTGGCCTCTATCGATCCGACGACGCCGGGAAGAACTGGATCAGGGTCAACGGCGACCGGGTGCTCCAGGCGCGATCGTGGTACTACATGCGGGTGACCGCCGATCCGAAGAATGCGGACGTGGTGTACGTGATCAACTCCCCGCTGCTCAAGTCGGTGGACGCGGGGCGCAGCTTCGTCACCCTGCCCGACCCGCACGGTGACAACCACGATCTCTGGATCAACCCCGACAACCCGGCCAACCTGATCAAGGCCGACGACGGCGGCGCCGCGATCTCCTTTACCGGCGGCACCACCTGGTCGTCCATCATGAATCAGGCGACCGCGCAGTTCTACCGGGTGAACACCGACGACCGGTTCCCCTACTGGGTCTACGCCGGGCAGCAGGACAACAGCACCGTGGCGATCCCGAGCGCCACCGACGGCGGTGGAATTCCGACCGCCGCGATGCTCGACGTGGGCGGGGGGGAAAGCGCCCATATCGCCTTCGATCCCGCCGATCCCCGCTACGTGTACGCGACCGGGTATCACGGGGCCCTCACCGAGTACGACGGCACGACCCGGTTCCTCCGCGATATCCGCGCCTACCCGATCGTCGGCCTGGGAGAGCCGTCCGACCGGATGAAGTACCGGTTCAACTGGAACACCCCGGTCATCACCTCGCCCCACGACCGCAAGGTGCTCTACTACGGGGGCAACGTCCTGTTCCGCTCCAGCGACCGCGGCCAGAGCTGGACGGTGGTGAGCCCGGACCTAACCCGCAACGACAGGGCCAAACAGGGCTGGGGCGGGACGCCGATCACCAACGAGGGCGCCGGCGGCGAAGTCTACGGCACCATCTTCTACATCGCCGAGTCGCCCCAGGAGCAGGGGACGCTGTGGGTGGGCACCGACGATGGCCTGGTCCAGTTGTCCCGCGACGGCGGGGCCACCTGGGCCGCCGTGACGCCGAAAGACCTGCCGGAATCGCTCATCAACATGATCGAGGTCTCCTCGCACGAGCGGGGAACCGCCTACGCGGCGCTGAGCCGGTACAAGTGGAACGACAACACGCCGCTGATTTACAAGACCACCGACTATGGCAAGAGCTGGACCCGGATCGTGACCGGCCTCCGCGAGGGCGAGCCGGTGCGGGTGGTGCGCGAGGATCCCAACCGGAAGGGACTGCTCTATGCCGGTACCGAGACCGGCGTGTACCTCTCCTTCGACGGCGGCGCGCACTGGCAGCCGTTCCAGCGGAACCTTCCCGCGGTACCGGTGACCGACCTGCAGGTCAAGCGGAAAGACCTGGTGATCTCGACCGAGGGGCGGGCGTTCTGGATCATGGACGATGCGTCCCCGCTGTACGAGATGTCGGACTCGACGGCGCGGGCGCCGCTCCATCTGGTGACGCCCCGCTCGTCGTACCGCACCTCACTCGGCGGCGGGGGTGAGCAGCCGGGAGCAGGGAAGAATCCCCCCAATGGAGCCGTCATCCAATACAGCCTTGCGGCGGCGGTGGACAGCACGGCCACGCTCACCCTGGAGATTCTGGATGCGCAAGGCGCGGTCCTGCGGAAGTTCACCAGCGCCGCCCCTCCGGCGGAGGCCCGGCCCGGGTCGTTGCCCGCGCCCCGCCTCCCGGCGGCCGCGGGCTTGAACCGGTTCGTCTGGGATCTCCGGAGGGAGGGCGTGGCCGGCGTACCGGGGACGATGAGCGGCACCACGCCGGGGTATCGGATTACGCCGGGGCACTACCAGGTGCGCCTGGTCCTGGGAAGCGAGACCCGGACCCGCCCGCTCGAGATCCTACCCGATCCGCGCTCCGGGCTTTCGGTGGAGGCGATCCAGGGGCAGCAGGAATTCCTGACCCGCGCCCAGGCGCGGGTGGACGAGATCCACGGCGCGGCGCGGCGGATGCGGCGGGCGCGCGAGCAGATCGAGACCCTGGTTGGCAATACGAGGGATCAACCGGCGGCCGACACCCTGGGCAAGGCGGGGAAGGCCCTGATCGCGCGGATCGATTCGCTGACCGGCACGCTGGTCAACCTCAAGGACAAGACCTTCCAGGACGTGGTCAACTTCGCGCCCGGCCTCAACGCCCAGTACCTGAATCTCATCGGAGTGGTCGACGGGAGTGAGGGACCGGTGTCGGGGGGAGTGACGGCGCGGTTCGCCGACCTCGAGGCGCTCTGGGCCCGGGCCAAGCGCGAGGCGGATTCGATCCTGGGCGCCCAGTTGGCGGGCTTCAACGCGCTGGTGCGGGAGCGGGGCGTGCCGGCCGTGGTGGTGCCGGACTAAACGACCCGGGTCTATCTGCCGAAGGGGT
>JBGPEJ010000057.1:0-15042 GCA_041482775.1 Gemmatimonadota bacterium | reverse complement strand
GGAGCGCCTGCTCAACGGTCGAGAAGCTGTCGGGCGATACGGACGTCATCCCAGGTGGGCTTCTTCCAGTTCGGGTTCCTGAGGAGCGCCGCCGGGTGGTAGGTCACGACCAGCGGGATCCCGCGATAGGAATGTACCTTCCCGCGCAATTCCGCGAGCGACCGGTTGACCCGGAGCATTGCCGCTGCCGCGGTCGCGCCCAGCGCCACCAGGACCTTCGGCCGGATCAGCTCGACTTGGCGCTCCAAGTAGGGCCAGCACGCCGCCAGCTCATCGGGCAGCGGCTTCCGGTTCTGCGGCGGGCGGCACTTGACCGCGTTCGCGATGAACACATCCTCCCGCCGGAGCTCGATCGCCTCGATGATCTGGGTCAGCAGCTCCCCCGCCCTCCCGACGAACGGCCGGCCGGTCTCGTCCTCGGTCTGACCCGGTCCCTCGCCCACAAACATGAGGCGGGCGTCGGCGCTCCCCTCGCCGGGCACCGTCCGGTTACGACCTTCACAGAGAAAGCACTTGCGACACTCTGCCACCGTGCGCGCCAGCTCGCCCAGGCTCTCCCACATGGGAGGGGAATCCATCAAGCCGCGCTCGGGGGCCAGTACGACGAGCCCCGGCTCGGTGGGAATGGGGGGGGCGTTCTTCCGCCAGTCGGCGGGCGGGGAGGGCTTCGATTCAGCCGCCGCGGCGGGTCGGCCCTTGGGCGGGGGAGACAGGTCGGGGGACACGGCGGTGCGAGCCTGAGGGATGGACCGATCCGGCAAGGAGCCCGCCGGGAGCCCGCGCAGCTCAGCCAGCGGGCGCGACAGGATGACCTCTTTCCCGCCGAGTTCCCGCTGGAGCTTCAAGTACCGCCGCGGATCCCGGGTCACGGCACGCCTCGAGTCGGCGCGCTAGACCTCGGAGCGGCGGCGGCGAAGCTCCCGGAAGTTGAGCTCGCCCGAGACCAGCTTGCGCATGGAGAGAGTGGTCAGCTTCATCACCCGCTCATTCTCGGCCCACTGCACCTGGCGGTCCTTCGGGAACTCGTTCAGATAGCGCGCGAACCGCGCCGCCACGAGAATGGACCGGTACTTGGTGCCGGCATTCCGCGCGGCGTCCGCCGGCGTGAAGATCTCCACTGGTCACTCCTTCCCCGGAGCCTCACCGGCCCGGAGTCGTTCCTGCAGCCCGGCGAGGTCCCGCCGGAGGTTGTCGATCACGGTGTCCAGATTCGTCAGGCGCCGGACCCGCCGCGCCTCGACGTCGAGGATCGCGGCCACCTGGGCCACCGCATCCACCACATCGTCGTTGACCACCACGTACTCGTACTCCCGTGCCGCGAGCAATTCCCGCTCGGCGATCGTCAGCCGTTGTTCCACGCTGTCGAGGCTCTCGGTGTTGCGCCCCCGGAGTCGCTGCACCAGCATGGCCGCCGAGGGCGGCAGAACGAACACCTGCACTGAATCGGGGAACCGGGCGCGCACCTGCCGCGCCCCCGCCACCTCAATGTCCAGCACCACGTGGCGGCCCGCCGCCAGCCCCCGCTCCACCTCGTCCTTCAGGGTGCCGTAGAGATAGCCCCCGTATTCGGCCCACTCGACGAAGTCCCCACGAGCGGCCTTCCGCTCGAATTCCGCCCGGTCGAGGAAGTGGTAGTGCCGGCCCTCTTCCTCGCCGGCCCGCATCGGCCGGGTGGTGGCGGACACCGAATAGGTGACATCCTCCCGCGCCTCGAGCAGGTGGCGCGCGATCGTGGACTTCCCGCCCCCGGAGGGCGAGGAGAGCACGAGGAGGAACGGGGCTATTCCAAGTTCTCGAGCTGTTCCCGGAATCGCTCCAGCTCTCCCTTCATTGCCACAACCGCGTGCTGCATCGCGGCGTCGTTGGCCTTCGAACCGATGGTGTTGACCTCGCGTCCCATTTCCTGGGCCAGGAAGCCGAGCTGCTTCCCGGTGGGACCGTCGCTGCTCAAGGCCTCCACCGCGGCATCCAGGTGGGCCCGGAGCCGCACCAGCTCCTCGGTCACGTCGAGCCGCTCCGCCAGGAATGCGATTTCCTGCGCCAGACGTTGCTCGTCGACGGGCCGCCCGTCCAGGAGCTGGGCCACCTGGGCCCGGACTCGATCGCGCTCGTCCAGCAACCTCCGAGGTGCTCGCGCGCTCACCCGCTCGGATTCCTGCCGGAGCAGCGTAAGGCGGCCTCGAGGCTCCTCGGCCAGCAGGGCGCCCTCCCGGAGCCGTGCCTCCCGGCATTGGCGCGCCGATTCAGCAACCAGCGGCTCGATCTCCGACCACTGAGTGGCACTCACCTCGGCGTCCGACACCTCGAACACGTCAGGCTGCCGCGCCACTAACTCGAGCGGGATTTCCCCGGTGAGGCCGGCCGCGGCCTGCAGCTCGCGGAGGCGGGCGACCGCGGCCCGGGCCCGCTCCTGGTTCACCGCCAGGGAACCCACCGCCAGGGTCGGCGCGCTGGTCCAGCGAATCTGCACCGCGATGTGCCCGCGCTCGAACTCCCGGCGCAGCCGCTACCGCAGGTCCGCCTCGAAGGCGGCCAGATCGGGGGGGAGCTTCGCGGCCAGATTGAAGAAGCGGTGATTGACCGTCCGAATCTCGATCCGGACGTTACCGCCGGCGACGGGCCCCTCGGCCGCCCCGAACCCGGTCATGCTGAGTGGCATCCGGCTCCCGGTGGCAGAATAGCCCTGAATTCTAATGCGTTGGACCTAGTTCAGGAACTCCCAGCGAACGCCGAAGGTGCTGGCGTACCGGGGGATCCGCAGCCCGGGCAACACGTAGGTCAGGTCGGTCCCCTGCATGTTGTACCGGTCGTAGTACGCGGTGAAGGCGCCGATCTGGAGCCCGATATACCCCCGGAGGTAGGTCGCCCCCTTGAGGGCGAGCGGGGTTCCCGCCCGGTCCCGTCCCAGGGTCCCCGGACTCCAATTCTCCATGCTCACCTGGAGCTTGAGGTTGAAGATCCCGCTGGTGAAGGTGGGAAGAAACTTGCTTTGGAGGGTCGCATTCAGGTTGGAGTGGGTCGGCGGCTGCCCTTCGGGGCGCTTGCCCTGGGGGGTGCTGTACCACCCGTCGAGCACCAGCCACTGCCGCGGAGCGATCCGCGCATTGAGGGTGACCCACTCGGTGCGCCCGCTCGGCGCGATTGCCGCCACCGCGGGATACTGGTCGTAGCCGAAGGGCCGGAATCCGCTGTTGGAGGAGTAGGTACCTTCCAGCTGGGCGAATCCGGCGCGCCACCCAAGCGTAAGGCTGCGGTCGTCGACGTCCTGCGCCGAGTCCGCCCGGATCGCCGGAGCCGCCACCTCGGACCCCTTCCGCCAGAGGCCGCTCACCGAGAACCCCAGCGGCAGCGTGAGCCCGGCCCGCGCGGTTACCCATCTGCTGGTGCGGGACGCGTCATGGCGGAGGTACACCGCGTCGAGACTGGCGGTAACTCTTCGGTTGGGTGCCAGTCCGCCTCGGAGCCTCACGTCGAGCGGGGTCCAGGTGGACCGCCAGAACAGCGAGCCGTCGAGGCTCGCCGCCGCGAGGCGGTACCCGGTGATGACCCCGACCTGGGTGATCCCCCGGGTGTGATCCCGAAACGACAACGTGGTGTCGGTTCGCAACACCTTCCCGGTCGCGTCCTTGACTTCGCTCAGGCTCCGGGTGGTGTCCTTCTCGATGTGGTCGGTCCAGCTGGTCCGCCCCGCCACCAGATCGATCCGCGGCCCGATCCCGTCGGCCCTCCCGCCGAGAAACAGGTGCGCCGACAGATCCTTCCGCGCGCCGTGGCGGGCGCGGCTCAAGGTATCCCGGGTCCCGCCCGACGCGAGGATCTCTTCCCGATCCGGCCCCCCCAGCAGCAGTTGCACCTCCCCGCCGCGCCGCGCCGAAGGGATGTACTCGAGCCGCAACAGCCCCTGGGTGTTGGAGTACGACCCGCGATCGCCGCGCTGGGCCGGCACCGCGAGATGGTCGAACGCCGCCGCGAATCCCGCCCCCTTCGCGCTCCGCTTCTGAAGCACTCCCTGGTACCGGGCGTACTGCAGATCGCCGCTGGCGATCCCGATCCGGCTGTAGGGCACACTCCGATCATTGCGCCGGGTGAACAGCAGGACCCTGAGCCGGCCCGGCATCCGCTCCACCTCCACGCGGTCGAGAAACGACATCGGCAGCATCGACGGGTCCACCATCACGCTGTCCTGCCCGATCGGGAGGTAGGGGATCCCGTCGAGCAGGTATTCGACCGACGTCGCGCCGTGGGCCTGGTAGGCGGGAAGTTCCGGACGGCCGGTCCAGCCTCCGCGCAGCAGAAACACCCCCGGCACCTTGGTCAACAGGTCGCCCACCGTTTCCGCATTGTGCCAGAGGATCGAGTCCCGGTCGATGACCAGACGGCTGAGCGGCGGGAGGAGGGTTCCCGCCCCGATCCGGGGTGCCACTGGAATCAGGCGGCGGGCGTCCTGCTGGGCTTTGATGAACAGGCCGGTGTAGTCGGTGGTGTCCCGCGCGAGCGAGTCGACCCGGGTGGTGTCGATCACCTGCGCGTCGAGAACGGCGGCTCGGGTGGCCAGGAGCAGCGCCGCCGCGAGGAGGATGCGCCTCACGTCCGCGCGAGCAGGAACTCGCTGAAGAGCCGAACGCCGATGCCGGTCGGGCCCTTCGCCATCGCGGCGTCCTCACGCTCGGTATACGCGGTGCCGGCGATATCGAGATGCGCCCAGGGGAATCCTTCGACGAATTCGCGCAGGAACCATCCCGCCGTGATGCTGCCCGCGGGTCGGCCGCCGCTGTTCTTCACGTCGGCGATATCGGACTTGTTGTGCTCCTTGTACTCCTCCCAGAGCGGCAGCTCCCACACCCGCTCGTGAGCCCGCTGGCCGGCGGTGATCAGGGCCTGGCAGAGGGGTTCGTCGGTCCCCATCAATCCGGCGGCGGTATGCCCCAATCCGATGGTGATGGCGCCGGTGAGTGTGGCGATATCGACCACGCAGGCCGGGTTGTACCGGCGGGCGTAGGAGAGCGCGTCCGCCAGGAGGAGCCGGCCTTCAGCGTCGGTGTTCACGATTTCAATCGTCTTGCCCAAGTGGCTCTTGACCACATCGCCCGGCCGGATGGCGGTCCCCGATGGCATGTTCTCGACCGATGGCACCAGTCCGATCACGTGCAACTTGGGCTTGAGCCGGCCCAGCATCTCGAAGGTGCCGAGGACGGCGGCAGCGCCGGACATGTCGTATTTCATGTCCTCCATCCCCTGCGCCGGCTTGATCGAAATGCCCCCGGTGTCGAAGGACACTCCCTTCCCGATCAGCACCACCGGCGCCCCGGGCGCGCCTTTGTACTCGAGGACGATGAATCGAGGCTCCTCCGCGCTCCCCTGGGCCACGGCGAGCAGCGCCCCCATTCCCTCCTTCTCGATCGCCGCCTTGTCCAGGACCGTCAGTCCGAGCCCATGCCGCTTGGCGATCTCCCCGGCCACCTGGGCGATGTACCGTGGCGGGCAGTGGTTTCCGGGGAGCACCTGCAGCCCGCGGCAGAGCGCATGCCCGGCGGCAATCGCGGCGCCGGTGCGATGACCCTCCCGGACCGCGTCGGTTTCGGAGGGTGCCAGCAGCTCGAGCCGCTCGAACGCGGGTTTCTGGTCCTCGGGCGGGCGTTTCATCTCGACAAACTGCCACGCCCCCTGCGATGCCCCCTCGGCCACCACCTGCCCGAGATCGCGCCCGGAAACCGCGCCGCGGGCCTCCGGCGTCACGAAGAGCGCGGCGCTGGGAACCCCGGTGCTCCGGGCTCGCTTCGCGCCGATTGCCGCGGCGCGCCGAAGCGCCGTCCGGGTAATGTCCGCCGGCGCCCCGGCGCCGACCAGGAGGAGGCGCGGGCGGGGGCCCGCGGGATAGAGAAGGGCGGTCTCGTCCTTCTTGCCGGCGAAATCGCCGGCGGCGTAGCAGCGCGTGAGTGCTCCGCCGCTCGCCGCGTCCAGCGCCGCCAGCGAAGCGGGCGCGGCGCCCTGAGCGACAACCAGGATCAGCAACGGTGTGACGTGTGCTTCCGGGGCGGCGGGAACCACCTGGGTCTCGAACGGCATGAGTGTCCGAAACGAGGGTTCGCATGCGAAACATCGGGAGCCAATCGAGCAACCTAATCCGGACCGTACGAAAAGAAAACGCGACGCCGCGCCCGGGGGGGGATCACCTGGTACCCGATCGCGCTCAGTGCCCGAGGCGAGAGTCGAACTCGCACGGGGTTGCCCCCGGCGGATTTTGAGTCCGCTGCGTCTGCCATTCCGCCACTCGGGCCGCGCTCAAGTATAACGGTCCGGAAACGCGCGAGGGGCCGCCGGAGCGGCCCCTCGCGCAAGTTGGTGACGTCCCGCTCAGCGTGGTCGTCGCGGCGGCCGGAGCGGGGCCCGGAGCGGCCCATCGGCCGGCGCGTCCGGCTGGAGCTGGCGACGCCGCAGCACCTCCTCGGCGCGTTGCATGAGCCGGTCGCGCAACATCAGGTACTGGCCGCGCTGCACCGGATTGAGGAGGGTCGAGAGATCCCGCATCTCGTCCTTGAAGGTCTGAGCGTAAGCCACCCGATGCGCCGTAAGCGCATCCACCAGCCGGGCAACACTGTCCGCATTGGCGGCCACGCCGGGTCGGAGTTGGCCGGCCAGCGCCTGGCGCATCTTGCGCTCGTCCTGCTCCATCCCCCTGCGCCGGGCTGCCATCGCGGCAAGGGAGATGCGGAGTTTGGAGGCCTGATCGTCAGTCAGACCCAGCTCCTCTCGGAGCCGCTCACCGAACCGCTGCTCGATCAGCTGCCGGAGCTGCGCGGCGCGGGCCGGGTCCGGCACGGTGTCCTGGGCCGCAGCGGCGATCGGATGCCCGGCCAGGATTGCCACAACACAGAGATCAACGAGGCGCATCAGCCCTCCAGGGAACGGAGCACGCGCTCCAGGTCATTGGTATCGAGCTCGCCGAACGGGGCGCTCTCGACGTGGGTCTCGTTCGCCGCGGCAGGAGGAATCGCGTCGAATATTGCCTCCAGCTCGGAGGCAGTGAGCTCGTCCAGCTCGTGGAGAATGCCGGGCCGCGCCGGACTTGGCGCCACCCGCACCGGCGAGTGCGACCCGGCAATCCGGAACGCCAGGACGATCGCGGCGGCCGCGGCCAGGGCCAGCGCCCATCGAGCCGGGCGCACCGCGAAGCCGCTCGACCGCCGCGGTGCTTCGGTCAGTCGGTGGAGCACCCGGGCGGCCACACGATTCGGGTCGATGCGGCTCGCGGCGGCCCGCCCGAGCGCCGAGGCGGCCTGCACCAGCTCCCACTCGAGCCGGCACTCCGCGCACCCGGCCAGATGGGCCGTTTCCACCGGTGTCCACTTCCCGCCCGCATGGGCGAGCAGGGGCATCCGGTCGGAGTCGATGTGCGGATCGGTCATTGCATCAGTTCCTTCAATCGTTTCACCGCGTGGTGATAGTGCACTCGGGCGGCGCCGGGCGTGGTGCCCAATGCCGCGCAGATGTCCACGTAGTCCATACCTTGCTGCGCCCGAAGCAGGAAGACCTCCCGCTGCATTCGCGGCAGCCGGCCAATTCCCTCCCGGAGCCGCCGCTCCATTTCCGATGCCCCCGCCTCCCCCTCGGGATCGGAGGCGTCAGCCAGATCATGATCCTCGATGGGCACAGCGACCCGACCGCCCTCCTTCCGGTACTGATCCTTCCGGAGGTTCGCCGCGATCCGGAACAACCAGCTCCGAAAGCTCGCCTCACCCCGCCAACTATCCAGCGCACGGAACGCCCGGATGAATGTCTCCTGGATCAGGTCGTCGAGATCCGCAGAGTACGCCCCCAAACCGTAGAGGTAACGACCCAGGGCGCCGGCGTGCCGGGTGACGAGCTCGGTCGCCGCCGCCTCGTCTCCGGACCGGTAGGCGGCTACGAGCGCAGGATCAGACCGTGAGGGGTCTTCGCTCATGTCGCGCATCGGTCACGAAGAGGACGCAAACCCAAGGCCGGCGTTAAGTTCGGGAAGGCAAGGTTTCCCCGTAGCAGTTTTCGACGCAATCCAGACTCGTAGACGAAATCGGTAACCATTTCGTACATATTGAGTTATCACTCCACAAGTCGCCTTATTTATCCAGATCCGCTGACTCGTCTCTGAGCAATGAGCCAGACTAGACCAAGGATTCTCGGACACCGAGGCGCCTCCGGGCACGCATGGGAGAACTCCCTGGCGGCCTTCCGGGAGGCCCTCCGCCTCGGTGCCGATGGCGTCGAACTCGACGTCCACGTAACCGCCGACGGCGCTTTGGTGGTCCATCACGACCCCGAGATCCCTGGGGTGGGACCCATAGCCTCGGCGCGCCTCCAGGAGGTCCGGAAGGCTCGACTTCCCAACGGCGAGGCGATCCCCACACTGGCCGAGGCTCTCGACGTCCTCGAGGGAAAAGAGGTGTGGGTCGAGGTGAAAGCCCTCCCCGAAACCGCCGATGCCGCCCTCCTGACGGCGCTTGGCGGCTCCCCCACTCCCGCAGGCTGCGCAGTGCACAGCTTCGATCACCGGATCGTGGCCCGCCTGGGCAAGGCCTTCCCCGGGCTCCGCAGGGGAGTTTTGTCGGCCTCCTATCCCCTGGACCCTGCCGGGCCGATGGCTGCGGCCGGAGCGAGCGCGCTGTGGCAGCAGTGGCCGCTGATCGACGCGGAACTCGTGGCGGCCGTTCACCGTAGAGGAGGCGAGGTCATCGCCTGGACGGTCAATGACTCCGGAGCGGCCCGCCGGCTGGCCGCGCTGGGCGTGGACGCACTCTGCGGGAACTACCCGGAGAGGTTGCGACTCGGCTAAGATTGTCGGCCCTCATGCAAGGAACTACCCTCATGCACCCACCCCGTTGGCTCCCGGCCCGGGCGGCATTCGCGATGCTCGTCGGCGGACTCGCGCCGCTGGCAGGCCAGGAACCCGCCCGGATCAATTTCGAGAGCTACCGGCTGCCCAACGGGCTGAGCGTCATTCTCGCTCCTGATCACTCGGCTCAGGTCGTCGCGGTCGACGTCTGGTTCAATGTCGGTTCCCGTAACGAAGTTCGGGGACGGACCGGCTTCGCGCATCTGTTCGAGCACCTGATGTTCCAGGGCTCGGCCAACGTCAAGAAGGCGGAGCACTCGCAACTGGTCGAGCGGGCCGGCGGTGAGAACAATGCGAGCACCACCGAGGATCGCACCAACTACTACGAGGCGCTGCCCTCGAACCGGCTCAATCTCGGACTCTGGCTGGAAGCGGACCGCATGCGCTCCCTGGCTGTGGCCGATTCGAATCTTGTCAACCAGCGGGAGGCGGTGAAGGAAGAACGCCGGCTCCGGGTGGACAACCAGCCCTATTTCGCCGCGATCTTCGAGGGAATGTACGCGCTGGCCGACAGCGGCACCTGCTTCCCCTATGCCCATTCGGTCATCGGCTCGATGGACGATCTCAACGCCGCGAAGCTCGCCGACGTGAAGGCGTTCTTCGACCTCAACTATAGTCCCAACAACGCCACCCTCACGGTCGTGGGCGATTTTGTGCCCGCCGAGGCAAAGGCGCTCATCGAGCAATATTTCGGGGAAATCCCCCGGGGTCGGGAGCCTCCGGCAGTGGAGTGTCAGGCCTCCTTCAGCCCCGGCGCGATCCGCCGGACCTGGCCCGATCCGAAGGCGAACTTGCCGGCGGTCCTCCTGGCCTACCGGATTCCCGAGTACAAGAGCCCCGACACTCCGGTGCTCGAGCTCCTGGCCACCATCCTGGGCCAGGGGGAAAGCTCCCGGATCAACCGCACCGTGGTGCGCGACCGCAAACTCGCCGCGCAGGTTCTCGCGTTCGCCAACCCGTTCGGACCACGCCGAGGTCCCGGGGTTCTGCTCGCCCTCGGCATCGCCAATCAGGGCGTCGGGTCCGATTCGATCGCCGCGGGGCTCACCGCCGAGTTCGAGCGGGTGGCCCGCGAAGGCATCTCCGAGACCGAGCTCACCAAAGCCAAGAACTCCTACCGCACCCAGCTCATCACCCAGCAGCAGCAGGCCTTGAACAAGGCTGAAGCGCTGCAGAGCGCCAGCCTGTTCCTGGGCGGTCCCGAGGCGGTCAACACCAACTGGCGGCGGTATCTCTCGGTCACCGCCGCCGATGTGAAGCGGGTCGCCGCGACCTATTTCCGTCCGGAAAACTCACTCGTCATTCTCATCACGCCGGGGGCCGCACAATGAAGCCGCTTGGTTGCTCGGGCGCTCAGCTGCTCCTGGCCCTCGTCGGGGCTGCACCGCTGGTGGCGCAAGCCTATCCGAAAACACCTCCACCGCCCGCCGCCCTCACTCCGGCGCCGTTTCCGCCCTTCCGGGAAACTGTCCTGGCCAACGGTCTCCGGCTGCTGGTGGTGGAGAGCCACAAGCAGCCGGTGGTCTCGCTCTCGCTCTCGTTCGCGGCGGGCCAGGTATACGACCCGGTCGGGAAGGACGGCCTCGCCGAGATGGTCGCGGGGCTGCTCACCAAGGGCGCGGGCACCCGGACCGCCGAACAGATCGCCGAGGCGATCGAGGGGGCGGGAGGATCGTTCAGCGCCGGCGTAGGTGCCGATTTCTTCTCCATCAACTCGACGGTGCTCACCACCAGCCTCCCACTCGCCTTCGAGCTGACGGGGGACGCAGTACGCCGGCCGACGTTCCCCGACAAGGAGGTGGAGCTGCTCCGCACCCAGACCCTCTCGGGGCTGCAGGTGCAATTGACCCAGCCGGACGCCCTCGCGGATATCGCGTTCCGGCGAACGCTGTACGGGGAGCATCCCTACGCCCGGACCAGCACTCCCGCGAGCGTCCGCACCATCACCCGGGCCGACCTCGTGGCCTATCAGAAGAGCCGGCTCCGTCCCGGCGGGGCACTGCTGGTCCTCGCGGGTGACGTTACGCTCGCCGACGCCCGCCGGCTCGCGCTCAAGGCCTTCCAGGGCTGGGTCGGCGCGCCGCCCCCGCCACCGGTATTCCGAGCGCCGCCGACCCGCACCAAGACCGGACTGATCCTGGTGCACCGCCCCGGATCGGTGCAATCGAACATCCTGGTGGGAAACCTCACCTTCGCCCCCACCGACCCGAGGATCTACGCCACCAGCGTGACCAACCAGGTCCTCGGCGGCGGCGCATCCTCACGGTTGTTCATGATCCTCCGGGAGCAGAAGAGCTGGACATACGGCGCCTACTCCCGATATGCCCGGCGCAGGGGGCTCGGATTTTTCGAGGCCAGCACCGAGGTCCGGACCGAGGTAACCGACTCCGCCCTGGGCGAGATGCTGGCGCAGCTCCGGCGCATCGGCGCCGAGCCGGTGCCCGCCACCGAGCTGGACGCGGCGAAGGGGGCCCTCACCGGCAGCTATCCGCTCAGCATCGAATCGGCCGACCAGGTAGCCAACGCCGTAGCGAACGCGCGCCTGTACGGCCTGCCGCAGGACTTCGTGCAGACCTACCGGGTTCGGCTGGGCGCGGTGACCGGCCCCCAGGTGCAGGCGGCCGCCAAGGCCACCATCGTCCCCGGCACGGCGGCCATCGTCGTGGTGGGAGACGGCGCGAAGATTTATGACCGAATCAAGTCGATCGCGCCGACCATCATCGTCGATCCGGAAGGAAAACCGCTCACCCCCGCCGACCTCGCTCCCAAAGTCGCGGCCCTCGATCTCGACCTCGGCGCCCTGGTTCCGCGGCGCGACAGCTTCGCGATCAGCTTCAGCGCCAAGCCGGTGGGCTGGCAACGCGGCGTGCTCGAGAAGACCGCCGACGGCTACCGGTACGTCGAGGACACTCGGCTCGGCGGATTTGTGTCCCAGACCACGACGCTCGAAATGGACGCGGCAGGGCGGATGAAGCGGGTCAGTCAGTCGGGAAAGATCCAGGGACAGGATGCCAGCGTCGATGTGACCTACGCGGCCGGGCGCGCCAAGGGCAGCGCGAAGACTCCGGATCCGAGGACCGGCCAGATCAAGAGCGTCACCCTCGATACGGCCTACTCCGAGGGAACGATCGACGACAATGCGTTGCAGGCGCTGCTTCCGGCGCTGCACTGGAAACCCGGCGCCAAGTGGACCATGAACGTGCTGAGCGCAGGCCAGGCTGAGATCAAGCCGTGGACACTGGCCGTCTCGGCGACTGACACAATCGCGGTGGCCGGGAAGCCCACCGAGACGTATCGGGCGGAGCTCATCGGGGCGCCGTCGCCGTTGACGTTCTGGGTCACCACCGCCGGACCCCACCTCCTGGTGAAGATCGCGGTCGCGGGACAACCATTGGAGTTCGTGCGGGTTCCTTGAGGAGGAGACTGAAATGAGATTGCGGTACTCGTTCCCTCTGGTGGGAAGCCTTGCGGTGGCCTGTGCCCGCGCCGGCGCCCAATCGCCGGCGGCGCCGGCCGCCCCCGCGCCCACACCCGTGGCCCCGGCGGCGGCGCGGTTCACCGACACCTTGAGTTTCGACCGGCCGCAGTACCTCTCCACCTACAAGCGGCGGGTGAACCCGCCGGTGCTGGTTCGCAACGCCACCATCCTCACCGCGGCGGGGCAGGAGCTGCCTAACGCTTCGATTCTCTTCCGGGACGGGAAGATTGTCGCGGTGGGCAGCGGCGTGCCGGCACCGGCCGACGCGGTGGTCGTGGACGGCACCGGCAAGTTCGTGACGCCCGGGATCATCGACACCCACAGCCACCTCGGCGTGTACGCGGCACCGGGGACCCAGGCGGAGAGCGACGGCAACGAGGCCACCAATCCGGTGACCGCCGAGGTCTGGGCGGAGCACTCGATCTGGCCGCAGGACCCTCAAATTCCCCTGGCAATCGCCGGCGGCGTGACCGTCATGCAGGTCTTGCCGGGCTCGGCGAATCTGATCGGCGGCCGCTCCGCGATCGTGCGCCTCGTCCCGGCGCGCACCGTTCAGGACATGAAATACCCCGGCGCCCCCTATGGGGTGAAGATGGCGTGCGGGGAGAACCCCAAACGGGTGTATCAGAACCGGGGCCCGTCCACCCGCATGGGGAACATGGCGGGATACCGCGCCGCGTTCATTCAGGCGGAGGAGTACCGGCAGCGGTGGGACAAATGGCTCAAGGAGCGCAAGGGGGATCCCCCGGGACGGGATCTCAAGCTGGAAACCCTGGCCGGGGTGCTACGCGGCGAAATCCTGGTGCAGAATCACTGCTATCGCGCCGACGAAATGGCGCAGATGCTCGATTTGGCCCGGGAGTTCGGGTTCCAGATCCGCTCGTTCCACCATGCGATCGAGGCCTACAAGATCGCCGACCTCCTCGCCGCGAACGGGACGGCGGCGTCGGTCTGGTCGGACTGGGGGGGATTCAAGATGGAGGCGTTCGACGAGATTCTGGAAAACGCCGCGCTGATCACTCAGGCGGGGGCCCGTGCAGTCATCCACACCGACGATGCCAACGGGATCCAGCGGATGAACCAGGACATGTCCAAGGCCTACTTCGCCGGCATCCGCGCCGGGATTTCGCTGACCCGGGATCAGGCGATCCGCTGGATCACCGCAAACCCGGCGTGGACTCTCGGCATCGACCGGTGGACCGGCACGCTGGAGGCCGGCAAGGCGGCCGATGTCGTGCTCTGGTCGGGCGACCCGTTCTCGGTCTACTCGAGAGCGGAGAAAGTGTGGAATGAAGGGTGGCTGGCTTTCGACCGTCTCGATCCCAAGCATCAATACAAGACGGACTTCAACATTGGGCAGACGGCGCCGGGGGTCGGGAGATGAGACGGATCATCGCGGGGCGGCCGATGGCCGGTGGAGTTCGGGCGGTGTTCGCGACGGCGGTGGTCTTGGCCGTGCAGCCGCACCCCCGGCTGGCCGCACAGGTCGTGGCCATCACAGGAGGGACGGTCTTCCCGGTGTCGGGGCCCAAGATCCCCAATGCGACGGTGCTGATTCGGGACGGCCGCGTGGCCGCTGTCGGCGCCAGTGTGAGCATTCCGGACGGCGCCACGCGGGTGGACGCCACGGGAAAATGGGTCACGCCGGGCTTCATTCATGCCAACGCCGGTGCGGGTCTCGGTGTGGCGGGACTCAACGGGCAGCAGGAGGGAGGGGTTCAGGGCGAGGTCAATCCCTCTTTCAATCCGACGGAGGGGGTGGACCCCGCGGCCTTTACGATTCCGATCGCCCGTACCGGCGGGATCACCGGGGCGCTCCTGGTGCCGAACGGGCCGTTCCTCCCCGGACAGGTGCCGGCCGTGAACTATGCGGGGGACCGGGTCGACCAGATGATCGTCCGGAAAAGCGCGGCGCTGGTGCTCGATCTGTCGGACAACAGCAAACCGGCCGGAGGGGGGAGCCGAGCGGGAACCATGGCCCGGGTCCGCCGATTGTTCGACGACGCGCTGGAGTTCGCCCGGCGGCGGGCCGATTTTCAGCGTTCGGCGATTCAGCCCCTTTCGGCACCCGCGAAGGAACTCGAGGCCCTGCTTCCGATGCTGCACGGGGCAGAGCCGCTGGCGGTGGTGGCCAACCGGCGGATCGACATGGAAAACGCGCTCCGCCTGCAGCGGGAATACAAGCTCCGCATGGTGTTGATCAACGCGGTCGAGGGGTGGCAGATCGGCCGGGAAATCGCTGCGGCCGGCGTGCCCGTAGTGCTCGAGCCGAATCGGGACATCCCCAGCTTCGACGGCCTGGCAGCGCGCCTCGACAACGCAACCCTCCTCCGGCAGGCGGGAGTCTCCGTGATCATCGCGCAGGGGGATCCGGGCGGGGAGAGGAATCTCCGTTACGCCGCCGGCAACGCGGTGCGCAACGGGCTGACCTGGGACGAGGCGCTGCAGGCCGTTACGCAGGCGCCGGCCGCCGCCTTCGGCCTGACGGAGTACGGCACTCTGGAGCCGGGCAAGGTGGCCAACCTGGTGATCTGGTCGGGCGACCCGTTCGAGATTTCCAGCGTGGCGGAAAAGGTCTACATCAGGGGACTGGAGACGTCGCTACGGACCCGGGAGAATGACCTGAGAGATAAGTACCGGTCTTTGCCGCCGCCCGACCCTACTCCGCGGTTTTGACCTCCGCCTCCGCCGGCTC